>JALGVE010000127.1 GCA_029820045.1 Candidatus Zipacnadia bacterium | reverse complement strand
GCATGAGATTCGCCAGAAGCGGCCGTGTCCCAACCTCCTAGCGCGCCGCTTGGTTCGTCGCTTCATGGAGGGGCCCCACAGGCACGTCGGTATGATGGAGGGGCCGCTCCGAGTGCCTGCACTCGCCCAGGCGAGCGCAGGCACGAGGCCGGCCCGCAGCGTGCCCAAGGGGCCGAGTTCGGCCGTTTGGCCCTCACGCGGTCCCTCCCAACGACTCACGCCGGTCCCGCTCAGCGGGCGGGACGACACTCCGCGGAACTACGCGACCAGGCACTAGCAACACGGACTCAGCGAGGCCAGCGGCATACGAGAGGCGGGCGATGAGAGTGCGCACGAGACCGTTGACAGCAGCTCTTGGCTTAGCGGCAGTTGCTCTTCTGGCCGTTTCAGGCTATGCGGGAGTGGCGGCAGGCAAGACGAGGCCGTTGCTGACCGTCGGGATGTGCGAGCGTCCCCCCGCTATTGATGGAGCGTTCGCGCCTGGCGAATGGGACCAGGCCGCCTGCACGACTGGGCTGATGCAGCTAGGTGGCGGGGAACTGGTCCCCGTGCAACCGCGCTTCTGGATGGCCTTCGACCAGGACACGTTGTACTTCGCTGCGGCGACTCCGCTCCCTCGCGACTTGATGCCCCTCGCTAAGCACGAAGCGCGGGATAGCAAGGTCTATCTGGATGATGCCATCGAGTTCATCGTGGACCCCGGTCAGACGCGCTCCACGTACTTTCAATTCGCCCTCAACAGCGCCGGTGCGATCTTCGACGCAAGAGGCGGCGACAGCGGGTGGAACGCGGAGGGGGCGCGCTGTGTTGGCGCCCCGGCCGACGGCGAATGGCGGGTCGAGTTTGCAGTGCCCTTCGCGGACCTCGAAGCGGCAACTCCCAGCGAGGGCGAGCGATGGGGCGCGAACGTCTGTCTGCACTGCTCCTGGAAAGAGAATCTCCTGGGCACCTGGGCTCCGGTCGAGTCCGGTTTTCGGGAGCCAGCGAACTTCGGCGACCTCGTTTTCACACGCTCCGCCCCTGTCGCGGCATTGGACGCGATCGAGCCGCTGTTCGCGGGTCATGGGCAGCTCACGTCGAGAGTGCACGGCAACGGGGATGCGGCCTCAAGCCTCAAGATATGGCCCGCCGCGGCAGAGCAGCCTCTCGTGGACATTCAGAGACGGGCTTCTGACACCTGCACACTGCCATTTGCCCTGCCTGAGGTCGCCGCCGGGGGCGCTCCTGTGAAGTATCGCGGCGAGCTCCGGGTGACCCGGGCCGCCGGTCCACTCCTCATCTGCCCCTTCCAGCTTGCCCTGACCAGCCCGCTGCAGATGGCGGTCCACGCCTATGTGCAGGACCGGAAGCTGGAGGTGGAGGTCACGGCGGGCGAGGGGCTCTCTCGTCCCGGAGAGCACTCCTGTCGTGTGACGATAGCCCCGAAGGGCGGCGCAGCCACGAAGACCGTCGAGGCGCCCCGGCTTTCGCCAACGGGACCCACCACCGTGACCTTCGAGGCAGAGGACCTTCCGGCGAAGGACATCACCCTCACCGCCATGGTTCTGGACAAGAGCGGCAAGACGGTTCTTCAGGCCTCACGTGAGCTTTCCGACCCGCTGCATCCCTGGTGGCTCGATGACCACACGGGCGCGCAGGACGTGATACTCCCGCCGTACCAACCCCTCAAGGTCACCGGCGCCGCCATCCGGCCCTGGGGCCGCTCCTACCGCTTCGGCCCGGCCCTGATGCCCACGGAGGTCATAACCAGGGACGCATGGGTCCTGGCGGGGCCGGTGGAACTGAAGGTCGCGTCCGGCGGCCAAGCCCTCACGTGGTCAGGTAGAGCGCCAACAATAGAGGAGAAGAAGCCTCAGCGCGTGGTCCTCAGAGGCGAGGCGCAGTGCGAGGCGCTCCGGCTTTCGGGGACAGTGCTGGTGGAGTACGATGGAATGATTCGCGTTGACCTTCAGCTTACGCCAACAGGCGACGCGCCCGCCGATGAGCTGACCCTCGAGATTCCCCTCAAGCCCGAGCATGCCCAGCTCCTTTATCACTTCCCCGGCAAGTGGGGTTCGGTGCACAACGTAGGCGCGCTCCCGCAGGAGGGCTGGACACACGCCTTCAAGCCGTACGTGTGGCTCGGCGACAACGACCGCGGCTTCGCTTGGTTCTGCGAGTCCGCCCAGAACTGGCTCCCCGAGGACCGCGAAGACGCCATCACCATTGACCGCGAGGACGGTCGGGTTGTGCTCAGGCTTCACCTCATTGATGGCGAACAGATCACTCAGCCGCTCAAGTACACCTTCGGCTTTGAGGCGACGCCGATAAAGCAGCCTGAGAAGACTGTCTGGGACTACCGCATTATCCACGGGGCTCGATATGGCATGGATAAGCAACCGGCCCAGGCCATCGGCCAACTTGAGTATCCGGCCGCCGGCAACATCCGAGGCGACCGGGGCATGGCCGAGATGTGGATGGCGCCTCCCCGGGATTCGGACGCGGAAAGGGCCGCCGAGGGCGACACGAGCATCCCGAACTTCAGGTTCTTCTGGCTGGACGTAGACCCGCAGACGAACTGCGGGCTGTTCTGGGTCGGCCCTAACCAGGCGGTTCGCATCTGGGTTCGCGTGGACGGCAAGGTGCTGACCAGCCTGGATGCTCCCGTCACCTGGAAGCGGGGCGAGCTGCACCATGTGGCCTTCAGTTGGGGGGACGAACTCAGGATATACATAGACGGCGAGCTGCGAGCCCAGAAGCCTTACACGGGCCTCATGCCGAAGGACCTCACCAACGCCACTTTGTACATCGGCAAAGGCGCGCCGCCTCTGCTGGTGGACGAGATCCGCATCTCCGACCTCGCACGAGCGCCGGAGCTTGATAGCCAGCCCTATGCGCCGGACGAGCACACCTTGCTGCTGGATCACCTCGACCTGCAGGCGAAGATGGGGAGCGACTGGCGGACACGCCCGGCCGTGGGCCACCCGGGCCTCGTAGTCGGCGCGATGGGCTCGACTGAGGGCAAGCACGGGGCGGCCCTTGCTCTGGGCGCGCGCCGCGATGGGCGTCAGTACACGGTGCTCGACCAGTACGCCGACTACGGCGTGCGCACGCTCGTCTACCACTCGTCATGGTCCTGGATGGGCTATCCCATGGTGCCGCCGGAGCATGAGCAGGACCTTCGTGATCTCGTCGCGGGGTGCCACGAGAGGGGGATCCAGCTTCTCGTCTACGCCTCCCCCCTGACCGCTGATGAGGCCCCAGAGTGGGAGCTGTACCATAAGGACTTCCTGGTCTCGCCGCTGAAGTGGCCGTATCGCTACAGGGAGGGGCACGTCGCGCCCGCGTGCTGCTGGCAGAGTCACTACAAGAACCTGTGGCTGGCGAGGCAGGCGAGACTGATTGATGAGTACGACATAGATGGCTTCTACCTCGATGGATCCGAGTGGCCGCTCTGGTGCGAGAACCGGCATCACGGCTGTGGGTACGTGCGCCGGGACGGGAAGATCGGCCAGACCTGCAACATCTTCGCGACCCGCGAGTACATGAAACGCCTCTATGTGCTCTGCAAGACGCGCAAGCCCGACGCGCAGATCAACATCCACAACTCGACCGTCATGGTCATTCCGACGCTCGGCTGGGGCACTTCCAGTTGGGGCGGCGAGCAGTTGGGCTCTCTGTCATTCGATAAGGGGGGCGCCGTCGAGAAGCGGGAATATGCCCTCGATGTGCTCCCGCTGGACGCCTTCCGCGGCGAGTTCATGGGCCGGCAGTGGGGGGTGCCGTCGGAGTTCCTCTGTTACGAGCGGCCTTACACCACGCCGCAGGTGCTCTCCATCACACTCCTGCATCACGTCCTGGTCCGCCCCAACCTGTCCCACCTCCCACGCATCTCCGCCATCTGGCGCCTCTATGACCGCTTCGGGATGAAGGACGCGACCTGGTATCCCTACTGGAGCAACGCCGACATCTTCCGGACAAACTCGCCCCGCATCAAGGTGAGCGCCTACCGCCATCCACGCACTGGGCTCCTCATGCTGGTTTCGAACCTGTCGGCGAACGAGACAACAGCGCGGGTGCGCTTCGACACGGGGAAGCTGGGCCTGAAACCGGCTGGCCTTGGCGCGCACGACGCGATCTCGAATGACGCAATTACGCTCTCGCGTGGCGAGGTCAGCTTTGAGATGGAGCCCTTCTCGTACCGCTACGTGTGGGTCAAGTGAACCGGCATACTCGTGGCCGGATCACCCGATGACGAGCTTGGCACTTAACCTGCGTTCGGGATGACGGGGCGCCTCTGGCGGCGCCTCACCCCAGCAGCGCGCGGTATGGACGGCCCGGTATCAGCCGCGCGCCATCCGTGAACCCCTCCGGGCGCCCTTGCAGCTCCGCGATCAGCCGCTCTCTCCACCTAGCGATGCGGTCTCCCGATTCCGGCTCGCTGGCCAGATCGTGACACTCCGTCGGGTCCTCTGCCAGGTCGAAGAACTGCTCCCTGCCATCCGCCGCGTGCCAGATGTACTTTTCCCGCCCGTCGGTAAGAGCGTGATGATGCGGCGCATGCTCGATATGCAGGTACTCCCGCCAGGGCGTGGGCTCACCGCGCATGAGCGGCAGGAGGCTGCGTCCGTCCACCGTCTCCGGGACCTCGACTCCTGCCATCTCCAGCAGTGTCGGCATGATATCGGCGTGCGTCGCAGGCAGGTCCACCACGGACCCTTGCTTGAGTCCAAACCGCTGTGGCGCGCGTATCAGGAAGGGCACCCGCGCGGACGGCTCATAGGCCCGGCTCTTGCGCCACATATAGTGATCTCCCAGCATCTCCCCGTGGTCGCTGGTGAACACCACGATCGTGTTGTGCCCGGTCATTCGGTCAACGCCCATGATGGGATTGAGCAGCCGGCGCAGTTGGTCGTCCACGTGGTTTATCAGCCCGTAGTACCCCGCCCGCGTGCTGAGCAGCGCCTCCCCCCTCAGCTCCACCTCCGTCGGCGACACATGTTCCCCACCGCTGCCGAAGCCCGGCGGCTGCGCCCAGTCCCCGATGACCGGCTCCGGCACTCCCGTGCGCAGGTAACGTTCCAGGTAGAAGGCCGGGGGCTGCAGCGGCGGGTGCGGCGCTACGAACCCCACGGTCAGGAAGAACGGGCACGACGGATCGCGTCTCTCCAGGAAGCGTAGGGCTCGTGTCACCGTCCAGTTCGTGAAGTGCAGGTGCTCGTCCAGGGGCCACGGCCGCGTGGTCCAGTCATTGTGCATCACGCCTCCCCCGAACCATCCGCCGCTGTCGCGCGGCCCCGTCTCGCGCAGCCATTCGTCGTAGTCCCACTGCATCTCCATCTCCTCGTACCCGTATCGCTTCCGTGGCGGGTACTGGTGCATGCTCCTGCCCACCAGCCACGTCTGGTAGCCGCTGTCCCGCAGCACCTCGGGGAGGGTCGGTGGCGCGTTCCACTCCACACCATCCTGATAGCCGACCATCCCATGCGTCTGCGGGTCCTGACCTGATAGCATGGAGCGCCGTGTGGCAATGCAGGTCGGACAGGCAGAATAGAAGCGCGTGAAGCGCACCCCG
>JALGVE010000021.1 GCA_029820045.1 Candidatus Zipacnadia bacterium | reverse complement strand
AGCACTAACGGTGGCAACCCCGTCTCCAGCACGGCGGCGCTGGCTGCGATCAAGATTATCCAGGAGGAAAGGCTGCCCGAGAACGCTGCGAAGATGGGCAAGATCTTCGAGGCCCGCTTCCGGGAGATGCAGGAGGGGGCGCCGGAGTTCGGTGACGTGCGCATGCTCGGCCTCATGGGCGGGCTGGAGTTCGTGAAGGATCCCGAGACGAAGGAGCCGGACCCTGACCTTGCGCGCCGGGTCGTCTACGAGTGCTTCCAGCGCGGTCTCATCTGCATTGCGCCCATCGGCATGTATCACAACGTTGTGCGGGTGGCGCCGCCGCTGGTCATCACGGAGGAGCAAGCGCACGAGACCCTCGACCTCTTCGAGACGGCGCTGAAGGCGGCAGTAGAGGCGAGCTGAGGCGACCCGCTGAGAAGGACGCGCGCTGACTGCGAACCATCGGGCGACGGTTCCAAGCCGTCGCCCGGTTGACATCGGGAGGCTTGCGCAGGTATTCTTATTTTATGAAAGGGCGTTTGGGTATAATAGCGACTCCCTGTATGATCGCTAGGTATAATAGCGGGCAACGTGAGAGGCCGGCTAGCCGGTCTGCGATTGGAGCCCGCTTCTCTGGTTAAGAGTGGTCGGCTGGCGTGTATTGCTACTCTGCGGCTTTTGTGGCGAAATGGCGACGCGGAGTAAGCGAGTAGCCTTGAGGAGAGCAAGGGAAACGCGGATTGCTTGCCGATAGAGGTGGGCAAGGCAAATCTCTTTGCTTAACTGGGGGTCTTAGGAAGGGAAAACGCGTTTTCCCTTCCTAAGACACAGGCCAAGGAAGTCGCCTTTGGCTTGACCTGTGGCTTGACGTGAGTGATTCGAGCGAGAGACCGGCACGCTGGATGCTTGAGGATGTTCCCAGAAGGGCGCATCGAAGGCTGCTCGGGGAGATCAGTGAAGATTGATGATACTCACTGGGCGTTCATCCCCGGGACCGGGGGGGAGACTCCTGGAGGTTACTCCGCAGACGGCGCGCAATCTCGTGAACACGCTTGCGCAGACGGAGGTCGTGTCGGAGATTGCCTCGGAGGGACGCACTAAGCTCTATTCCGCTCCCCCGTTGCTGGAACTCGTCCTCAGGGCGGATAGGCCACCTGCTGAGCAGGTGTGAGCCGTGATATCATGCGCATGGCCCGCATATTCTCAATCGCCTTCATCACCGGCTTCTCGGGCGCTATGATGCCCGGGCCGATGCTGGCGCTGGTTATCGGGCAGACCGGCGCGCAAGGGATGCGGGCCGTCTGGGCAATCCTCAGCGGCCACGCGGCCCTCGAGGTCATCGTTGTTGTCCTGCTCATACTCGGCCTGCGTCAGGTCTTGCAGCGGCCACGAGTGCGCGGTCTCGTTGGCCTGGTCGGCGGGGCCGCGCTGGTCTACATGGGCGCTGACATGGTGCGCAGCGCGAGCCGTGTCGCGCTGGAGATGGGAACACCCACTGACCAGCTCTCCTGGGTTGAGCTCGCCCTGGCCGGAGCCGCGGTCTGCATTGCGAACCCATACTTCACCGGGTGGTGGGCGACTGTCGGAGGGGGGCAGCTCGCCTACAGCGCTCCCCGCAATGCCGCCGAGTATCTGTCCTTTTATGTCGGGCACGAGTTGTCGGATTTCGTCTGGTACGCTATCGTCGGTTGGATCATCGTCACCGGCAAGGCGTGGCTGTCGCAGACGGTGTACACCTGGCTGGTGCTGGTTTGCGGGGTGGCTATCGTGGTCCTCGGCCTTCGGTTCATCTGGACCGGGATAATGTTCACGTGGCCCGGGGCCGGAACCAAGCAGCACGATGCAGAGTCTGAACCTGCGGAGGCCGCTCACTGAGATGCGGCTGAGCTGGCTCTCGAGGAGTGAAGTGAGAACATGTCTGAACGTGTGCTGAAGATCGGCCTGCCTAAGGGCAGCCTGCAGGAAGCGACGGTCTCGCTGTTTGCCAAGGCGGGCTTCGCCATCACCGTTGACGAGCGAGCATATGCCCCGGACCTGGGCGATGAGGAGTTGTGGGCGGTGCTGCTGCGCGCTCAGGAGCTGCCCTTGTACATAGCTAACGGCGTGCTCGACTGCGGCCTGACCGGCTATGACTGGATCCTCGAGCGCGGCGTGGACCTCGTTGAGGTCGCCGACCTCATTTACGCGAAGAAGGGTATGCGCCCCTACAAGTGGGTCCTCGCCGTGCACGAGAACTCGGATATCCACAGCGCGAAGGACCTTGAGGGCAAGCGCATCGCCACCGAGCTGGTGGAGGTCACGAAGAAGTACCTCGCCGACCACGGTGTTGAGGCGGACGTCGAGTTCTCCTGGGGGGCGACCGAGGCGAAGTGCCCTGACCTGGTGGACGCGGTGATCGAGGGCACCGAGACCGGTAGTACACTGCGCGCGAACAACCTGCGCATCGTCGAGGTGCTCTTCGAGTCCTGCACTAAGTTCGTTGCCAACAAGGATAGCTGGGAGGACTCCTGGAAGCGGCAGAAGATCGAGAGCATTGCCCTGCTGCTCACGGCGGCCTTGGCTGCCGAGAGCAAGGTTGGCCTGAAGATGAACGTGCATGAGGACGACCTTGACGCGGTCATCAGTTGCCTGCCGGCCCTCAAGAACCCGACCGTGTCTCCGCTGGCAAACGGCGGTTGGGTAGCCATCGAGACCATCGTAGACGCCAACCTGGTGGTAACGCTGATCCCCGAACTGAAAGAGGCAGGGGCGCAGGGCATCATTGAGTACCCGCTCAACAAGGTCGTGGTGTGACGGCAGGCAAAGGGCAAAGGGGAACGACAGGCCCCCGGCGGTCTCGCGGAGGGCAAGCTGTAGCCCCATTGCCCGCCGTACTCGCCTTGACACCTCCCGTGCTTTTCGGTAAGTTATGTCTGTCCGGGTGTATAAGCTTCGGGGCAAAAATGGTACAAACCTTGACCGCTGTGGCCCCAAGGGATGCGATGGCTCATGGTGGAGTGTCCGGAATGCGGGGCGAGAAACGCGGACAACAGCACCTTCTGTGTCAGGTGTGGGGCGGCTCTGCTCGTGGCAGCGGCCACTCAGGACAGGGCGCCGGGGGAGGACACCGCCGAGTTGGCTCCTGTGGTGCAGGAGCCGGAGGCGCTGCTGGCCGAGGCCGCGGACCTGTTGGGTGAAGATGATCCTGCAGGCGCCGCTGCCAGGTGTCACGAGGTCCTCGAGCTGGCGCCTGACATGGTGGCCGCCTACTCGCTGCTGGGCATGGCGGAAGAGAAACGTGGGGACCTCGCGGCCGCGGCGGATGCCTATCGGCGTGTGCTGGAGATAGACCCGGGACGCATAGCCGAGCGAGAGAAGCTCAAACTCATCTCGGAGCAACTCGGCGTGGCTGCGCCGCCCCCTCTCTCAGAACCCGAGCCAACCGCAGGCAGCGCCGAGGGAAGCTGGCTGACGCGCTACGGGCTTTACGTCGCCGCGGCTGCTGGCGCCTTCTGCGTATTGATGATACTCACCGCCATCATGGTGCGCGCTCAGATGCGGCACAGAGCCGAGCGCACCTACGCAGAGCAGATGCAGATCGGCAAGCAGAGCCTGGACAGCCGCGACTACCAGGCTGCCGTGGCTGCCTTCGAGGTGGCTCTGAAGGCCCGGCCGGGCGATCGCGACGCCCAGCAGGCTCTTCGCTACGCTCAGCGTAAGGCGGCGCAAGCCCAGTCGCCACGGATGACGGCGCGCGGTCAACCGAGAGCACACATGGCCCAGATCGTTCCGTCCACCGGCCCCAACATCTTCCCGCCCGTACCGATCGGGCCCTCAAAGACACAGCAGCCGCAGACGCCGCGCGCGAGGACCGCTGTGAAGCCACCGGTGGTTAACTGGGGCCACGACAACTCCGCCTCCAGTCCCTCCAACGGGTCCTCCACGGTGCTGGAGGAGGAGTTCCCATCGGGACCTCTCGAGGATCATGAGGCGCAGCAGGAAGACACTGGCGCGCCACCCCCGACCGAGGAGGAGCCTACGCCGTCGCCGCCTGAGCGGTCCAGGGGCGAGATATCAATCTGGGTCAGCGAGGAACCCGGTCCCGCACAAACAGGCGGGACGCCTGCCCCGACCACGTCTGAGAACAGGGAACCCGACGACGCGGCTCGCGCCGAGAGCTTGCGGCGTCAGGCGAACGCTCTTCGCGAGCAGGGCCGCGGCGAGCAGGCGGCTGACCTGTACTCCCAGGCCATCGAGGCGTACCAGGCCGACAGCCGGGCCAACCCGCGCGCCAAGTCAGTCAATGATGCGGCTATCCAGGCTTGCGAGCAGGCGCGCAACCTCTGCCGGCCTTCCCAGGAGTAGTGACCGAATGTGAGAGTGCGACGCAGCCGAGTCTGGGTGCTGTCGTTCTCCGCGCTGGGCTTCGCGTTGCTTGCGTTGCCCGATGCTCAGGCGCAGCGGTCGGCACACATCGGTGTCATAGTGGCCCCCCAGCTCGACCGCGCGGAGGCTCTGCCGCCGTGGCAGGATTACGCCGACGCGCTCGTCGCTGAGCTGTCCGCCTCGGAGGGTTTCTCCGTTGCCCTGCTCTACGAGAGTTCACCGCTGGTGCGCTCTCGGGAGGTGCAATTCCCCGCCATCGGTGATCCGCGCGGCTGGCCCACGTTGGAGCCTGTCCTGGCCGAACTCGCGAAGCAAATCCAGTTGGACTATATACTGGTGACCTGCCTCGGCCCACCTGCCGCCGAACATGACAATGCAGTCACCTCGGTCCAGGGCTTGGTAGTTGTACGCGGCGATGGGGGGCACAGAATTGTTTTCAACGTCACTCAAGCCGCAACGAACCGGGCAAAGATCGCTGCTATCGCCGCCGATGGCATGGCGAAGCGCGTGGCCAGCGCCATCAGGTCCAAGCTGCCCTCTCCGTCCGACGGTCCGCAGGAAATAGCGGTGCCCGTGGAGACGGCGCCGGGGCCTGCAGAGCGCGAGGGCGACCGTGGCACAGCCGAACCGGCGCCCACTGGGACGCCAGCCGAAGCCCCTGAGGTTGTGACCGAGCAGACGCCTGCTGACCTCGCTGCTCTGGAAGCCGTGGAAGCTGCATTCAAACGGGGAGACTACGACGCGGCTGCCGTGGCCTTGCGCAAGGCCTTCGAGGAGCAGGGACCGAGCGGGGAGCTGTACTTGTGGCAAGCGCGGATAAGTCTGGCCCAGCATAGGGAGGACGATGCTCTGCGCGATCTCGGCAAGGCTGTTGAGGCGTCGCCTGATCTGCTCGAAGCACGACTGCGCCTGGCGCGCCTGCTGGCCAAGCGCGGCCTCTGGCAGGATGCTGTCCAGCACTACCGGGCGGCTCTGGCCCTGGAGCCGGACAACACACAGGCGCTGCTCGGACTCGCGCGGGTGTACGGAGATAATGGTCATCGGCGCAAGGCTATCGAGCTCCTGGAGGGCGCCCGTCAGAGCAGACCGCAGGATGCCACGATTCTTGTGGCGCTGGCGGACGTGTATGCGGCGATGAACAATGCGCAGGCTGCTGAGCCCCTCTATCTTCAGGCGATCGGCCTCAGTGCTCCGGAGGCCTCGGCCTCGATTCTCGAGCGCCTGGGAGACCTGTACGTCAAGCTGCGACGGCACCGCGATGCCCTTGGATGTTACGTCAAGGCAGCCGAACTCAACCCCAGCCGCAACGCCATGGTCAGGCGACGGTATCAGGATGTCATGCGGGCCGCTGACGACACCGTGCGCGAGGAACTCCGCAAGACGTGGCATGCGCTCGAGAACTACGTGCAGAATCGCGTGGGCGAGCGCGAGCAGGTGTACGCGCGCCTGAGCGCGTACCACCAGCACCTGGAGGAGGCCATGCGGTTCGCCGGCAGCGTCGTCCCGCCCTCATCACTGACGACGGAACACGCCCAGCGCCAGCTCACTTATAGCCTCGCCCTTGAGGCTACGGTGGCGGCCATGGCGCACCTCGACCTGGGCGGCGAGGAGCTTCTCCAGCGGGCGGAGCGCCGCCGCGATGAGGCGCTGGCCGAGTTCGGCAAGCTGACCGCCGGGTCGTAGGCGAGATGATCGAGCACTTGGGCCGTTGGCTCCTGGTGATCGGGGCTGCTATCGCCCTGGCAGGCGTGGTGGTGATGCTGATAGGGCGCTTTGCGCCATCCGGCCGGCTCTTGCCGGGGGACATTGTCGTGAGGCGACCAGGACTTACGTTGTACTTCCCGCTGGTCACCTCCGTGCTGATCAGCGTAGTGCTGACCGTGATGTTATGGCTGGTCGCGCTCTTACGCAGATAGCTGACCAAGGCAGTGGCGAGGTCCGTCGGGTATCACGAACAACGGAAACTAGCATGGCTGGAGGCCAGGTGTCCTGGGCGACCTCATAGGAAGCGAGTGAACCACGGATATGCTCATGCACGAGTGGATCAAGTACCGCGACGAGCAAGTCCAGCAGGCGGTGGAGCAGAAGGAACCGGGGGAAGACGACGCTGCACGGGCCTCGGGGTCCGACGCTCAAGCTCCTAGCGAAGATGCCGAGGGTACAGTCGAAGGTGAAGCTCTGAGATCTCTGCAGGAAGAGCTTGGCAAGACCAGCGGTACGGTGCGCGAGCGTATCGCTCAGCTCCAGGCCAGGCAGAGACAACTGCCCATTGATGTCGAAGAAGGGGAAGATGAGCCAGAAGCCATCGAGCGCAGGCGAGCCAGTGAGACGCGAGAAGAGCTTGTTCAGCGGCTTCTGGACCCCACGCTGACGATAAGGGAATGCGCCCTGCTGCTGGGCGTTTGCCCTACGACCGTGCGTCGGTACACGAACCGCGGTCTGCTCAATTGTTACCGTACGGCCGGCAATCAGCGCCGCTTTCGCCTCTCTGACGTACTGGACTTCATGGAAATCCGTGACCGGGAGGCGGAGTAGGCTCAGGCGGCGATCATCTTCCTGTCAGAGGTCTCTCATATCTGGTCTCCGGCTCCAAGTTGCACGGCCCGGGCTCGGCAACGCAAGTCTGAGAACCGAAGTCCAGGGGCCGAAGTTCCATGACAAGTGTTGCACTACTTATCGTCCGCCCCGGCCAGGCCCGCGCTCAAAGCGCGAGCAGGCTCCGCCTGCAGGGTGTTGAGGTCCTCACGGCCGACGCGCTTGCAGGCGCCCTCCAAGAGCACGAGTCGGCAGAGCCTGACGTGACGGCCCTCGATCTCAGTCTGGCAGACGTCGTTGACCCGGCAAGCTGTGCGCGCGTGCGGGAGATGCTGCAGTGTGCTCTCATCGTGATCGGCGACGAGCTGGCGGGCAACCAGGCGGTGGAGGTGCTGCAGGCCGGCGCTGACGACTATCTGCCTCGGCCTTACAGTCCCCTGGAGTTGGCCGCGCGCATCAGGGCGCTACTGCGGCGCGTCAAGGAATACTCCGCCGGAGCGCAGAGGCGCATGGAGGTGGGGCCCCTCGTCATTGACACGGAGCGGCACGAAGTGACGGTGAGAGGTGAGGCCGTGGAACTCGCACCCAAGGAGTTCGAGTTGCTCCTCGCCCTTGCCTCACATCCTAACGAACTCCTCAGCCGCCAGGAGCTGCTTGCGCGGGTCTGGGGCTATGACGGCTCGCTGAGTACCAGAACGCTTGATGTGCACATCGGCCGCATCAGAGAGAGAATCGAGCGAGACCGAACTCGGCCCGAACTCATCCTGACCGTCCCGCGCCTGGGATACAAGCTGGCCGCTTGACGGCGCGCAGGGGGCAAGGCATGGTCGTCACGGGCGTTGAGCCGCTGCAACTACGCGTACCTCTTGAAGAGCCCATCCCTCCCAGCGTGGCTCGACCTCTGACTCATGAGCTGTCGGTGCTGCTCGTGCGTCTTACCGCCGACTCGGGCGCCATCGCGTACGGTGAGGGCTGGTGCAAGGAGGCTGAGAGCTTCCTGGCAGCCGTGCGCACGTTGGCACCGGTGGTCATCGGAGCCGATCCCCTGAGCCGAGGGGCCCTGTGGGAGCGGATGGTTGACCGGCTCGTGAGTCAGAAGGAGCGTCTTGCAGGCGGGGCGAGCGCGCTCAGTGCGCTGGACCAGGCCCTGTGGGACCTGGCCGGTCGTGCCTTGGATCTGCCGGTTTACAGCCTCCTGGGTGGCAGGCGGCTGGCGAGACTGGACGCCTACGCAACCGGCCTCTACCTGGAAGAGCCGGAGGCGCTTGCGGCGAAGGCCAGAGAGTTTCTCCAACGCGGCTTTCACGCAGTGAAGATGAAGATTGGGGGGGACTGGGACCAGGACCTGGCGGCTCTCGCTGCCGTGCGCAAGGCGGTGGGTACACAGACGCGGCTGCTCGTGGACGCGAACCAGGCCTACCAGGACCGGGATATGGCCCTGGAGATGGGCCACCAGCTTGACCGCTACGAGGTCTTCTGGTACGAGGAGCCGCTTCCTCCCCACGAGTGGCGCGACTACGCCGCGCTCCGTGCGGCTCTCGACACGCCGATTGCCGGGGGCGAGACGCTGCGCACGCCCGCGGAGTTCCTCGCCGCCTTCCAGGCGGGCGCGCTCGATGTAGCCATGCCCGACGTGCGTCTTTGCGGTGGCATCACTGGTCTCGTGAAGGTCGCCGACCTGGCGCGGTGGTTCGGGGTGCGCGTCAGTCCGCACAACTGGGCGTCGCCCCTCGGCGCCATCGCCGCCGCCCATGCGGCTGTGACCCTGACCAACTGCACACTCATTGAGGTCGAGGCCACGCGCACTCCCGTAAGCGAGGGTCTCGTCAACCCTCCCTTGACCTTCGAGGATGGCTTCCTGAGGATCCCCGAGGGCCCGGGTCTGGGCATTGCGGTGAGCGAGGACTTCGTGTCGCGCTTCGAGGCGACCGCCGGCGAATGAGGGACAGCGGTCGCCGCTTGGTAATGCTTTGAGGGGGCAGGGCTGCTTTGCGTATCTCAGAACTTGTCGCCAAGGTAGCGGAGGCGCGCGCGCGCCGAGAGGAGGTCATTGCTCGCGTCTGCGGCGCGTGTGGGAACAAGTGTTGCCATGAGATGACGATGATGGGCAGCCAGGACCTGCGGCGCCTGCTCAAGGGAATGCGCCTCGACCCCGACCTTGACCGGCGCCTGCGGGCGGGCCTGCGGCAGCGCGCGCTTGAGCTGGAAGCAGACCTCGCGGCCGTGGATAGGGTCGCCTCCTTGCTTGAAGCGGCGGCAACCGAGGAGCAGCAGGACGACCTCGAAGAGCTGCGCGGGCACATGCAGCAGTGGCGTGACTTCATCCAGTTCTTGCGCAGTGACTTCCCGCCGGCCATGGATGAGATGCGCCGGCTCATGTATTTCTCCGCCATCCGCTCGAACACACTCAACTGCCTGGGGAGGTTCCCCGGCGCCCAGGGCGCGTTGGTCACGCTCTCCCAGGGGGAGGCCAGCTTCCGGTTCTCAGGCCGGCGCCTCGCGCCGCCCTGGTGTCTGTACTACGTGGAGCCGGACGGCTGCCTCGCGGGCGACTGGAAGCCGGCCAAGTGCGCGAACTTCTTCTGCACCGGCGACCCGAACCTGCTCGCGGAGATGCGCCAGGCCCTGAGCTTCGACGATTTCGTGCTCTCCAACTTCACCGTGGCTAGCCTGGATCGCTTCTTGCGCCACCTGGAACTGGAGCGCAGCCTGGGGGCGGACTTCGTGGAGCCCAAGATAGTCCTCGGGATCAGTGAGTGGGAGCTGGGCGAGATTCGAAAGACTTTGGAGGCTGCCGGAGTTCAGGTGCAGACAGAGAACCTCGGCGGCCGTGGAATGCGCTCAGCCAGCGAAGTGGAGACATCCCTGGCAGCGCTGCCGCCCAGCGCGGCTCGGATCGAGGTCTACGATTCTACGGATGGCAATGCACTTTACGAGCTTGCCTTGGGCCTGGACCGGATTCGCCTTCGCGACGAACATCCCGGTCTGGTGCTCGTGGCCGGCGAACTGGGGCCGGCCCCCATGTCGCACCCTATGTGGGAGGACGAGATGATGTCTCAGCCGCTGGGTGCGCTTGACCTCTATGTGCTTGAGGGCGGGCAATAGGCAAGGGGCAATCGACAAGAGGCCTGTCCGGTGCGCTCAGGTTGAGGCTGGGTCCAGCATTGGGGCTGCACATCCGATGGAGGAGATGAAACAAGGGGGATCATGCGCGTGAGGGGGGGCAGAATGGCGAACGCGCAGACAGCGAAATCACAGGGGAGAGAAGGAATCTGGGTAGGAACCAGCAACAGATGCAGCGAAGTTCCAGTTGTGCGGGGCAGGGATTGCGCACATCACGTAGCGCGACTGACGGGGGTGTTGTGCGGTAGGACGTGGTCATGTGGTTGAAGCGGGAAGGCGGGTGTGGTAGGCTACCCGCAAAGGTTTGCCTGACCCCCGCGAGGAACTCATAGTCAAGCCTAGGCGTCGCCTTGAGAGGTGAGCCCATGCAAGAGGAGCACGCGAGACCGGTAAAGCTTGTCCTCAATACAGAGAACATGCCAGCGCCAGTATTCGCAAACCACATACAGGTGATGAGCACAACGGACTTCACGACGCTCACCTTCTATGCAGGCGTATTTGATCGGGCATATGAGTCTGCCGACGATCTACCCGATGAGGTGGAGGCGCGACCTGTTGCGCAGGTAGTCGTCCCCTACGACAGGTGGGCAGAACTTCTAGACAACCTCTTGGCGAAGCGAACGGATGACGGATAGGGAGAGGGTAACTGAATGGTAGCCGCGACTATCAGGCCATCTGATCTCCTAATCGAGGTTAGTGGCAGTTCAAGCGTAGGTCCACCGCGCCTTCGTATTCCAGAGCGACACTACGAGACCAATGTGTCTCATCAGACGAGGGTGAGGCCATCGGTCTCGGGTTGGGTGGGTGAAAGCATGCACCGGGTCACGGAACTCGTGGGCATCCCATGGGCGCCCGGACGTGAGAGGGAGGCTTACTTGCAGCAGCTTCCTGAGTTACGGAGCGAGCACGAAGGGAAGTACGTTGCTCTTTTCCGTGGACGAGTCATTGGGGTAGGGGACACAACGGTAGAGGCCGCACAGCAGGCGCGGGCCTCGCTGGCACAGCCCAAGGCCCTCTTCATTCACAAGGTCGGGGAGCCACTTGCTGAGTCGAAGCCGCTGTCACTTCGTCCTGACGCACCCCGAAGGATAGTGAATAGCGCGTGAAGTTCATTCCTTATTGCCAAGACGAAGAGCCGCCATATGCAGGATTGAAGATCATGTTGCGGCACCAAGGTGAGGTCGAGGTGTGGGCAAAGATAGACACTGGAGCTTCAATCACTGTCGTACCCCTTCCGCTTCTTGACTCGGTCATGGCAGCGACCGACGGCGCCGGGTACGACTGTGTGGGTTACGACGGGCAAGTCAAGAAGCTATACAAGTATCGGTTGGACATAGTCGTCTCCGACTCGCGATGGCCGGCAGGTGTTCAGCGCGAGTTCGCGGGTGTCGAAGTAATGGGTGTGCCGACGCAGGAGAGAAGGTCAGGCGAAACTGCGGAGGTCCTTGTTGGCAGGGACCTGCTAGAAACCTGGTGCTTGGTTCTGGATGGGCCTCGTAGTCGCTATGCAATCAACTCGACACCCTAGTACGCGAGGAACCTCTTCTACCGAAAGATGAAGCAGCGGAAGAAGAAGGACAGACCCAACTCGACTTGACTGTGTTGCTAGGCTCCCCGGGTACGGCAACGCCGGCGAGACTACCGCTGGCGTCTAGCTTTTTGGGGTTCGACTCGCTGTAGAGGATACCGCCTGAAAGTACGACGGCTGGCAGACTGCAGGATACTATTCAACACCGCAACCTGCGTGAACAGGATATCTCTTGTCGGCCAGGGCGCACGGCAGGGGCGAGACGGCGGGCAACGGCGCTAGTGTCGTGTCCCGCCTATCCCTTCTCGCCTGTAAGTCCGCGCATCTCCCTGAGGGCCGCGCCTTTGAGCCGGCTGACCTGAGGCTCCGAGATGCCCAGCCGCCGGGCAACCTCACACTGGCGCAGTCCGGCAGCTATCAAGCGAATGACCTGTCGCTGCCGCCGCGTCAAGTTGGCCTCAACTACCAACCGCGCCAGCAGTGGAGCGTCGTCCTTCTCGGGCGCTGGAAGCTCCTCAACGCCCGGTTCCTCGCGCGCGGCGAGTATCTCCATCCATCGTTGCGTGTAGAACGGATACGCGCCCCTTCCCGCCTCGCGTGCGCTCGCAAGTAGCAGTTCGTCGGCCTGACGTTCCAGGTTTTCCCGCGTCCGCATGGTTCTGCACCTCTGCATGAGGCTGTGACCGTCGCGGGAAGCATACCTGGAGGTGTGCTGTGAAGTCCTTCGCGGAGCCTGGCACGGTCGTGGAAAAGTCCTTGCAGCTGTCGTGCAGCGGTAGGGGAGAGGAATGTGAGCGGGGGCTGCGAGTGTGAGGCCGGGCAGCGCCGGGCTTGAGCCTGCGGCGTTGCCGCAGGCTCAAGCCCGCACCCCCTAAGGCAAGCCGCCCCGCTCCAGCGGGGCGGCTTGCCTTAGGGGGCTATCCCGTGCCGCGAGCGCCGCTGGGCGGCGCTCGCGGCACGGGATGCGCTGCCCGAGACTGCTGGCACAGCGCTCGGGTCCGGACGCGCCTTTACTGTAGCACAACCTCCTCCGGCGCAAGGTCCAGCATCAGGCCATGCTTGGGGACCGTGACAAGGAGTTCCGCACCGTTGGCGATGGCTTGCTGCAGCTTCTTGGCGAGGCGCGAACGGTGCGAGTATATCTGTGCGGACTCCACGAACTGCTCATCGCCCCACATTTGCTGGTAGATGTCGTCGTAGGCGATGCACTTGCGCGGTTGCTGGGCGAGGGCCTTAAGCAGCTTGAACTCTGCTGGGCGTAGTTGGACCGGCGTGTCACCCAGCATCACTCGGTCCGGGCGGTGCGAGTCGAGGAACAGGCGTAGCCTTGGAGCATCGGGGCGCGCGGCGTGTTCGCTGTTAACGGCAGCGTGGCACATAGGTGGAGATGGTGAGGGACCCCTGACGCGGCCACGGACTGTGTCCAGCACTTTCTCGGCCATGGCAGGCCCGAGCAGCGCCCTGATTCTCGCCTCATCGGAGTCAGCCAACTCCGCGGGCGATGCGATGCCGGCGTCGAGCAGCGCGATGATATGCCCCCGAGTCATTCCAGCGACCCGTATTTGATGCAACGCCAAGCCCTCCTCGGGGACTCCCGCCGCTACGCTCTCGCCGAGCCTGGAGAGTCTTCGCCAGCGAGCATCGGGCCAACTCAACTCGCGGCCGATATGTGCAAGCACCTGGACGATCCAGCCGACGGTCTCGGCCAGCAGCGCGAGCCTGCCGGCGGGGATACGGAGGCTCCGCTCAATATCCATCGTTGCCTCGCGGCTCTGCCAGCGATGGACGGCCAGGACGATGCGCGCGGCCCGCTCGTGCTGGGCAGCGGAGGCGGAGCTGCCGGCTACGTCGGGGCGGCAGAGGAGATCGGCCACGCGCAGCTCCAGGTCGTCAGGGGGTGCCGCCGGATCCCGCAGCTCATCGAGAAAGCCAGCCACGCCGTCTGCCGTTTGCCATTCTCCCCCTCCCCGGAGTGGAGGAGGGAGCGGCACTGCCTGGGCCTCCTGGCACAGCGCAGCGGCGAGCAATGCCGCGGCCTCATCGGGCGGATCATCGGCGGCCGCGTGTGCTGCCCTCAGTAGCGCCAGGAAGCTCGACGGACTGAGGCCGCTTGTGCCGCAAAGCCGGCCGAGGGCCGTCGGCACCCAGCCACCGTGCGCCTTATCCTGGGCCATCAAGCCCTCAGCGGCGGCGAACCTGGCGGCCTCCTCCAGCGCAGGCGGCAATACGCCGCTGGCGGCTGTCGACTCCTCACTGCCAAGCGTGCGCTCATAAGCCTGAAGCAGTCCCGCCTCCCCTTCGGTTTCGCTGCTCCCTGCAAGCAGGCATATCTGCTGAAGCGGCGACTGCTCCGAGAACTGGGGCCGGAGGTCCGCGAAGTCGCCGTCAATGTATGCGTGGAACAGTATCTGCCTGCGCAGCTCGCTGTCCGCCAGCAGGATGGCGCGGCCGAACTGCTCCTCATAGCCGAGCCGACCTGCCCGGCCCGCGATGTTCTCGAAGTCCGCCCGGCTGATCGCCCCCAGCGTAGGACGCCCGCCGCGGGAGGTACGCCATCGCTGCACGTCTACGAGCACATTGCGAGCCGGCAGGTTCACGCCCATGGCAAGCGTGGAGGTGCACACAAGCGCGGGCAGCTCGCCGCGCGCGAAGGCGCGCTCCAGGGCGGCGCGCGCCTCGAACTGCAAGTCCGCGTTGTGAAAGGCCACTCCCTGGCGCGCAAGCTCGGTCAGAAGATCGGTGGCTTGTGTCGGCTCTAGACTCGTAAGCTCGCTCGTGAGAGTCTCCGCGGCGGGCAGGGCGGCCTCCTCGGCAATGAGCCGCGACACGCGCACCGTCGAGAGTTTGTCGGGCAGGAAGACCAGCACCGACCCCTCCTGGCTTGCCAGGTGGCTCGCGACCTGCGCCAGCCGCTCGCTCGCTTCCTCTGAGCCACCTTCAAGCTCAGGCCAACTCTCCTGGGCGATGCGCCCGCTGTTGTGCTCGCGGTAATGGTACGTGCCCGCCAGGAGCACACCCTTGCGCAGCTCCACCGGCCGGCGATCGTCGCGAACCAGCTCGGCGCCGGCCCAACTCGCCAGCCGGTCCGCGTGCTCGAGCACGGCCGAGAGGCCGATGAACTGAGGCCCCGCCCCGTTGTGCAGGAGGTCCGCGAGCAGTAGCTCCAGGCAGGGGCCCCGCTCCGGGTCCCCGATCACTTGAAGCTCGTCGGCGACCACCGCGGCAATGCTGCCGGCCAGCCCAGGGCAGTCGAGGAGCAGCGCCCGCATCTTCTCCGGGACGGCTACCGTCAGGTCAAACTCACCTCGGCGGATCCCCCGCTCCTGACCACGGCGGTCGCGCGTCGCGATGCCTACGCGCAGGCCGAGGGCCTCGTACTCGGCGATGAACTGCTGATACTTGCTCTCTGCCAGGGCCTTGGTCGGCACCAGGTAGACCACCTTACGCCCCTGCATGGCCGCATGAGCCGCCGCCATCTCTCCGATGAAGGTCTTGCCTGAGCTTGTCGGCGCCGTGACCAGCAGGCTGGCGCCGCCCAGGACGCCGGCTACGACCGCTCGCTCTTGAACCGGCAGCAGGTCCGGCCCGTAGGCACTCTCCCAGGTATCTATGAGCACGGTCGGAACGCCATACGCCTCCAACGATCTGATTAGCATACCCCTGACCTCCTGTTGAAGCGGTTTGCTATTGTAGCGAACAGCTGTTCGATTGTCAATAGTGTGGAACTGCAAAGGTGCCCTCGCGTTGATTCGGGTAGGAAACACGAGTATAATGCTCCGGCACCCAACCAGGGCGCCTCGGAAGGTGACGCAGATGGTGATACGCAGCCGCGCCCCGACGCGGATAGACTTCGCCGGTGGCACCACGGACCTACCCGCCTTCCGCAACGCGGAGGAGGGCGCCGTCATCAATGCGGCGATCATGCGCTATGCCTATTGCGCCCTGCGCGAGATCGAGGGCAACGGCTTCCGCATCATCTCCCAGGACATGGGCACCTTTGTGGAAGCGAGCGACATCCGCGAGCTGGAGTACGACGGCAACCTCGACCTGCTCAAGGCTGCAGTGCGCGCCCTGGACCTCCCCGGCGGGCTGGAGATAACGGTTCGCTGTGACGCGCCGCCGGGCTCAGGGACCGGTTCCTCGGCTTCGGTAGGCGTCGCGGTGCTGGGGCTGCTGGACAGGCTGCGACAGATCAGAAGCGGTGAGCGGGGCACGAGGATGACGCGCTTCGAGATCGCGGAACTGGCGTGCCAACTGGAGACGGACCTCGGCATCATCGGTGGCAAGCAGGACCAGTATGCGGCTGCGCTGGGCGGCCTCTCATACATGCGCTTTGATGGTGACCTCGTCGCGGTCGAGAGGATCGAGGCGTCGGAGCCGGTCCTGGCTGAGTTCGAGAAGCACCTGGTGCTGGTGTATTCGGGTCAGTCGCGGTTATCGGGTGACACCAACGAGAAGATGATAACGGCCTACCAGAACGGCGAGCCGCAAGTCGTCAATGCTATGCGGGCTGTGAAGCGGATTGCCGGGGACATGTACCGAGCAATACTGGAGGCCGACCTGGAGTGGTTCGGGGAGCTGTTGAACGAGGAATGGGAGGCGCGCCGCCAGCTCCATGCGGACGTGGTGACGCCGGAGATGGCCGCGATGCGCGACGCCGCCCTGGAGGCTGGCGCGGCCGGCGGAAAGGTCTGCGGTGCGGGTGGAGGCGGCTGCATGATCTTCCTGGCCAAGCCCGACGAGGAGGGCCCGGTCCGCGAAGCTCTGGCGGAAGCGGGCGGCCACGTCCTTGACTTCAGCTTCGACACGCGAGGGCTGCAAGTATGGCAGCTCCAGTAGAACCGCCCACCGAGCCGGGTGATCCTTCTCACCACGAGGACAGCTTGGCTAAGCTGCTGAGGGCGCCCGCCACGATCATTCTGGTTGTGGCAACGGCGCTGCTGACGTTGGCCTACTACCACGGGAACTTCGACTGGCTGGCACCTCGCGCGCGCCTCTTCGGCTGGTTTGGCTTCAACTTCGTGTGCCTTTTCGTGGTTCCCGCCGTGCTGTGGCGTGTTGTACTCGGGCGCCGCCTGTCCGAGTTGGGCTTGCAGCTTGGCGATCTTCGGCAAACGCTGCGCTACGCGGCGCTGTTCGGAGCCGTAGCCATCCCCGTCATAGTTGTCGCCTCCCGCTGGGATGCGTTTCAGGCCTACTACCCGCGCTACCCCTGGGCCCGCGAGGATTGGCGCCTGCTGCTGCTGGCTCAGAGTGGTTGGTTCGTCTACTTCTTCGCCTGGGAGTTCTTCTTCCGTGGCTTCCTTCTCTTCGCGTTGGAGGAGCGCATCGGTGCGCTGGCGATCGTGGTGCAGACCGTGCCCTTCGTCATGATGCACTTCCCCAAGCCCGAGGGGGAGAGCATCGCGGCCATCTTCGCGGGTCTGGCTCTGGGCTGGATGGCATATCGCACTCGTTCCTGCCTGGGCCCGTGGCTGCTGCACTGGGTCTGCTCAGCGGCGATGGCCTGTGCGGTCGTCTTCTGGCCTGCGTAGGGACAGGGTCATGGCGGACGGTTTGTGCGGGACAGGTTTATGGGGAGAGGGGAACATCGGAGGACACAGATGACGCACGACGCTCCAGCCATCGCCTTGCCGTTAGTCGGAGGTCGGAGGTGAGAAGTCGGCGGTCCGTTGAAAGACCAGCACGTACTGGTGATGGATGTTGGAAACGAAAGCATAGGGTATGCCTAGCGGGTACAGATTCTTGCTGTCCTGCACGAGCACAGTGATGCCCTTGAGGGCCAGCCCGATCTCCTCGATGACCCGCGCCAGGTCAGCATGGTAGAGATAGAACTTGGGGCCGTGTCGGAAATCCGAGACGATGACGCACATGTACTTGCTGGGCCGCAGCACACGCGCGCAGGCCGCGAACACCTTCCCCAACTCCGCCAGGAAGTCGTCGTAGTCTTCGATGTTGCCCAGGTCGCCGGCCTCGTCGCTGTATTGCGTGGGCAGGGCCTTGCTCTCTCGTTCCGCCTTCGTCTTCTCTCCTGCCTTCTTCGTCAGGATGCGCCAGTAGGGCGGGCTGGTGACGACGAAGTCGAAGCTCTCAGCCTCCAAGTCCGACAGCACCTCGCGCGCGTCACCCGGCACGATTCTCTGTGCTATGGCCGTGGCTTCCTCGCCCGCTGGCGGCAGCATCCTGCCGGTGCTCACTCCCTCCGCTTCGAGTCGCTCCAGGGCGACCTCTCGCCAGCGGTCAATCAGCTCAATGCCCAGGCCCTCGCGCCCGGCTCGGTGGCAGGCTATCAGCGTCGAGCCGGTGCCCACAAAGGGGTCCAGCACGCGCTCGCCCGACTTGGTGAAGAAGCGTATCAGGCGCTCGATGTCCGGCTCCGAGAAGGTAGCCGGATGTGTCGCCTTGAGCTTGTCGCGGGGCGGGGCGATGCTGAAGAGCACGCTGCTGATGGGCTGTCCCATCAGCTCGTTGGCGCGCTCCTCTCCGTGGGTCTCTATCAGCCAGCGGGCGAACTCGGCCAGCAGCTCATCGTCAATCCCTTCGGGTCTTGGGGCGCCGCCGCGCGCCCGCCAGAAGCTCTTGGTTTCGATGAGCCACTCGCGATTGGACAGCTCGTTGAGCCGGTTCCTCGGGTCCATCTGGTTGCTCAAAGCGTGATCCTCCATGTCATCGGTGGTCACTGGCTGGGATTCGTCGTGGGCGTCACACTCACCTTGCAGGCCTCTGCGAAGGGCTTCCGCCCGCGGACGGCGAAGACTACCGGAGGCCGACAACCCGCATGGCGCCAGCCCTGCAGGAGGCGGAACAGATGACCTACCAACTCAGCAGGCCGCGCAGGAGGCCTTCGCGGCTCATGGTCGCTGTTTGGGCCGTTGCCACGCTCATCATCGCGACCATCGGCAGCGCCGCCCTGGGGGACATGGGCGTCCGAGTGATCGAGTTCCAGCGGGCGCTGCCTGTGGTCCTGCTCGGCGAGGCCCTCGTCTACATCCTGGCCCTCGGTGGCGGCCAGGTGCCGGGACCGACTCTGCTCGTGGCTTTCGTGGGGGGCTTCATCTTTCGCGGTGGGATCGCCCTGCTGGCGACTGAGCTGGCGCCACGGGGGCAGGCCGAGAGCCTGCTCGCAGGCGCTCAGTACTACTACGCATCCTGCTGGCCGGCCGTTGCTATGCAGATCATTCTGGTAGCGCTCCTGCTTCGCCTTTCGCGCCGGGCACTTGCGCGGCGGAGGAGACCCCGAAGAGCGATCCCTCAGCTTGCCAGAGCGACTGAGGAGGGCGCGGCATCTCGCCGTGAGCATCTCATGGCAGCGCTGATGGATAGCCCTGATGCTCCACCGGTCATGGCCACCATTGCCGAGGAACAGCAGATTGGTGACCTCGGCGGCCTTGAAGAGACCACCGGCCAGGAGGCGCCCTCCGCATCGGTTGCCGACCGGCACCTGCCCTTTGAGGCTGGAGCGTCATCCGAGGCCGCGCCGCAACGCCCCGATGAGGACCTGGAGGAGGCCGATGAGAGTGGGGCTGAGGTGGCCGAGGGCGACACTGGGGAAGAGACTGAGGCCCTCGAGCCGCTGCGCCCGGCGGTCGAGGAACCGGCCCACGCCGTCGAACAGCTTGCGGACGCCGTGGAGCCTGCGGCCGCTCCTGAGCAATCCGCGCAGGCAGTTCCTGAGACTACGGGTACGGGCGCACCTCCCGCCGCCGAGCCGCCGGAGCCGCAACTGGCGCCCGATGAGACGCTGCAAGAGATGATTGACACCGTCGTGTCCCGCTTCGAGAGCGCAGACAGCGTTCAGATGCGCATCTGGCGCACTGCGGATCAGAGAACCATCCTGGCGGCGCTGCCCGCGGGCGTCGCCGCGGCGGAGATCGGCCCCCAGGCCGACAGCCTCATCAGGGCTCATCTGCACCTCTGCGCGCAGATGGGGATAGCTCTCACCGGCCTGCAGCTCGGCGCCGCCGACGGAGGCGGCTACGCGGTCCGCGCGCTTGATGAGGGTGGCGCCCTGCTACTGCTGCTCACCAGTACTGGTGACCTGGCAACCAGCCGCCTGGAGATGGTGGCTCGGGCGGTCTTCAACACGCTCCACGACCTCGCGACCAAGTCGCACCCGCCCGACGGTTCGGTTCAGCCGCCGTCAGCGCTTGCTTTGGAAGAGGACGTGGCGCTTTCGGAGCGGATCAGCGAGGTGAGCATGCACCTGACCCCTTCGGCGCCGATGCAATGGCGCGCCCACCGGCGCGGCCCTGACGAGATCATCGCGGTAGCCGGCGCGCTTGGGGCCGAGTGCTCACTCCTCGCTGAAGCCATCGCCGCAGGGGCCGACGCCGCCGAAGCGCTGGCCTCGGCGCTGGGGTTGGGTGAGTTAAGTTGGCTTGCGATGTCCGGCCCCTCAGCGAGTCTGGCTGTTTGCCGTTGCGACCTCGATGGCAATCCGGCGTTGCTGGCCTGCGTATCATCCCCTACGCAGGGCGTCGGTCAGGCTCTCTGGAACCTGCGCCGTCTGGCCGAACTGGTCTCGGAACCGGCTCATTGAAGGAGAGGCGCGACCTCGCCGATGAATACAGGGAGAGAGACGGCAGCATCCAGAGACTGTGATGAGAATGCAGGCTTCCGGCGAATATCATGGTAGCACAGGCGAGGGCGCGTGTCGGGGCAGCAGCGCTAAGTGTGCGCGCGAGAGGGTCATCATCGCGCACCGGCCCCTCGTGGAGAGCATAGCTGACGGCTTCGTGCGAGCCGGGGTCATGCGTGAGGACCTGGTTCAGGAGGGAATGATCGGCCTCATCAAGGCCATTGACAACTTCGAACCTCAGCGCCATGCGCCTCTGCGCGTGTATGCCTCCCGGATGATAGCGGGTCACATCCAGCATTTCCTGCGCGATCGCGCCGCAATCGTGGGGCGTCGCCGGACGGACACTGCGGCCCTTGCGGAGGTCATCTCGCTCGACGACCTCGCCGCTCACGAAGGCGAGCGAGGCCAGGGGCAGCTCAACGATGAGCGCGGCCTGATGAGCGATGGTGGGCTTGGCGAGGGCTTCCTTCTGCGTGAGGCCCTGGACTGCCTGAGTGCCACGCAGCGGGAGGCCCTGGAGTTGCGCTTTCTCGAGAGGCTTGCCATCGAGGACATCGCGGCCGAGCTCAGCCTGGATGCGTCCACAGTCGAGGCTTGCATCGAGCATGCCTGCTCCCGGTTGGCCCGGGCGCTTGACCTTGAACCTCCGGCCCGGCCGAGCGTCACAGAGTTCGATCCCGCCAGCGGCCTGTTGAGCTGGTCCGCCTTCCGGCGGCGGGCGGGCGAGAAGCTGTCGCTTGCGGTGCTTGAGGCTGAGCCCTTCGCGGTCGCGCTGCTGCAGTTGGCGGATAATGCCGCTGTTTACCTGGACGCGGAACAGCGGTGGCTGCGGCAGGTCGGGGAGTTGCTGCATACGCACATCCGTCGCACCGACCTCGCGGGGCGCTTCGGGGAGCGGACCTTGGCGCTTGCCTTGCCGGACACGGACCTGGCGGGCTGCGAGGCGATGCTGACTCGCGTTCTGGGCGCACTGCGGCGGGTGGTCCCGCCACTGGCGCCTTGGGCCGCTGCCGCCGCCTATCCGGCCGATGGACTTGAGCTTGACGAGTTGCTATCATTGGCCGCAGGGCGGTTGGAGGTGGGGCTGGCACGGGCGGCGTGAGGGAAACGGGTGACTGTCCGCTTTTCCCTTGCTGGACGGTCACGGTGATGGCAGGACTATGAGACGATTGAGGGATGGCGCCGGGAAGCTCTTGACGCGGCTCCGATCCTGGTGGTATCGTCTGCGCGCACCAGGGCGGTTCCTGTGTGATTCATGCCGGTACGACTACGGCGACGTCTGCCGGCGCCCCGAGCGGCCGAACGCTACCAAGTGTGAGGACTACCGGCCGAGATAGCCCCTCATGAGGGTCCAGGTGCTGAGGTGAGTGCTGTGCTGATTGCCCCCTCCATGCTCTGCGCCGACTTCGCCAACCTCAAGCGGGACGCCGACGCCCTCCAGGAGGCAGGCGCGGACTGGCTGCACTGGGACTGCATGGACGGGCATTTTGTGCCCAACCTCACGCACGGTCCCATCGTCCTGAAGGCCCTACGCCCTTACAGTCCCCTGGTCTTCAATGCGCACCTGATGATATCTCATCCGCTGCAGTACCTCGACGACTTCCTGGAGGCCGGCGCGGATACCCTCACGGCGCACATTGAGGCCTCCGACGATGCGCGGGAGTTCCTGGAGGCGGTTCGCGAAGCGGGGAAGCTTCCCGGCCTGGCGGTTAATCCCGGCACGCCCGCAGAACAGATAGAGCCGCTGCTACCGCTGTGCGACGTGATCACAGTCATGGGCGTCGAGCCCGGTTTCGCCGGCCAGAGTTTCAAGGCAGGAACTGTTGAGAAGACGGCTGAGGTGCGCAACCTCGCCGAGGCTGCCGGGCGTCACGTGCACATCCAGGTGGACGGTGGCGTAAGCACCGAGAACCTCCCCGCCCTGCTTGCGGCAGGCGCGGACGTGGTGGTCTCCGGCTCGTGGCTGTTCCATCATCCGCGAGGCTTCGCAGCCGCGATTCGGGAACTGCGCGCCCTCGAAAAGTGAACGCCTCACCCCCGCAGTAGATCGCCCTACCCCTGCGCGTGCCCCTGAGAGGAATCACCGCCCCGGCAAAACAATCTCACGTGAGCCTTGACGATTTGAGAAAAATCGGGTATGGTAGGTGCAACACCCAGATATGCGGAGCAAATGGGCAATGAATCTGAGAGCCAGCGGTTGAAACATGTAAGACCCGGGAAATCCTGATGTCCATGCTCGGCGCCACAATTCATTCCGTAGACAGCTCGGGCCGGGTCACGCTCAAGGAAGAGCAGAGCCGCCGACTGCCTGAGATGGTCTTCCTGGCCCAGGGGTGGGATGGCTGTGTGCTCCTCATGTTAGAGCAACAGCTTAATGACCTCAAGGCCGTCCTCGGCCAGTACGGCATTCTCGACCCGGACGTAGATGACATGCGGCGCATGTTGCTCGGCACTTGCTGTGAGAGCAAGATTGACGGCCAAAGGCGGCTGAAGCTGCCCGAGGCCTTGCGGGATTGGGCGGGCATCATCCCCGGGGAGTCGCGCGCTCTAGTGATGGACCTGGGAACACGCTACGAGGTCTGGGAAGAGAACAGGTATCGCACCTATATGGACAGCAAGGCGCCGCAACTCAGGAACGTAGCCCGCCGGCTCTTCGGCAGCGTGCAACCCGAGGAGGCTGAGGATGAGGCAGAGTGACTGCCCCCGAGCATACTCCCGTCATGCCGGGCGAGGTGTTGCGCTATCTGGCGCCCTCGCCGGGCGGGGTCTATGTGGACTGCACACTCGGGTCGGGCGGGCACGCGGAACTGATTCTGGAGGCCGCTGCAGACACTCGCGTCATCGGGATTGACTGTGATCCTTTACAGCTTGATCTGGCTCGGACCCGCCTCGCGAAGTACGGCGATCGCGTGCAGTTCGTGCGCAGTCGCTTCGAGCGGGTCCTGGACGTCCTGTCTCAGGCGAACCTTAACAACGTAGATGGTTTACTGATTGACTGTGGGGTCTCGATGGACCAGCTTTCCGGCAGGTCCATCGGCCGCGGTCGCGGGTTCAGTCACTCCGGCGATGAGCCCCTGCTCATGACCCTCGACCCGGGCCAGCGCACCACCGCCGCCTCGCTCCTTCGGGACCTCTCGGAGGGCGAGTTGGCGAAGGTCTTCGGTCAGGTGCTGCGCGGCGGGGAGACGCGGCGGGTCGTGCGGGCCGTTGTGCGCGAACGCGCCAGGCAGCCCATCGAGCGCACCGGTCAGTTTACGCGCCTCCTGGCGTCGGCGCTCGGCAAACAGGGACCCGCTCTGAGGAAGAGGATCGCAGCGGCTTACCTCGCCCTGCGGGTGGCAGTCAACGAGGAGACCAGCGCCCTGCAGGCGGGCATTGCGGACGGTGTGGAGGCGCTCAGGTCCGGGGGGGTCATTGTGGTCATCACCTTCCACGGCCTTGAGCATCGCACGGCCCGAGTGGCGTTCCGCGAGCTTCAGGGCGGCTCCACCGGCCCCCCGCGTCTCGTGGGAGCGCCGGAGCGGGAGGCAAAGGTCAAGATGCTGACGCCCAAGCCGCTGTTTCCGATTGTCGCCGACCGACCGCCCGACAAGAATGTCGGGCCTCCTGAGGAGCACCGTATGGGAGTAGGAACGGTGACATTCTTGTCGCCGACCGACCGCCCGACAAGAATGTCGGGCCTCCTGAGGAGCACCGTATGGGAATAGGAGCGGCGACATTCTTGTCGCCGACGGACCGGCCGACAAGAATGTCGGGCCTCCTGAGGAGCACCGTATGGGAATAGGAGCGGCGACATTCTTGTCGCCGACCGACCGCCCGACAAGAATGTCGGGCCTCCTGAGGAGCACCGTATGGGAGTAGGAACGGTGACATTCTTGTCGCCGACCGACCGCCCGACAAGAATGTCGGGCC
>JALGVE010000020.1 GCA_029820045.1 Candidatus Zipacnadia bacterium | reverse complement strand
CTGCATCTGCATCCGCCGAGGCTCGGCGACAAACCTGCCAGGCAGCGACGGACGCGGGCCGGCCTCAGGCGCCTTCGCCTCCCCCTTCGCCAAGGCTACGGGCGACGAGAAGGCTTCGGCGCCTTCGGGCGGCCCTCCATGACGGCGACAGCGGCCTCCCTAACAGGAGCGGCGACCTACAAAGGACGTAACTACTCAGGTTGTCGGCCCGGAGGGCGTGGATGGACCCCGCCCAGAGGCAGGTTGGTGTGCGTACTGTACCCCCCGGAAGATTGTCAGGAGTAGCACGGAACTCCTTGCGCCCACCGACGAGCGTGAGCGCCCAGGCCGCCCAGGTGGCAACCCACTCGAAGCTCCCAGTAACGGTCCGTCTCCTGCGCCCTCGCCGGTAAAGGCAGAAGACTGCAAAGAAACACTGCCAGGCAGAGGAAGAGCGATGGGGCGGGGGCGCTTCTCGGGGACCTCAGCAGTTCCGCGCGCATGGGTGACACCACCTCTGGGCAGGTCGGACCTCGGACTCACGACGAACGGCCGCCTCACCCCCGGCTCCTCTCCCTCGCAACAGCAGCTCGGGAGAGGGGAGAACGACAGGGCGAACCTGTCGGTTCCGTCCCTCAGTACTCGTCCGTGATCTCGCGCACGATGCGGACCCACTCGGGCAGGCGCTCGGGCTCGTGCTCGATGGTCTGCACGTCCTTGAGCGTGATGTCCACGTAGCACCCCTTTGAGGCTTCCATCCCGTCGCGTATGACCTTGCGGATGTGCTCGCGGTCGAAGCCGCAACACATGACCTCGGCCGGATTCGGCCGCCACGAGAACACGTAGTCCTCCTGAATCTGCTCCGCGCACTTCGCTACGTCCGCCACCGGCGTCACGGCGATGCGGCGCAGGTTCGGCAACGGACGCAGGTAATTTATCTTCCGGGTCAGGTCCTCGCAGCAGCCGTAAGCCACCAGCCCGAACTTCTCCAATATCGGGAACTGATAGCGGAACATAAACTCCTCGTGCATCGCCGGGGAGATGAGCGCGAACTCCTGCGCGGCCATGAAGCACCAGAGCTTGTCGCGCGTCACCGGCTCGCCGTTGGCGCGCGGGTCCTCCAACTCCAGCGCGTAGGGCATCGCCTGGTTCTGATGGTTGCACAGGCGCCAGTCGCCGGCCTGTTCCGCCTCCTCGTGTACAGTTTGCACCCCGTGGCTCATGAACGAGAGCAGCCGGTGCAGCCACTCAGGGTTGTCCATCATGTCCCACATGACCTGACCGATGTCGCGCAGGTACCCCAAGTCGGTCGAGAGGTCCGCGCGCCAGACCGTGTACGCCGGGCTGCGGTCCAGGCTCACCTCGAGAATATCACCCACGGCGTCCTGGAGGCGCTCGAAGTTGCGCCGGGTTGTCTCCTCGTCAATCACGTGGTGCGGCTCGACCAGCTTGTTGATGTCGTCGAGCTCCTTGAGCGGCGGGTCGTACTTCCAGGCGCCACCTGGCTCGGTGCTGGGAATACGGTTGTACTTGACGCCCCACGGCCCATCCGGCGGCATCTTCACGCTCGCCCGCTGAGTGATCCAAGGCTCGATGACATAGTCGTCGCCGATGGTGTCCTGCACGATCATCTGCTTGAGGAAGCGCTCGTGGCCCTGCCAGAAAGGGTCCTCGCACTCCGGCTGCGCCCATGGATGCTCGTTCCAGGCGGCGAGCCAGCGCATGTAGATGAGCGGCCGCGTGCGCTGGAGGCTGTTGTGCCTGCGCCACAGGTCGCGGCGCTCGTCCTGAATGGGCTTGGCCGCGATCTCGGCGTAGCGCTTCGCGAGGTCGCGGATGAGTTGCACGTCGTGAGGACTCTTCATCCCGTTCAGCCCTCCACGAGCTCAATCCTTGGGTAGCCGCTGAAGTCAATGACGTACTTCCCGTTCGTGGTCGGGTACTCGAAGCTGTCACCGCACTCGAAGTCGTTCGGACCGACGACCTGCCTGGCGAACTTGCCATCCTCGCGCATGTACTCGTCCGCGTACTTGATGACCACCTTCTCGCGGTCGCCGACCGGGTGGCCGGTGGTCTTGATCGCCTCGCCGTCCACGTCGGCCTCTGTGAGGAAATGCCCGTCCACGTCAAGGCCGGCGGCGATCATGTTGGCGAACTGCCGGATCTTGGGCACGACGGCGCAGCTCCTTCATCGGCAGCGCGCATGCGGCCTCGCCGCGGGATGGTGATGCAGCGTGTGCGTAAGGGTGTACTTGTCCCGCGCGAGTGAGATTCCTCCCTGGCTCCCTGCGCCATGCCATCATCACCAGCCTCTCCGGCAGCCGTACCGCAGCCAGCCGCGCCCTGCGGAGGGCAGGACTTCAGTCGTGCCACGGCTGACGCATGTCCGCCATCAGAACGCCCGGCGGGGCTAAAGCCCCGCCCTCCGCACGACCAAGACGACGCTCTCTCCCCATGACCGTCTGCCGCATGGCGCCGTGCCGTGCGGAGGGCAGGACTTCAGTCCTGCCACGGCTGACGCATGTTACCCGCCGGAACCGTCAGCGGGGCTGAAGCCTCGCCCTGCGCACGACCAGGCCGACGCTCGCTCCGCATGGCCGTTTGCCGCATGGCGCCGTGCCGTGCGGAGGACAGGACTTCAGTCCTGCCACGGCTGACGCATGTTACCCGCCGGAACCGTCAGCGGGGCTGAAGCCCCGCGCTCCGTACGACCTCGGTACGACCTGCGCACGACCAAGACGAGGCTCGCAGAAGGACAGCGGCACCCGGAGAGCGAAGTTGCATCGGAGGAGGCCCATGGCTTCGCCGGGCCATCCTATGCCGTAGCCACTGCCGATTCCGGAGGTTGACATGACGCCACGTGAGCGTTGGCTAGCGCTTCTCAACCGGGAGCAGTTCGACCGCGTGCCCCTCGACTACCGCGCTACCGCCGAGGTCACGCGTGACCTCATGGCGTACCTGGATTGTGACACCATGGAGGCCGTGCGCGAGCGGCTGCATATTGACCCGGTCGTGACCGTCGGCCCCAGGTACGTAGGCCCGGACCTGCCCCCCAATACCGACGTCTTCGGCATCGGCTACGCCGACATTGACTACGGCGCCGGCACCTACCACGAGGCTGTCTCCCATCCGCTGGCCGAGTACGAGAGTGTCGAGGAGATCGAGCGCAACTACCACTGGCCGAGCCCGGACTGGTACGACTACTCGGGCATTCCCGAGCAGATCGTGGGCAAGGAGGAGTGCGTCATCCGCGGCGGGCACTACGAGGAGTTCGCGACCTACAAGGACCTCCGAGGCGTCGCGCGCGGCTATGTGGACCTCATCGAGAAGCCGGAGATGGTCCACTACTGCATGAACAAGCTGACCGACCTCGCCTATGAGCGCTGCTACCGCATCTACGAGCAGATACCGGGGAAGGTCCTCTGGACCTGGGTCGCCGAGGACTTCGGCACCCAGGAGAGCCTGCTCATGTCTCTTGAGCATATCCGCGAGTTCTGTCTCCCCCACATGAAGCGGATGATTGACCTGGTTCACGAGGCCGGAGCCTACGTCTTCCATCACAGTGACGGCGCGGTGCGTGACAACGTCCCGCAGATGATCGAAGCCGGCATAGATGTGCTCGACCCCGTGCAGTGGCGCTGCAAGGGGATGGAGCGCGAGGGCCTCAAGCGCGACTTCGGCGACCGAATCGCATTCCACGGGGCAATGGACAACCAATACACCCTGGCCTTCGGCTCCGTCGAAGAGGTCAGGCAGGAGGTCCAGGACAACATCCGCATCCTGGGCAAGGGCGGCGGATACATGCTCGGCCCATGTCACAACATCCAGCCGGTCAGTCCGCCGGAAAACGTCGTCGCCATGTACGAGGCCGGTTACGAGTACGGCTGGATGTCGCCCGGAGACTTCGCATGACCAACCGCGAGCGGATTCTGGCCGTGATACTCGGGCGCAAGCTGGACCGCGTGCCCTTCGTGCAGTACAACAACTTGGGGGCGCCTAACGAGGAGGTGTGGTCGGAACTGGGGCGGGACAGCACGGGCGTCCTGCGCTGGACAAGCGTGCACCGGTTCGTGGCGCCCAACTGCGGGTTCTCCAGCGAGGACGTGCCCAGTGATGGGCCGAGGATAACGCGCAGGACCCTGCATACGCCCGCCGGCGACCTTACGGAGATGCGACGCCATGAACCGGTCTACGGCACCGCGAACATCTACCAGCACTTCGTCAAGGAGCCGGACGACCTGCATGTACTCATCAGCTACCTCCGCGACGTCACCGTGGTGGAGGACCTGACCCAGTACGAGACCAACCGCAGGGAGCTGGGAGAGGACGGCCTGTCACTGGTCAACACCGGTCGCACCCCCTACCAGCAGCTCTGGGTGCAGTGGATTTCGCTCACCGACCTGGTGTTCTATCTGGTTGACTACCCCGAGCTGGTGGGTGACTGCATCAGCGAGATGGAGCGGATACAGAGTCAGGTCTTTGAGATAGTGGCGCGCTCCCCCGCGCAGCTCGTAGACATCGGCGACAACATCACTGCCCCTGCCATCGGCGTGAAGTACTTCGAGCAGTACTGCGTTCCGGCCTACGACGAGCTAGCGGCCCTGCTGAATGAGCGCAAGCAGCCGGCGCCGGTTTTCGTGCACATGGACGGCGATCTGGGGCCGCTGCATAACTCAATAGGACGCTCAGGAGTCGGCGGCATCGATTCCTTCGCTCCGCAGCCCGACAACGACAACAGCCCGGCCGAGGCACTCCGCAGGTGGCCCCACATGAGGCTGTTGGTGAACTTCCCCTCCTCAGTCCACCTGCAGCCGCCACAGACCATATACGAGACGGCCATGCGGATACTAGAGGAGGCCGGACACTCGGGGCAGTTGCAGATTCAGATATCCGAGAACGTGCCGCCGGGCGTCTGGCGCACGAGCTATCCGGAGATCATCAGGGCCATCCAGGACTTCGGGAGGCCACGAGGCTGAGCATGACCAGCAGAGAGCGTGTGCTGGCGGCCATCAACCACGAAGAGCCCGATCGGGCGCCGCTTGACCTCGGTGGCAGCTTCGTGTTCAACCCGGATCACAACATCCAGCCCAAGACGTCGCCGGAAAACATCGTCGCGGCTTACGAGACGGGCCTGGAGTTCGGGCAGTACCCGATCCAGTAATGGCCTCGGTGGGAGCGCGTACGCCTCGGGGGCGTTGCCCCTCTCCCGAGCTGTTGTTTGCGAGGGAGAGGGGAAGGAGACCGCTTGAGACTGCGGCGGCAGTCTCAAGCGGTCTCAGGGGTGAGGCGGCCATCGCCGTCCATCGTTCCCGACTGCCGACCGCGCGACACGCGAGGTGACAAGCTCATGCCTGACGCCGCAAAGCTCACCGACATGCTCCTCAAGATGTACCGCATCCGCTTCTTCGAGGAGCGGCTCAGGGAGTTCTACGACTACCGGGGCTTCTATGGAGAGGAGGCCATGCAGGGCGATGCGACCATCACGGAGGGCCTGCTCACCTCGGTCATGTACGACTTCGAGAGCCAGGGCATGATCGGTGGCGCAGTGCACCTGTACATCGGAGAGGAGGCCGTGGCGGTCGGGGTCTGCGCGGCGCTGGAGGAGGGCGACTACGTGGTCAGCACGCATCGCGGCCACGGTCACGCCATCGCTAAGGGCCTCAGCCTCGACCGCATGCTCGCCGAACTCATGGGCCGGGAGACGGGTTATTCGCGTGGCTGCGGCGGCTCCATGCACATCTTCAGCCTGGAGGACGGCCTGCTCGGCGGTAACGGCATCGTTGGCGGCGGCATCCCCATCGCGCTGGGGCCCGCCTTCGCGGCGAAGTACGCTGGAACCGGCCGGGTCTCGGTAGGCTTCTTCGGTGATGGCGCCGCCAACCAGGGTACCTTCCACGAGGCGCTGAACATGGCCGCCCTCTGGAAGCTGCCGGTCATCTACGTCTGCGAGAACAACCTGTGGGCGGCCAGCACACCGGCGGAGATCACCATGGCCCTCCCCGACGTCGCGGAGCGCGCCTGTGCTTACGGTATTCCGGGCATCGCCGTGGATGGCATGGACGCGATGGCGGTCTACGAGGTGGCCCGGGAGGCAGTGACCAGGGCCCGCGCCGGAGAAGGTCCCACGCTCATCGAGGCCAAGACCTATCGCTTCGAGGCTCACTGCGGCGGCGGGTTGCCCGCTCACCAGGACCCGGAGGAACTCGCCAAGCGCCGGAAGCATGACCCCATCACCACTTTCGAGCGCAAGCTCGTAGACGAAGGCGTCATGACCGCTGACGACCAGGAGCAGATGCGCGCGCAGGTCCTGGCAGAGATGGACGCGGCGGTCGAGTTCGCAAAGCATAGCCCGTTCCCGAGCGTGGATATCCTTGAAGTCACGGAGCGGCCGTCGGTCTCCGAGACCGTTCCCGCTGTCGAGGCCAAGCCCAGCCGCGAGGTGATCCAGCCGCCCGCCGCAGGCACGCGCGAGATCACCTACGCGCAAGCGGTGAGTGAGGCTCTCCGCGAGGAGATGGCGCGCGATGAGAACGTGTTCATAGTCGGCGAGGATATCGGGCCGGTGCGCGAGCGGGAGGGGCTCTGGGAGGCCCTCCGCGAGCGTCGCGTCTGGCAGGCCCCGATCTCGGAGGCCGGGTTCGTCGGCCTCGGGGTCGGAGCGGCCACTGCCGGCCTGCGGCCTGTGATCGAGATCATGTACTGCGACTTCGTGACCGTCTGCTTCGATCAGATCGTCAACCAGGCGGCCAAGCTGCACCTGATGTCGGGCAACCGGATCAACGTGCCGCTGGTCATCAAGACGCCGGCCGGCTGCGGCACCCGCGAGGGCGGCCATCACAGCGGCAGCCACGAGGCCTGGTTCATGCACACGCCCGGCCTCAAGGTCGTCATGCCCTCGGACGCGTACGACGCCAAGGGCCTGCTCAAGTCCGCCATCCGCGACGATGGCCCGGTGGTCTTCATCCAACACCGGCTGCTGCACCGCATGGAAGGCGAGGTGCCGGAAGGTGAGTACCTGGTGCCGCTGGGGAAAGCGGCCGTCAAGCGCGAGGGCGAGGACCTGACTATCGTCGCCCTGTCCTACGCGGTGCCCAAGGCGCTCCAGGCGGCCGAGGCCCTCGCCGATGAGATCAGCGTTGAAGTCATTGACCCGCGCACGCTGGCACCGCTGGACCTGGACACCATCCTGGGCTCGGTCGCGAAGACCGGCAGGCTGCTGGTGGTGCACGAGGCGCCGGCGCGCGGCGGCGCGGGCGGGGAGATCGTGCGGCGCGTGACGGCGGCGGGCTTCGATCTACTGAAGTCAGCGCCGCGCGTTCTTGCCGGCGCGGATACCGCCATGCCGTACAGCCCGCCGCTGGAGGACGCCTGCATCCCGCAGCCGGCGGACATCGCGCGGGTCGCGCGGGAGATGTGGTCAGGCTAGACTCACACGCGTAGGTCGGGCTTTCCTGTTACTTATCGAAGGAGCATAACGCAGCATGTGTCACGATGTCATAACGTCGCATCAAGGGCGATCATGGGCCGGGCGGCCAACCTCCCTGGCGGGACTACCGCGGTATAATGGGTCTCTTGTCCTTGGTAGGGCGGGCTTCCAGCCCGCCTGGCGAGGTCAATCGTGGCGGGCTGGAAGCCCGCCCTACTGTGAGGAAAGGTTATGAAACGCTGAAAAGGGCTGAACGTTACGCGCCTACGAGAAGTAACATCCAGCCCGACGCGCTTCAGAGGATCGGCGAAGCACGACGTCGGGCAGGATGCCCGACCTACGCGAAGGAAGAGGAACCGTCTGATGTCAGAACGAATCCGTTGCGCCGTCATCGGCTACGGCCCCATGCACAACTTCGGCTGGGCGCACTGCGCCTGGATTGATCATACGCCAGAGCTTGACCTGGTCGCGGTCTGCGACCTTGACCCCGCCCGCACCGAGGCCGCGAAAGAGGACTGGCCGTCCATCGAGACCTACAACTCCACCGCCGACATGTACGAAGGAGCCGACATTGACCTGGTCTCCATCGTCACCCCGCACTTCACGCACTGCCCCCTGGCGCTGGAGGCCTTCGCCGCCGGCAAGCATGTCGTGGTGGAGAAGGCCATGTGCCTGAACGTGGATGAGGCGACGCAGATGATCGAGGCGGCGCGCGCGGCGAACAGGACCCTGGCGGTGCATCACAACCGCCGCCACGACGGGAACTTCCGCCGCATCAAGCAACTCGTCGAGGACGGCGCGATAGGCGAGGTCTTTCAGATTGACCTGACGGCCGGCGGCTACCGCGACCCGGAGCACGGCTGGTATACCGACAAGGAGAAGTCGGGCGGGGCCTTCTACTTCTGGGGGCCGCACGCGGTTGACTGGGTGCTGGACCTGGTGCCGAGCCGCATCGCCGGCGTGACCGGGTTCTTCCACAAGCTGGTCTGGGACCACGTCAGCATTGAGGATCAGACGCGCGCGCTGATTCGCTTCGAGAATGGCGTGGTCGCGGATGTCACCTGGTCGCACATCGCGGCGGCGGGCAGGCCCACCTGGCGCATCCTGGGCACGAAGGGCGCGATCGTGGACACCGCGGCGGGCGCTACCACCGGCTACGAACATCAGGTATCGGCGCCGTCAGGCGGGAGTCTCAAGCTCATCACGGTGGGCGACGGGGGGAAGCGGCGAGAGGAGCGCGACGTGCCCTACGCGGAGTGCGACTGGTACAACTACTGGCAGGACCTCGCGGATCATCTGCTGCGAGGCGGGCCGGCGCCGGTGTCAGGCGAGGCCGGGCGGCGCGTCATCGGGGTCTTCGAGGCCGCCGAGAAGTCGTCCAAGAGTGGGCAGACCGAACAGGTGCCGTATGAGTAGGCCTCGCTGGCCCGATGGGATGGGCGTGTCGCATGCTGTCGTCGTCTCGGGGACGCGAGACGTCCTTGAGGACCGGCCGGGCTCTAGCTCGCCCGCAAGAACGACGTAACGACGGGGGCTAAAGCCCAGCCGCTCCACAATAGACTGCCGTACGGAGCGGCCGGGCTTTAGCTCGGCCGAAAAGGCAGACCGACTCACTCGCGTGACGCCTGCGAAGACGCGCTCAGGGCCGCGCGGATCGCCCGGAGCAGGACCAGGTTGCCGGGGTGGTGTTCATAGACGAAGCGCACCGTGCGGTCTGCGTCCAGCACGAAGATCGTCGGGATATGCCGGAGGCCCAGCTCACTCGACAGCCGGCTGCCCTTGTCCACGATCACCGAGACGGGCATTCCCTCCTCGCCGCAGACCTCCTGAAGTTGATCCGTCCAGGCGCCGTCAACGCTGATGGACACGAACTGAAAGCCCATCTGCTCCTGCTGCGCGGCCAGCTCGCGAAGCTGGGGGAGCTGCTCAATCCAGGTGTCGCACCAGAAGGCGAAGAAGTTGAGCACCACCACCGGCTCCTGGAGATCGGAGAGGCGCACGGGGCGCTGCTCCAGGTCGAAGAGGGTGAAGTCCGGCATCGGCACGCCCGTGGGCGGCGGCTGAGAAGCCGTCTCCGGCTCGCCGGCCGCCGAGATGGCGATCAACGCGCAGATGACGACGCACAGGCCGCTCATCGCTCACTCCTCCACGTCCGCGACGCGCATCCGCACCAGCTTGTTGTAACCTCGGACCTCCGGGAAGTACATCAGGGAGGCCGTCGAGGGCAGGATGTTGTACTGCCCCGGCGCCTCGGTGCGCATGAGGTAGCTCACCTCGTGCAGGCCCTTCGACAGGTAGTCGAAGAAGAACACCAGGCGGTTGTCCCAGACCTCGCGGCGGTCCCAGACCTCGCGCCACGGCTCGTCCTCGCCCGTGATAATCTGACAGCCGGCCGGGATCGGCTCCTCCAGCATGGCGTAGTGCAGGTCCTCTTTGCTGATAAGACCGAGCGTGACCTGCACGACCTGTCCAGGCTGCTGAGTGCCAGCCTCGACCGGGTTCGCGGCTGGCACGCGGTACTCACGCTTGACCACGAGGTCGCCGGTCGTCGGCACCGCCTTGGCTGCCGGGAGCAGGTAGCTCAAACGCGCTGACCAGTACACGATGCCCGGGCCATCCTTGACGATGGCAAGCTGATTGTCGCCCGTCTTCAGGTCCTCAGCCGCGACCGTGATGACGTTCGCGTCGGCGAAGAGGCTCTCCTCGGTCATGTTCACCTCGCCAACCCGCTTGTCGCCAACCGAGACCGTGAGGGCGTACTTCGGCTGAAGTTCCTCAGAGCGCTCCAGGTAAGCGGTCAGCGCGAGCACGGCGGCGGCGGTGTCCTTGGTGGAGCGCCAGGACTTACCGCGACGCATGGACATCAGCCAGCGCACCGCCGGCAGGATGTTCTCGCTGTCTGGCTTGGCCTCCAGCAGCAGATGAAGCACGTGGCAGGTGACCTCGACGTCGTTGTTCAGCCACGAGTACTTCGCCTGGCCCTCGGCGGCCCAGTGGGCGCCGATGCCCTCCTTGATGGCGAGGGCGTCCAGCTCATCGGCCATCTCCGCAGCCAGCCCCGCTATCCGCTCCCGGTCCTCCTCCTTGACGCTGCGGCTGAGGTACTCTACGGCGAGCCCGAGGCTGGCGCGGCTGAAGACGTCCAGCTTCTCACGGCTCTCCTCGAGGTCAGCCGCGACCTCGATGGCCGCATCCCAGGAGTCCTTGTTCCAGACATCCGCGTAGGCCAGCGCCCAGAGCAGGTAGGCCTGGGCCTGGCGGAAGTCCTCCTCCTGAAGCGCGTTCAGCAGGTAGCCGACGCCGCGCCTGAGCGGGGCGGTGGCCGTCACATAGCCGGCCTCGTGCGCGATCTTGAGGCCGTAGACGATGTACGCGGAGATGTACGGGTCGCTCTCGTCGAACTCCCACCAGTGCCAGCCGCCGTCATCGTGCTGATAGCGCAGCAGCTTCTGCAGGCCGAAGTTGACGTAGCGGTCCAGCTTCTCCGGCCGGGGCCGCTTGGCGCCGAGCTTCTCAAGGGTGCGCGCCACGATCACGTCCGGCAGGAAGCTGTCCATGGTCTGCTCGGCGCAGCCGTAGGGATAGCGGGTCAGGTAGTCAAGCGCCTCGAAGATCGGCCCGGCGAGCGAGGGTGAGAGCGTGATAGTGAGCTCTGCGCTGCCAGGGATAGCATCCGCTGGCAGGGGTACCGCCTGCCGCACATCGCCGTCGCTGGAGCCGGCGAAGGCGTCCACGTTCTTGACGCCGTTGGGGATGACGGGCAGGCGAGCCTCCATGGCGTCCTGCGCACCCTCGCCGCCATCAGCGGAGACGAGGAAGACGGCCTCCTCCGGCCCGGTCGCGGTGACCTTCCAGGTAAGGCGCTTGATGCCGTCAGCCGCGAGCTTGATGGTCTGCTGCGGCTCGCCCTGCACCTGCACGCCCTTGCCCGTAAGAGTGACCTTGACGCTCTTCTCCTCGCCCGTGTAGTTGTGCACGATGGCCGCCGCGGTGCCCTCGTCCTCGGCCACGTAGAAGCGAGGCAGCGCCAGGCGAACCAGCAGCGGCATGGTCACGGTGACGTCTTGCTTGCCCTCGCCGGCGGAGGCGTCCTTGCGCAGGCCGCGGGCGGTGGCGCGCCAGGTGGTCAGGTTGTCGGGCATCTCGAACTCGACCTGCGCGCTGCCGTCCGGCCCGGTCACCACGAACGGGGCCCAGTACGCTGTGTCAGCAAAGCGACGGCGCACGCGGATGCCCTCGCCGCCCGCCTCGGCCTCTGGTTCACCCACCGGAACCTCTTGCGCCCTCTGCTTCCCGGGGGCGCGAGCAGCGGGAGGAAGATAAGCCTGCGCGCCGCCGCCGGGATACATCCGCGCGTGGGAGAAGTCCGTGGTGACGCGGGACCTGCGCGGCCCCCAGAACACGGAGAACGGGTCGGGCGTGTTGTCCTCCCTGATGGCGTAGAGGCTCTCGTCCACCACGCCGAGGCCGACCTCGGCGGGCACGCCGGTTCCTTGGCTGTCGCGGGTCACGAGGCTGTAGCGGGCCTGCTCACCGGGCGCGTAGGTCTCCTTGTCCGGGGCGATGATGACTTCAAGACGCTTCTCGGTGTGCGGCACCAACAGCCTCTCGTGCGCTGAGGTCCTGTCGCCCTTCTTGACAACGGTAACCTTGACCCTGACGTTGGGCTTGTACTCCTCCAGCACGGGGACCTTCAGGTCGAACTCGTTGCTCTGCAGCTTGTGCACGACGTGGTCGAAGAGCCGTTCGCCCTCCACGGTCAGCAGCATCCACGAGCCGACCAGGTTCGTCTTGGTATGAACGAGCGCGACCTCGCCGGGCTCGTAGCTGCTCTTGTCGGCATCAAGCGACAGGGCCGGCCACTCGGGCTTCTCGCGCTTCTTCTCGACCTGGAAGCTGTCCTCGTCATAGACCGGGTTGCCCTCCGCGTCCTTGGCCCAGGCCTGGATCTCATAGCTCGCGGGGCGCTCGGGCTTGAAGGTAATCTTCGCCTGGCCCTCATCGTTGGTCTCAGTCGGATAGTCGGTGCGCTCCTCGTAGTAGCGGCCCTCGCGGTCTTGCTTGGTCTCGATGATGGTGACCGTGACGCCCGCGGACACCGGGTTGCCATCGTAGTCTTGCGTCGTCACGGAAATGACCACCGTGTCGCCCATGTAGTACTTCCACTTGTCCGTCTGCACGGACAGGCGGAAGTTAGCGGCGGTAATGAGCGTGGAGGCGCTCGCTGTGCGCGGTCGCAGCGCCAGCTCGCTGACCGTCGCCTCGACGTACATGCTGCGGTTCTGCGTGGCGTAGCGCGTCGGGACCTCCAGCACGAGCTTGCCTTCCTGGTCAAGCCGCCCCTCGCCCGAGAAGTTGTCCTCGATCTTCATGGCCTCCGTGGTGCCCAGCCCGGCGGCGTCACGCACGCGCTGGGGTACCGAGCTACCCTGGCCGGAGAAGCTCACCTCGTACTCGACCTTGCCGCCGGAGACCGGGCTGCCGAAGAAGTAGTCAGCGGAGATCGTGACCGGGATGGTCGCTCCCTGAAGGTAGTGATCCTCAGGGATAGTCACCTTCGGCTCGAACTCCGGCTTGCGGTAGGCCTCGACCTCGAAGGTCTTGTAGAAGCGCGTTCGCTTCGCGCCCTCATCCACGGTGGTGACCAGGTCATATCTGCCCAGCGGCGGCTCCGGGGCAAGCTGGAACTCACCGGCGAAGCTGCCCCACTCGTTGAGCGGGAGGTCCTTGCGGTAGACCGGGTCGCCGCTGGTCTTGATCTCGACCTGGACGGTCTTCACGTCCCTGGGCATGTCGTATTGCCCACGCTCAACGCTGCGGACTGCGCCCCGGAACCTGACCAGGTGCCCCGGCCGGTAGATGGGCCGGTCGGTGTACACGAAGGCCTCGTACGGGTCAACCTTGTCCGGCGCGGCGGGCATGACAAAGGCCGGGTCGCCGCCGGTCGCGGCCATCCAGCAGATGTCGTGGGGCGCCGGGGGCGGGAACTCCACTGTGCCGTCCTTCTCAGTCTTCTTTGCGGCCACGCGGCCCTTGCGGTCGTAGAGGTGCACCCAGGAGCCGGCGACGGGCTGACCGGTCTTCGCATTGACCAGCCAGCCGAGAACGACGTCGGGCGAGCGCTTGCTCACCAGCGCTCGGTCAGAGATGGCGAGCCAGGTCCGCGCCGACACCCCGCCGCCGGTCATCTCGATGACGTACACTCCGGGGCCAAGCTTCGGGATCTTGAGGTCCTTGCTCTCCCAGGAGTCCTCGTAGATCTTCTCGAGCTTCAGCGTCCACTTCGCGGCGGGTGGGATGGCTCCAAGGTCCAGGCGCTTGAGCCTGTAAGGCAAACTGCCTTCCTTGTCCTCGTCGGATTCGTGCACGGCGAAGGCGTTCGGAGCAAGTTTCTCCAGCGGCACCTCGTAGGCGCGGAAGTCCGCCCGCTTCGTGTTGTAGAGCCAAGCGCGTATCTCAGCCTTCTCCCCCACCGGGAAGATGCGCTGAGAGACATCAATGCCCACGTTCGCGGCGTGTGCCTGGCGGTAAGCCTCGGAGTCGTTATCTCCGAGAGCAGGCAACGCGAGAGCAGTCGCTACCACGTACGCCATGACGGCGAGCAGATTGAGCCTGAGGTTCGCTTTCATCCCGGTCCCTCCCAAGTTCGCCTATTCGTCGCGCGTCGGCTCGATTATCCTGAAAGCGCGGACGTGAAAGAAGTCCACGGCATCATTCTCGCTTGCCCCGGCCCGGATGCGGGCCCACTTGATCATAAGGTCCCGGTGCGGCGTCTCACCCGGCAGCACCACGCCCCAACGCAGGCTGCTCCTGACCGCGAGGCCATCGGTAACAGGGTCGAGAGGCGCGGGGTCAGAGATGGGCTGCGGGGGGTCAACGATGGAGACAACGAGGCGAAGCCGCTTCAGCTCGTCCGGTCTGATAGGCGGGAAGCGAAGGTCCATGCCGGCCGCGGCGGTAGCGGCGGCGACTATCTCCTGGGCCAGCGTCGCCCTCGTCGGGTAGAGAGTCCCCATGCAGCAGCGCGGGGCGTCGCCGAGGATCGCGCTCACGAACACGCCACTGCGCCGCATCAGCGGAGGCGGGAGGTCATCGGGCGGCTCAATCTGCTCGTGGCGGAGGCACCACGCGTCGAAGGCCTCCCGCGCCAACACGAGCGCGGCGCGGCCAGCGCCCTCCCGGTCGGCGGCGAAGTCAGCGGCCAACCCGTCCGCGTGGCTCGCAGCGCACGAGCCAGCGTTGAGCAGCGCCGCGAGGATGGCCGCGACGCATGCCGCCATGCAAGAGCCGGGTGCACCTCGTGACCTCATCAGGCTCATTACCTGCTCTATTGACCGCGGGCGCGCTTTCACCTGCCCGCGCTCACCCGGTGGAGGCCTCCGTCCGCGCGGTGACGCGCAGACGAAGCGCTTGCGAAGGCTGGACGCGGCTATTGTGAGGGCAGACGCCCTCGTCACTTTCCAGAAATGCGAGACGACCGGGGATGAGCAGGAACCCCTCGCGGCGGTCGGCATCCGACCTCCGAAGGCGATGGCGCCCTAATGGAGGGGCCGGTTTCCACACCGGCCCGCGGGCCGCCTCGTCCGCCGAGGCCTCGGCGAAGGCGGGAGGCCCGGCGCCCTTCGCGGTGCAGGGCGCTAGCACAGCCCCGGGGTTGGCGGGCAACTCAAGGACCTACGACGTGTCGCGCTTCGCGCGACGGGCCGGTGTGGAAACCGGCCCCTCCGCGCGGCAACGACATTGCTCGTCTGCCGAGCCCTCTGCATTTCTGGAAGGCGCGAGGCCCTCGTCTGCCCAAAGCTTCGGCAGGTGATCCCACTCTGCCCCTGCGGGGCTTCGAGGGACGTGGGGGAGCTGCCGGCACAAACGGGTTGACGCCTGTCACTGCTCCCCGTTCTACCACATCGTATACACGTACGTGCGTCCTCGCGCTAACTGCCGTGCAAGTTCAGTGGCACCCACCATCCCCGAGGTGGCGGCGCCCATCAAGGGAGCCGGTGGGCCGGATGGGGGCCCCACGGCCCTGCGGGCCGTTTCCCCATTCGGCCCCTCCATAACGTCGCGGACCCGCGCAAGTAAGTACTAGCTTCGCTGGCAGCGCAGTTAAGCGAACCTGAGTCCTCTACAAGCGCATCACCGGCGGTGGGAGCAGGCCGTCAGGCAGGTCATCAGTCAGCTCATGCCCCGCGCGCCAGGCCGCGAGCAGCGCCGCGAAACACTCCGCTGTGCACTCATCCACCTCGGCCAGCGCAACGATGCTGGAAGCTGTTTCAAGACTCCGCGTAGGTCGGGCTTCCAGCCCGACAATGTCGTTTCGGGAGGTCTTGAACCGCCCTGTTGCCCTGCGTGGCGGCCTGTCACCCGTAGTCCCACGCAGCGGGACGAGGGGAAGGGAACGGCCATCTTCGGACGGCGGTGTGTTCTGCGCGAGCAGCAGGCATGTCTTAGCGGTAGTACCGTGGCGGTGAAAGGTGCGGCGGGGAAGACCCACGACGGCCTTGACGGTCACCGTGTCCAGCAGCCACTCGCGCACATGGAGCCAGCGGGCGTTCGCCATGATCCCCTCAGGCAGGATGATGGCGATCCACCCCTCCGGCCGGCAGAGCTGCACGAACCTCTCCAGGAACAGCACCTCCAACGGCAAGCGGCGCAGTCGCGTCCTCTCCGCGCTCGTCATCCCATGCGCAAGGAGACGCGGGGGGCCGGGAGGACGCCAGAGCTCATAGCTGCCGGCGATCGCCCTCAGCGTGTGTTCAGCGGCGTCGCTCAGGTTGGTGCCGAAGGGCGGGTTGCCAACGACCAGATCGAAGTGCTCCTCGGGCAGCACGCCAGGCAGCAGGGCGTTCGCGACCTGCAGCAGACAGTCGGGATGCTCGGTCAGCCCGGCAGCGCGCCAGCCTTCGATCATTGCGGGGTCGCAATCGCACCCGATGGTAAGCTGAGGACCTCGCTCCAGCCCGGCGAGCAGCCACTGACCCGGGCCGCAGGACGGATCAATGAGCGTCGCGCGCTTCAGTTCAGCGCCAACCAGCTCAAGGGCGTCGTAGGCGAAGTCCACGACCGGGCGCGGGGTGAAGAACTGACCAAGGCGCACGAGTCAAGCCCTCGTTCCTTCAGACTCACCGCCCGACAGGAATGTCGGGCCCTCTGTGTCCGCCCGACACGAATGTCGGGCCCCCTCTGTCAGCCCGACAGGAATGTCGGGCCCCCTGTGTCAGCCCGACACGAATGTCGGGCCCCCTGTGTCGGCCCGACAGGAATGTCGGGCCCTCTGTGTCCGCCCGACACGAATGTCGGGCCCCTGCTTCGCGACCGCAACGTCCATGCCATGTTTCACGGCCCCACGCCCGTGACCTTCCCACACAGGAAGGTCTCCGGGCAGGCAAGAGCGAAACAGCGTTTTCCCTACATGTGTACCGGCTCAACCACAGAGGCAACAGCAGGATGCAGTATACCGATCAGGGCATCAACTTGACGCGCGAGCAGCTCGATGAGATGCAGGTCGAATTGCTGAGGGAAACGCTTCAGCGGGCAAGACTCTCACCCGCCTATGAGGGCAAGCTCGACGTGGCCCCCGAGGACCTCAGGACTCCGGATGATATCCGAAAGCTCCCACTCACCAGCAAGGATGACCTGCGGGCGGGCATGCCTGAGGGTTTCCTGGCGGCGCCCAAGCGCGAGGTCGTCAGGATGCACTACTCGTCCGGCACGACCGGGCTGGCGACTTCGGTCTATCACACGAGAAATGATCTGCGCTGGTGGGCCGAGTGCGTCGCGCGCGGGATGCTGGCGGCGGGCGTGACCGCTGATGATGTGTTCCAGAACATGATGGGCTACGGGCTTTTCACCGGCGGCCTGGGCTTCCACTATGCCGGTGAGCTGATGGGCTGCATGACCATCCCCGCTTCCTCGGGCAACACCGACCGGCAGATTCATCTCATGCAGACCTTCGGCTCCACCGTCCTGCACGTCATCCCCAGCTACGCGCTGCGGGTGCTGCACCTGTGCGAGCAGCAGGGGATTGACCCGCGCCGAGACCTCCAGGTGCGCATCATCTTCGTCGGCGGCGAGCCGCACACCGACCAGCTCCGGCGGCGCATCGAGGACGGCTTCGGCGCGAAGACGTACAACTGCTACGGGCTGTCGGAGATGTGCGGCCCGGGCGTAGCCATGGAATGTGCTGAGCAGGAGGGGCTGCACGTGTGCGAGGACCACTTCCTGCTGGAGGTGCTCGATCCCAAGACGATCGAGCCGGTAGAGCCGGGGGAAACCGGCGAGATCGTCCTCACCACCCTGCGGCGCGAGGCAATGCCGCTGATCCGCTACCGCACCCGGGACGTGGCGCAGGTTCTGCCCGACCCGTGCCCCTGCGGCAGTCAGCATCGGCGCGTGTCGCGCATCCTCGGGCGCACGGATGACATGCTCGTCATCAAGGGCGTCAACGTCTACCCGATGCAGATCGAGCGGGCCCTGATGGACATAGAGGAGGTCGGGCGCAACTACCTCATCGAGATAGACAGGCCGGCCGACCTCGACCGGCTAACCGTCAACGTGGAGCTGGCCCAGGACGCGTTCGCGGATAACATGCGAGAACTCAACGCCCTGCGCGAGCGCATCGTGCGGCGGCTGAGTTCCGAGCTTGATGTGACACCTGAGGTGGAACTCCACGAGCCAGGAGCCCTGCCCGTGGGCGAGGGCAAGGCCGTCCGCGTAGTTGACAAGCGAAAGCGGGGGCAGGCTAAGAACCATGGCTGAGGCTGACAGGAAGCTGAGCGAACATGTGCTGCTGTCCGGGAATGAGGCCGTGGCGCGCGGGGCATGGGAAGCCGGGGTGCGCTTCGGCAGCGGCTACCCGGGGACGCCCTCCTCGGAGATACTGCCGGCGCTGGCCGCGCTGGGCGAGGCGTACGTCGAGTGGTCCGTGAACGAGAAGTGTGCCCTGGAGGCAGGGGCCGGGGCTTCGCTGGCCGGAGCGCGAGCGCTCGTCACCATGAAACACGTCGGCCTCAACGTCGCCTCCGATCCGCTCTTCACGCTCTCTTACACCGGCGTCGAGGGCGGGCTGGTGATCGTCTCGGCTGATGACCCCTCCATGCACAGCTCGCAGAACGAGCAGGACAACCGTAACTACGCGCGCGCCGCGAAAATCCCGATGCTGGAGCCAAGCGACAGCCAGGAGGCCCGCGACCTCTGCATGCGCGCCTTTGAAATGAGTGAGGAGTTCGACACGCCCGTGCTGCTGCGGCTGGTCACGCGCCTGTCGCATTCCGACGGCCTGGTGAGCGTAGGTCAGCGGGAGGAGGTCCCGCTGCGCGGCGAGTTTGAGCCGAATCCGCCCAAGTACGTCATGGTCCCGGCCCACGCACGTGTTAGACGACAGGCGATGGCGGAGCGGACCCAAAGGCTTATCGCCCTTGCCGAGGAGACTGACCTCAACCGCGAGGAGCCCGGGGATGCCTCCATCGGCATCGTCTCCTCCGGCGTTCCGTACCAGTACGCGCGCGAGGTCTTCCCGGAAGCCTCCTTCTTCAAGCTGGGCCTGGTCTGGCCGCTGCCGCCGGAGCGACTGCGCAGGTTCGCGGAATCAGTCGAGAAGCTGTACGTCATCGAGGAGTTGGACCCGTTCCTCACCGAGCAGATACGGGCGATGGGGATGACGGTCGAGCCGGTGGAGGAGAGCTTCCGCCTCGGTGAACTTACCCCAGGCCGCGTCAGAGCCATGGTCACCGGCGAGGCGGCCCCTGACACGGCTCCCGATGACGACCTTCCGCCACGGCCGCCCTGCGCAAGCTCAAGGCTTACGTGACCGGCGACATCGGCTGTTACACCCTGGGCGCGCTGCCGCCGCTCGCCTCGCTGCACACCTGCCTGTGCATGGGCGCGGGAATCGGGCAGGTGCATGGGATGCAGAAGGTGCGCGGGACGGACGCCAGGGCAGTCGCGGTCATCGGCGATTCGACCTTCGTGCACTCAGGCATTACCGGCCTGGTCAACATCGCCTACAACAATGGGGGCAGTACGGTGGTGATCCTGGACAACGGCACCACGGCCATGACCGGCGGCCAGCCTCACCCCGGCACCGGCATGACCCTCTCCGGTGAGCCGGGCAGGAGGCTCGACTTCGAGGCCCTGGTCCGCGCCGTGGGCATCGAGAATGTCGCTGTGGTTGACCCCTATGATCTGGAGGCGACCGAGGAAGCCCTGCGCCAGGCCATCGAGTCGCCCGAGCCAGCGGTGGTCATCGCCCGGCGCCAATGCGTGCTGCTCTCGCGGGAGCGCGAGTCTCCTCCTGAGTTCGACCTGGAGGCATGCACGCGCTGCGGCAGGTGTATCTCCATCGGCTGTCCGGCGATCTCAGCCGTGGATGACGGTGGCGATCGGCCCTTCCCGCAGATAGACGAGGAGATGTGCACCGGGTGCATGTTGTGCGCTCAGGTCTGTCCTGTGGGCGCGCTCAAGGCTCCGGCAGAGCAGGGGGAGGCTTAGATGATCACGAGTGTGCTTCTCACGGGCGTTGGCGGGCAGGGGATCATCACGGCCAGCAGCGTACTGGCTGAGGCCTGCCGCCTCGCAGGGTGGAACCTGAAGAAGAGCGAAGTGCACGGCATGAGCCAGCGCGGCGGGAGTGTCATGAGCTTCGTGCGCTTCAGCCGCGATGAACCCGTGCGCTCGCCGCTTATCCCGGAGGGCGCCGCCGACCTCATGCTGGCCTTCGAGCCGCTGGAGGCGCTGCGCCAGATCAAGCAGACCAGGGGTGACGCAAGAGCGCTGCTGGAGGACAGCCGGATACGGCCCATCACCGTCAGCACCGGCGCCTACGCGTATCCCGAAGACTGCCTCGAGCGGCTGACGGATAGCGGACGGGAGATCACGCTCATCCCCGCCTATGCGCGTGCGCGGGAGCTGGGCGAGCCGAGGGCAGCGAATACGGTGATGCTGGGCGCCGCCTCGACCTTGCTGGACCTGCCGCCGGAGGCGTGGGAGCAGGCACTGAGGGCAGGTCTCAAACCTAAGACACTGGAAGTCAATCTGACAGCCTTCGAGATCGGCAAAGAGCTAGCGCGCGAGGCGATGGAGGGAACATAGGGCCTCGGTGGGGCCATGTGCGTTCTTGAGTGCGTAATACGTCCGTCAGGGAGATGTTGACGATGATATGGGACCCACTGTACGAGTGCATGGACCCCGAGCAGCGCGCGGAACTGCAGGTGCGGCGGCTGCGAGAGACCGTGGCGCGGCTGGAGGTGAATGTGCCGTGGTACCGCGAGCGATTCAAGGAGAAAGGCATCACCGCGCATGACATCAAGTCGCTGGACGACCTGCGGTTGCTGCCCTTTACCACCAAGGACGACCTGCGGGAGACCTACCCCTTCGGCCTCTTCGCGGTGCCGCTCGAGGAGTGTGTGCGCATCCACGCCTCCTCAGGTACCACCGGCAAGCCCGTGATCGCCGGGTACACGCCCGAGGACATCAACATCTGGGCCGAGACCATCGCCCGCACCATCGCCTGCGGAGGCGGCACCAGCAAGGATGTGCTGCAGAACGCCTACGGCTACGGGCTGTTCACGGGCGGGCTGGGGCTGCACTACGGCGGGGAGCGGCTGGGCTGCATGGTCATCCCCATCTCCGGCGGCAACACCGCGCGCCAGCTCATGCTGATGCAGGACCTCGGCAGCACCATCCTGTGCGCTACGCCCTCCTACGCCTTGACTATCATAGACGAGGCGGAGAGGGTAGGCGTGGACATCCGAAAGCTGCCGCTCAGGATTGGTCTGTTCGGCGCCGAGCCGTGGAGCCAGGGCGCGCAGGAGACCATCGAGGAGAGAATGGGTATCTCCGCGCATGACATCTACGGGCTGACCGAGATAATCGGCCCGGGCGTTGCGGCCGAGTGCGAGGCGAAGGCCGGCCTGCACATCTTCGACGACCACTTCATCCCGGAGATCATTGACCCCGAGACCGAGGAGCCCTTGCCGCCCGGCCAAGAGGGGGAGCTGGTCTTCACATGCATCACCAAGCGCGCGTTCCCGATCATCAGGTTCCGCACGCGCGACATTACCAGCCTGGACTACGAGAAATGCGAGTGCGGCCGCACTCAGCCGCGCATGAAGCGAGTCACGGGACGCACGGATGATATGCTCATCATCCGCGGCGTAAACGTGTTCCCGTCGCAGATCGAGGAGGTGCTCACCAGCATCGAGGAGGTGGAGCCGCACTATCAGCTCGTGCTGACCAGGCCCAAGCGCATGAACGAGCTTGAGATACAGGTGGAGGTGTCACCGGCCATCTTCTCCGACGAGGTGCGCCACCTGGAGGAGATCGAGCAGAAGATCGCCGAGCGGGTGAACAGTGCGCTCGGCATTCGCGTAGCCGTAAAGCTGGTCGAACCGAAGACTATCGAGCGCAGTGAGGGCAAGGCCAAGCGCATTATTGACCTGCGCGAGGAGGGCTGAGAGTTGAATAGCGAACTGTTGACTCAGCAAGTGTCGGTGTTCCTGGAAAACAAGTCGGGCCGGTTGGCGGAGGTCTGTCAGAGCCTGGGCGAGAGCGGAATCAACATCCGCGCCTTGTGCATTGCGGACACCTCGGACTTCGGCATCCTCCGACTCATCGTGGACAAGCCCGAGGAGGCGGTGACGGTCCTGGAGGAGCGCGGCTTCTCCGTGGGGAGCACGGGGGTGCTGGCGCTGCGTATCCCCGATGTGCCGGGGGGGCTCGGCGGCGTGTTGTTGCACCTGGAGGCTAGGGGCATCAACGTCGAGTACATGTACGCGTTCTTCATCACCGTCGAGGGCGACGCAGTAGTGCTCTTCAAGGTGGACGACGCCGTGCTCGACAAGACCGTCGAGGTGCTCAGGGAGAACAACATCGTCGCCTTGCCGGCGACGGAAGTGTATGGGCTGTAACGGCGGGAGTGTTCAGGCACACAGGCACACCGCGGCTGTGGTCGGTCTACGAGTCTGCAATCGGCAGGGGCACCTGATCCTGCCGTGGAGGGTAGAACACGCCCAGTATGATCCACGTCTCGTACGGAATGCGCGAGGTCCCAACAAAGAAATACGTGTCCACTGTCGGACCGCACAGTTGAGTCAGGAACTTGTCCCTCACTTTTTCAAGAGCCGTGCTCTCCGCGTACTGCTCGCGCATCCGCAGGTACAGCCTGCCAACTTCCCAGTCCGATATCCCAATGTGATGGGTGCGGCAACCAGGCGCGTTGCATCTGAACCTGTATCGGAAGTCATAGGGGATCTTCTCTAGCGGCGTCAGATCCTCTGCGAAGAGCTTCCCCTGACTGAGGCGTGCACGCTGTGGGGGCGTCCAGTCCCGGTGTGTCGCCTCCCAGTCGAAATCCGACACCGCCTCGGGCTTGAATAGGCCCAGCGAGGGCCCACCCTCTCGGCGCGCATGCTGGATCTGCTCTAGTGACTCCGACGCGAATGGCAGGACTACGTCCTTGCGCTCGGCCCAGTCGCCGGCGGGCAGAGGCTTCCCCACGGCACGAATGGTGTCGGCGCGGGGGCGGTAGCTGTCTGGGCGCGGGTCACTTGCGTTCTTGATTGCGGTGACTTCAATCCACTGGTACTTCCTGTACTGCTGCTCGTAAGGCAGTCGGCGGAAGCTGATGGGATAGAGCCGCACGAACCCAAGCGTAGGCTCAACGCCAGCCATGCACACCAGCTCTTCGTACTGCCTGGAGGGCCGGGGATAGGTCTTCACAGTGATAAGGACCCGAAACGGGCGCGGGAGCACGCGGGTCACAGGTGCCGCACCTCTAGCCCTGTCATGGTAGACAGCAGCTTCGACAGCGGGTACCTGTGGCAGCCTTCTGGGTCGCGCTCGTAGCATACGAGGGCCGTCAGTCCGCTCTCGCACAGCCGTGCTGCTTCCTCTAGTACGAGGGCGGCGTCGCGCTCAGCTTCGCGGCGGTACCGAGACCGAGCCTCCCTCCGCGTTTCTGCACGTGCGAACGCGGGCCGATGCTCCTTCGGGACACCAAGCTCCGGGAGATGCCAGTAGTGCATCCCGAGCCTGCCCGCAAACCTCGCGAGGGCTTTGCCAGAGAACCCACGCTTGCGGGACGATGCCGAGTAGCGCACATCCAGCATGTTCGTCACGTGGGAGGCAAGCAAGATGCCAAAGAACTCACTTGTGGATCGCCCCTCATACCCAACAGTGTACAGCACCTGAGGCAGGGCCCCGATACGGCTATCACCGTCGGTGACACCCTGGGGTGCGCTCCCGCGAGGGTGCCGTATGATAGGCTGCGCGGGTGACGGCTCGGCGTGTTCCATGTAGAATCCCAGCCCTCCTATTCTGTGCTGCTCAGGGCTTGAGGTCTCTGACTCGCGCGCGCCAGAAACCCTCTCGCGCGTCGGGAGGCATCACGGCCTCCCACGCATCCCCACGTTCACCAACACCCTGGAAGGCGACTTCGACGCCGGTGCCTCACAGACCTACCTGATGGCAAGTACGAAGGTGCATCCGCTGGTCAGGCTCAGAGGTCAAGCTCAACACAGGCCCTGGTGCACGACGTCGCAGACCTGCTCTATCTGCTCGTCGGTCAGCTCCGGGTACATCGGCAGGGAGATGATCTCGCTCGCGGCACGTTCGGTTTCGGGAAGCTCCGCCGGATCGAAATGATACTCCGCGAGCGCCTCCTGCAAGTGCGAGGGCTTGCAGTAGTGCAGAGCGTAGCCGATGCCAGCGGCCTCGAGGGCGGCTGCTATCTCGTCGCGCCGAGGCGTGCGGATCGTGTACAGGTGGTAGACGTGATGCGCCCAGGCCTGCTCGGTGGGCAGCGTCACATCGAGGTCTGATAGAAGCTCGTTATACCGAGCCGCGTGCTGGCGGCGCTGCTCGTTCCATCCCTCCAGCCGTCTCAGCTTGATGCGCAGCACCGCCGCCTGAACCTCGTGCAGGCGGCTGTTGTAGCCGACGACCCGATGGACGAACCTCTCGCCTGACCCGTGGACGCGGAGCGCGCGAAGCTCGTCGGCCAAGGCCTCGTCGTCGGTGGTGATCATGCCCCCTTCGCCGTAGGCGGCGAGGTTCTTGCTCGGGTAGAAGCTGAAGGTGCCGCCGTCCGCAAGCGCACCAACGCGATGCCCCTTATACGACGCGCCATGCGCCTGTGCCGCGTCCTCGACGACCAGAAGGTCATGTTCCTTCGCAATCGCGTTCAGCGCATCCATGTCCGCCGGATGACCGTAGAGGTGCACGGGCAGGATGGCCTTCGTGCGGGGCGTTACTTTCCCGAGCACCTTCGCGGGTTCAATGCAGAAGGTGTCAGGCTGAATGTCAACCAGCACGGGCGTGGCGCCGACGTGAATGATGGCCTCGATGGTGGCGATAAAGGTGAAGGAGACAGTGATAACCTCGTCGCCCGGGCCGATGCCCAGCGCGCGCAGCAGCAGATAAAGCGCATCGGTGCCGTTGGCCACGCCCACGGAATGCGCCACGCCGCAGTACTCCGACCATTCCTCCTCCAGCGCCTGGACGTTCGGGCCCAGGTTCAGTTGCATGCCCGAGAGTGTCTCATCGAGGGCGGCCAGGACTTCCTCGCGCAGTCCCTCATATTGCGTGACCAGGTCTACCAGGGGGATCGACAACGTTGAGATTCCTCCGTGGAACAGCAGGCAATAGGCAACGGGGGACAGCCCATTCCTTGTCCGTTGGCCTTCGTCGCTTTGACTGTTAGAGACTCGCGGGGCGAAAAAGTTACACGAGGGGCGAGGGCTAGTGCGTCGGAGCAAGTCGGCGGCAGCTCAACACGTCAATGAGCTGTCCGAGCCGCGCCATGACGCGGTCGAGGTCCTGGCGCCGGCGAATCTCCAGCGTCAGATGCAGATGGGCGCGGCCGGAATCGGTGGTGTGCGTGTGAGAGGCCACGATGTTGATCCCGCAGTCACTGATGATGGCGGTAATATGCGACAACAGGCCGACCCGGTCAACCGCAACGATCTCGACATCGTGAAGGAAGACAGCCTCCTCCCCCTTGGCAGACCATGTCAGCGGGATAATGCGATCCGGCTCACGCTCGGCGCGATAGAGGAGGTTCTTGCAGTCGCTGCGGTGGATCGTCAGACCTCTGCCCCGCGTGACGTAACCGGTGATGTCGTCTCCCGGCAGGGGGCTACAACACTTACTGAGGCGGCAACTGAAACCGTCAAAGCCGTCAACGCTGACCAAGTCGCCCGAAGCGCTCACGGATGCGCTTGCCGTAGTCCCCTGGGGCAGGAGCTGCTGCGCTTCCTCCGCGAAGCTGCCGGGCTGAACGGTTTCCGCCAGCAGATCGCGAATCACAGTGTCGGCCTCGACGTCGCCGTAGCCGACGGCCGCCAGCAGGTCATCGGGGGTTGAGAAGCTGAACTTCTCTGTCATGCTCCTGAGGTCGCCCAGGTTCACCTGATTGCGCAGCGCGAGAGGATGGCGATCCAACGCGTCGCGCAGGGCTCCCCGGCCCGCCGCAATGTTCTCGTCCCGCATCTTAGCGCGCAGGAAACGTCGCACCTTGGCCTTGGCCTTCGAGGTCCTTATCAGGTCCAGCCAGTCACGGCTCGGCTCCGCGCTTGAGGAGGTCACGATCTCAACGATGTCGCCGTTCTGGAACTCGTAGCTCAGTGGCACGGGGTGCCCGTTAACGCGGGCGCCTACGCAGTGGTGGCCGACCTCGGTGTGAATGCGATATGCGAAGTCAATGGGCCCCGCGCCGGCCGGCAGGTCAATCACATCTCCGTCCGGGGTGAAGACGAAGACCTGGTCGCTGAACAGGTCCATCTCAAGCAGTTCAAGGAACTCGTGGCTTTCGCTCAGGTCGGTGTCCAGCTCCAGCACCTGGCGCAAGATTGATATCTGCTCATCCAGGCGGAGATCCGTTCGGCCCTCCTTGTAGCGCCAGTGGGCGGCCACCCCGTACTCGGCCAGCCGGTGCATGCCCCAGGTGCGGATTTGCACCTCCAGCGGCTGGTTGTCGGGGCCGATGACCTTCGTGTGCAGGGACTGATACTGGTTCGACTTGGGCTTGGCAATGTAGTCAGTGAAGGCGCCCTGAATGGGCATCCACAGATCGTGCACCAGGCCCAGCGCTCCGTAGCAGCTCTCCACGGAATCGGTGATGACGCGGATAGCGGCGAGATCGGCTATCTCCTCGAAGCGTATGTCCTGTTTCTCTATCTTCTGGGCGATGGAGTAGATGTGCTTCGCTCGGCCCTGCACTCGCGCACGAATCCCGACGTCCGAGAGCCGCTCCATGACCGCCGAGCGCACGGCGTTTATCCTGCGCTCGCGCTCCTCACGACCCGCCCCCAGCAGACGGGCTATCTCATAATACCGAGCCGAATCGAGATAACGAAAGGCGCGGTCCTCCAACTCCCACTTGTACCGCCAGATGCCCAGGCGGTGGGAGAGCGGAGCGAAGATGTGCTGCGTCTCCACGGAGGTGGCCTCCCGCTTTTCCGGGGGGAGTGGATCGAGCGTGCGCATGTTGTGGAGGCGGTCAGCAAACTTCACGATGACGACCCGGGGGTCGCGCGCCATGGCGAGGAACATCTTGCGCAGGTTGCGAGCCTGCTCCTCCTGCCTGCTGGTGAACTGCAGGCGCTTCAGCTTTGTCACGCCGTCCACCAGGGCGGCTATCGTCTCACCGAAGTGGCCCTCGATGTCTTCGACTTCCACCTGGGTGTCCTCAACGGTGTCGTGCAGTAGACCTGCGATCACCGTAGCAGGGTCCGCCTCAATCTCGGTCAGAAGCGCGCCAACCGCGAGGGGATGGGTGATGAAGGGGTCTCCGGTGAGACGCGGGGGAGTGTCACGATGCGCCTCCGCCGCGAACTCGTACGCCTCGTGCAGCCGTGCGATCTCAGGCTCGGGCCAGTAGTACTTGACCCGGCTAAGCAGGTCCTGGATAGTACCCCGTCGCCTGGTTGCCATGCCCTTCTCCTGCGCTCTCGTGTCTTGCCTTATGAAGTATACCACGCGGCGCATGAGCGCGCAATTGCGCGAGAAGCGATACGTTGACACGGCAGGGTCAACCTGCTAACCTAGCCTCGTGACGGTGGAATCAGCCTTGACCAGAGTCGCAGTCACCGGCGCGGCCGGAATGCTCGGGCACAAGGTCTGCGAGAGCGCGCCTGCGTGGGCGTCCGTGGCGGCCCTTACCAGGGACGACGGCGACCTGAGCGTGCGCGAGCAGGCGCAGGACGCCCTTCAGGCCACGAATGCTGAGATCATCATACACTGCGCCGCCTACACCGATGTGGACGGCTGCACCCGGGATCCGGACCGGGCATGGGCAAGCAACGCCGTTGCGACCGAGAACGTAGCTGATGCGGCTCAAGCGCTGCAGGCGCGGCTGCTCTACGTCAGCACCGACTACGTGTTCGAGGGCACAAAGGCCGAACCGTACCTGGAGGACGATGAGCCGGCGCCCCTGACCGTCTACGGCGAGAGCAAGCTGGCGGGAGAGCGCGCGGTCGCGGCCATCCTGCCTGACCATCTCATTGTGCGCACCCAGTGGCTCTACGGGCCGGGCGGGAAGAACTTCGTCGCCAGCATCCTGAAGGCCGCCCGCTCGCGCAAACGGCTGCAGGTGGTGCATGACGAGCGGGGCTGCCCGACTTACGCGCCGGACCTGGCAGAAGCCATCTGGCGGCTCCTGCACACCGAGGCCACGGGGATCGTGCATGTGACCAACCGAGGCGCATGTACGCGCTTGGAGTTGGCGCTCGCTGCGCTTGAGGAGGCTGGGCTGAGCGACATCGAAGTCGAGGGCATCCCTAGCGCGGCCTGGGATAGCCCTACCAGACGTCCCACCAACGCCGTGCTTGGCGACACGCGTCTTGCGGCTCTGGGTCTGGAGCCGCTGCGTCCATGGCGGGAAGCCCTGGTCGAATACGTGCGCACGATGGGCAAGACGCAATAGGCAAGGGTGTGATAGCGTTGGACAAGCCCAAGGCGATGCGCGCACGGGCGCCGGTACGCATAGACTTCGCGGGCGGATGGACGGACGTCCCACCCTTCAGCACGGAGAAGGGTGGGTACGTGGTAAATGCCGCTATCAGCCGGTGCTCCTATGCCACCTTGATCCCCGGCGACACCGACGAGTTCGCGCTCGAGTCCGCCGACTATGACGAGTACGTCCAGGTCAAGGACATCCGGCAGTTCGAATACAACGGGACCCTTGACCTGCTGAAGGCCGCCGTGGTGCACAAGGACCTGGACTTCCGCGGCCGCCTGCTCACGCGCTCCGAGGCGCCGCCGGGTTCGGGCACCGGCTCCAGCGCCTCGATGGGCGTGGCGCTCATCGGCGTCGTAGACGCGATCCAGGGCGGGAGCATGACCCGTCACGAGATCGCAGCGATGGCAAACGAGCTTGAGGTTGACGAACTCGGCATCCAGGGCGGCAAGCAGGACCAGTATATCGCGGCGTACGGCGGCCTGACCTTTCAGACCTTCGAGGACTCCGTGGTTCAGGTCGAGCAGATCGAGCCCTCCGAGGACTTCCTTCTGGAGCTGGAGAAGGCGCTGCTGCTCGTGTACACCGGAAAGTCGCGGCTGTCAGGCGACATCATCAGTCGCGTTATGGGCGCCTACCAGCGGCAGGAGCCGGGGGTAACGGAGGCCTTGATGAACCTGAGGGAAGCGGCTCTGGAGATGCGCGACGCCTTCGCCTCCGAGGACCTGCGCCGCATGGGCGAGGTGCTTAACTTCAACTGGGAGAACCAGAAACGTCTGTATGACGAGATGACTACCCCCAAGATCGAGGCGCTGTTCTCGGTCGCGCAGCCAGCCGGGCTGCTGGGCGGAAAGGCCTGCGGCGCCGGCGGTGGGGGCTGTATCGTTCTGCTGTGCCAGCCGGACCGGGAACACCTCGTGCGCAGGGCCGTCGAAGACCTTGGCGGGCAGTGCATCGAGTTCAACTTCGACCACCAGGGCCTGCGAGTCTGGCAGCCAAGCAGCTTGGCGCTCGGAGGCGAGCGACGCGGCGCCGAGTAAGCCTCCGACCAGCGGTTGCTGGCCCCTGCGGCGCCGAGTCCCCTTCCCGCAGTGCAGTGCTTACCTTCCGCGCGCTGGGCAAACCCGGCGCTGGGGTGGAATATGGGGGCGCCCAGAGCGATACACGTGTGCAGTATCTAAGTCCCGACGATCTTTAATCAGCCTCCTCGAGCAAGGATGATGACTGTGGAGTATGATGTTGCTGACGAGTCGTTAGCGCCTGCGGGCAAGCTTCGCATCGAATGGGCAGACCGGCAGATGCCCGTGCTGCAACAGATACGGGAGCGCTTTGAGGAAGAGAAGCCCCTCAGCGGGGAGCGACTCGCCGCATGTTTGCACGTGACGACGGAGACCGCGAACCTCATGCGGACGCTGGCGGCGGGAGGAGCAGAAATCGCGGTCTGCGCCAGCAACCCCCTCAGCACTCAGGACGACGTGGCCGCCTCTCTGGTGGTTGACTACGAGATCCCCGTCTTCGCGATCTGCGGCGAGGACCGCGACACCTACTATGACCACGTGAACGCCGTGCTGGACATGAAGCCCACTATCACCATGGATGATGGGGCCGACCTTGTGTCCACGCTGCACTCGAAGCGATCGGAGCTGATAGAGGACGTCAAGGGCGGCATGGAAGAGACGACCACCGGCGTCATCCGCCTGCGCAGCATGGCCGCCGTCGGCGAACTGCGCTACCCGATCATATCGGTGAACGACGCGATGACCAAGCATCTCTTCGACAACCGCTTCGGCACGGGCCAGAGCACAATTGACGGCATCCTGCGCGCCACGAACATCCTGCTGGCCGGCAAGCAGTTCGTGGTCTGCGGCTTCGGGATGTGCGGGCGTGGCGTGGCGATGCGCGCGCACGGCATGGGGGCTAACGTCATCATCTGCGAGGTGGAGCCGGTGCGTGGGCTCGAAGCGGCGATGGAGGGCTACCGCGTCATGCCCATCGCGGAGGCCGCCGAGATCGGCGACATCTTCGTCACCGTCACCGGCGACACCTCAGTCATCCGCGGTGAGCACATCGCGCGGATGAAAGAGGGCGCAATCCTGGCAAACTCCGGACATTTCGACGTTGAAGTGAGCCTCAAGGACCTGCGAGAGATGAGCACCGGCGTGCGCCAGGTGCGCCCTTCACTGCAGGAGTTTACGCTTCAGGGCGGCCGCCACGTTTATCTGGTGGGCGAGGGGCGGCTGGCGAACCTGGCGGCGGCCGAGGGACATCCGGCAGCGGTGATGGACATGAGCTTCGCCAACCAGTCCCTGTGCGCGGAATTCCTGGCAACGAGTGACGTCGCCCTGGCCCGCGAGGTGCATCCGGTGCCTGAGGAGATTGACCGCCGCGTGGCGGGCCTCAAGCTCGCGGCGATGGGCATAGAGATAGACGAGCTGACTGAGGAGCAGAAGGAATACCTGGCAAGCTGGGAGTTGGGCACCTAGCCTGCCGCAGGCAGAGGTCCCGATGGCAGACGCGGCGCTCTTCACGACCATTCTCATAGGAACGCTGGCAGTGGCTTCCCTGCTGCGCTGGCTTCTGCAGCCAGTGCAAGGCAAGCCCGGGACGCGGCTGGACGCGAGAGGCTTGTTGTTCTTTGTCCCGCTGTTGGTGCTGTTTTTCCTCGGAGCCTCGCGAGAGGCGCTGGCCCCGGTCATCGGGGCGGTGGCGCTCTATCTCTTCGTCGCCGTGACCGATGTCCTGGAGACCCCCCCCATCACTCGCATCGCTTTCGTGGCTACCGTGGCCGTGGCGCTGACCACGCAGGGTGTCGCCATTGATACCTTCAAGCTCCCAGGCACAAGCATATACTACCCCCTCGGCTGGTTCTCCCCCGTCATCACCGCGGCGTGGCTGCTGCTGTGCGCATCGCTGTTCGGGCGGGCGGGTTCCATCCCAAGTGTGTCGTTCGGCATCGCCGCCCTGAGCGGTTTGACCTTCTACGTGGTCTGCTGGCTCGTTCCGTGGGCCACGGGCGACACCGCACCAATGCTGGCGCTGGCGATTGCTGGAGTGTCCCTGGCCCAGCTTCTGTCCTGTGGGCAGATCTGCGGGGGGGCCGCAGGCCCGAGCAGCTACGGCATGGGCCTGCTCATCGGGAGTCTGGCCGTGACCGGGGCGCTCAAGCACACGGCTTCCCTGGTCGCCCTGCTTCCGCTCTTTGTTATCAGCGTGCCCCTCTTCGGCGCGACCTTTACCTATGCGTCAGGCCTCCGCGAGGGATGGCGCGGGCTGCACATCGGCCAGCGACGCCGCCACCTGCACGAGTTGCTGCTCGAGCAGGGGTACTCTCAGAGCCAGGTCTTCGGGGTGCTCATCGGCGTTGCCGCGTACATGTGTGCGCTGGGGATACTGCTGGTGCTGCTCATTGCCAAGCCTTTCTGGGTGAAGTTGCTGACACTGATGTTCGGCATCAGCGTCGGGCCCTTCGTGTTCTTTGTGATACTGCGAATGCTGAGGCACGAGCCGCAGCCTTCCCTTGTCGGAGGCCCGCCGGCAGTGAACCTCTTTAACGTGCGGCTGCACGCAGTCACGATGGATGAGGCCCTCACGATCGCCGAGAGCTTCATCCGGGAGGGCGGCCCGCACATGATTGTCACCAGCGACACCTCCAGCGTGGTGCGGGCGCAGGACGATGAGGAGCTGCGAGCCATCATCAACGAGGCTGACCTGGTTACTGCGGACGGCCAGGGCGTCATAGTGGCGGCGCGCCTGCTGAACCTGCCGATAAGCGCGCGCGTTTCGGGCGTGGACATGATGGAGCGGCTGTGTGCGATAGCTGCTCGCCTGGGCAAACCTGTCTACCTGCTGGGCGCGGCGCCCGGCGTCGCGCGGGAGGCTGCGGATCGGCTTCAGGACCAATATGCCGGTCTGCTGGTGGCGGGCTGCCGGGACGGCTACTTCTCGGAGGACGAAGAGGCGGAGGTCGTGCGGGATATACAGGCGCGTCGGCCTGCCGTCCTGTTCGTGGCCATGGGCATACCCAAGCAGGAAAAGTGGATCAAGCGGCACCTGGAGGAATTGGGGGTGCCCGTATGCATAGGCGTGGGCGGCAGCTTTGACGTGATAGCCGGTCACGTGAGACGGGCGCCGGTATGGATGCGTCACTGGGGACTGGAGTGGCTCTACCGCACTCTCCAGCGCCCGCGACGGCTCCCGCGGCTCGCCGCGCTGCCCAGGATGTTCGTGATGACGCTGCACAGCCTCCTGTTCAACTCGGAACGGCCCGAGACTTTGCCCGTCGAACCGGACTGCACCGCAAAGGACAGGTGCTGAACCGTTCCCCACTCCCCCAGGCTCATGCTGGGACACTTCAAGCGCGGTGCGTGGACATGCATGAAGTCCTCATAGTCGGCTCGATGGCGCTGGATAGTGTGAAGACCCCGTTCGGCGAGGTGGACCGAGTAGTCGGCGGAGCCGCGGTGTACGCGGCGACCGCGGCTAGTCTGATGGCTACGCCCCGCGTGGTTGGGATTGTCGGCGGTGACTTCCCGCAGGAGGCGCTCGACTTCCTGGTAGCGAGAGGAGCGGACCTGGCGGGGGTCAAGCGAGTGCCCGAAGGGAAGTCCTTCTACTGGAGCGGCGTCTATGACTACGACCTGAACGACCGTGAGACGCTGGACACACAACTCAACGTCTTCGCCGACTTCCACCCGACGCTGCCGGAGAGCTTCCGCCAGAGCCGTTACTGCTTCCTGGCGAATATCCAGCCGCAGGTTCAGCTCTCGGTCCTCGAGCAGCTTGAAGACGCGCGCTTCGTGATGTGCGATACTATGAACTACTGGATTGATAACGAGCGCGAGGCGCTGCTTGAGGTGCTCTCCCGCGTTGACCTGGCTTTGCTCAATGACACGGAGATACGCCAACTCGCCGACACGCCGAACCTCGCTGACGCCGCCCGGCGAGTGCTCGACCTGGGTCCCGACTACATCGTCGTCAAGAAGGGCGAATACGGCGCGGCGCTAGTGTCCCGGGATGAGCATTTCGGCATCCCCTCGTACCCGCTGGCCCATGTCGTGGACCCCACCGGGGCAGGTGACAGCTTCGCCGGTGGCATGATCGGTTTCCTGGCCCACCAGGACAACTGCCAGAGCCGAGACCTGCGTCGGGCAGTCGTGGTGGGAACCATCGCAGCCTCCGCAAGCATTGAAGACTTCGGGCTCGATGGTCTGAAGCAGCTTCATACCTCCGAGCTGCTCGTGCGCTGCGACGGGCTTCGCGAGATGGTCCAGTTCGAACCGATCCGGCTCTAGCTCCCGTAGCCCCGCATTCCACGGGCGAAACCCACAAGTCGAAGGAGGATTAAGGCACGCTGCCCCGAACTAGTACATGAAGGCGACGCACGTAACTAGGCGCATCACAAGTAAGAGCTTTTCTGGGTGAGAGGAGTGCGTACCATGGCAACATCCGTAGAGACAGGCGAGATTGAGAGGTTGTTGGGTGACGAGGCCAGCGACCTGCTGGAGTACGAGTGCAAAGGTATCAGCTCTGAGGACCTGCACCTGCCTGGGCCCGACTTCATAGACCGCGTGGTGGCAGAAAGCGACCGGTCAATTCAGGTCAAGACAAGCCTTCAGCGCGTTTTCGACCACGGTCGTCTGGCGGGGACAGGCTATGTGTCGTTTCTGCCGGTGGACCAGGGCATGGAGCACAGCGCAGCGGCCTCCTTTGCACCAGCCCCTATCTACTTCGACCCCGAGAACATCGTGAAGCTGGCCATTGAGGGCGGCTGCAACGGCGTCGCCTCAACCCTCGGGGTACTGGGGGCGGTTGCAGACAAGTATGCCCACAAGATCCCGATGTTCGTGAAGCTCAACCACAGCGAGCTTCTGGCCTATCCGAACAAATCCGACATGGTGTTCTACGGCACGGTCGAGCAAGCGTGGAATCTGGGCGCGGTGGGCGTCGGCGCTACCATCTACTACGGCTCGCAGGAGAGCAACCGGCAGATGCAGGAGGTAACGGCAGCCTTCCAGCGCGCACATGAACTGGGGATGTTCACGGTCCTGTGGACCTACCTGCGCAATCCCGAGTTCAAGCGAGATCAGGACTACCACCTCGCAGCGGACCTCACCGGCCAAGCCAACTACCAGGGCGTGACCATCGAGGCCGACATCGTCAAGCAAAAGCAGCCTGAGTGCAACGGAGGGTACCCGGCGATGTCGCGGGACCAGAAGTACGGCCGCACCAACGACAGGCTGTACAACGGAGAACTGATCCCGGACCACCCCATCGAGTGGACCCGCTGGCAGGTCGTCAACTGCTACATGGGCCGTGTCGGCCTGATCAACTCCGGCGGCGCCTCCACGGGCGGCGACGACCTCGCTCAGGTAGTGCGCACTGCTGTCATCAACAAGCGCGCTGGGGGCATGGGCCTGATCACCGGTCGCAAGGCGTTCCAGAAGCCGATGGAGGAGGGCGTCAAGATCCTCAACGCGGTGCAGGACGTCTACCTGTGCGATGACGTGACCGTGGCCTGAGCGCGGCGGCTTCGCTGCGCTTAACGGTAGCTATGCGGTGTCAGCAGAACCAGCAATGGCGGTCAGCATCTTGAGCTGACGGCCAATAATCCACGTACGTCGGGGGACGCATGACTTCCCCGATGTACCAGACAGTACAGGTGAACCACAGATGAGTAAGCTTCTGACGGGACGACAACTGCGCAAGATCTTCGATCACTTCTGCCCGTTCGATGAGGACGGGAACCTCAAGCCCGATGATGAGCAGGTGACGTTGCTTGCCGCAAACGCCAACAACTGGTGGCAGACGCGCGCCTTCGTGCAACTTGCCGCCACCGGCAAGCAGTCGCCGATCATCGTCCAGTTCTCGCACAACGCCAACACGAAGATCGGCGGCGCGCCGGGGAAGGTCTTCGCGCCGGAGGGTCTCGGCTATCGCGCCAACGCTGTTATCAACGGCGGTAGGGCCATGGCCTCTTGGATAGAGATGGAGGCCGAGGCGTGGGCCGCGGACCTGGTGGCCGTGTCGCTCGACCACTTCGCAGTGCCGAAGTTCGATGCCGAGAAGGACTACGACCAGCGTGCGGTCGCCACCGGTTACGCCGATGTGGTGGACGCGGCCATCGCGTTCCTGGAGGCTAAGGGCCTGGGCGGCGCCATGGAGGATATGTCCGGCGGTCTCCGGGACAAGTATGTGGCCTACCTGACCAGCGACGAGTACCAGCAGTTCCGCTCCGATTTCCAGGAGACGGTCATCGTCATCCAGCCCGCCTGGGGCATGATAGACACCGAGGGCATCCCGCCGGTGCTGGACTTCGCCATCACCCGCGACATCGCCGACGCGGTCCGCGGCGAACTCGGTAACCACGACATGATGCTTGAGGCCGAGCTGGGCGAGACCGGCCAGAGCGGTGACGAGATCGAGTACCATGAGATGAGCGACGAGGAGCTTGACGAGTTCGCGGAGCTCACAGCGGGCTTTGTCGAGTACACAGGCGCTGAGGGCGTTGCCTACGACATCGGCATGAAGCACGCGGCGAAAGCCGCCGAGAAGCACGAGCCCGATGTCAGGAAGCTTGAGACCGTCCAGAAGCGCATCATTGACAACACCGGCGTCTACGCTGCCTTCGCCCAGCACGGCGGCACAGGCGCGGCGGAGGTCACCAAGGGCCTGGTCGGCAAGACCAACGTGAACACCCAGTTCCTGGTGGACGGGTCCATTGCCCGCTACAAGCACTTCGCGGCCGACCCCGATGCCGTGATGGGCGGTGACAAGAAGATCTGCGGCACGGATGTTGAGACTGAGGTGTACCTGAAGGCCAACTACGAGTCTGCCATGAGCCGCATCCTGACCACGGGCAGCTTCGAGAAGGGCCCCGAGTGCATGGAGGCGCTCGGCTGGTAGCGGCCTCAGCCGGAGGAGCGTATCGAGCCAGCACCGACAGCCGAGCACCGGTGGGGATGACATGGCGAAGGACCTCTGGATACGCGACGCAGCCCACGATCACGTGGCCTTTGAGGGAGAGGATGCGGCTCTCGTCAGGAAGCTCCTCGCATGTCCGGAGGTTCAGCGTCTGCGTCGGATACGCCAGCTGGGGTTCAGTTCGGTGACGTACCCCGGCGCAGAGCATACGCGGTTCGCACATGCGGTGGGTGCTGCCTACATCTGCAGGCTGGCGCTGGACAAGCTACGCGAGCGTGGCCTTAGGTTCGGTGTCCGCCAGCGCCGCGCAATGATTGCCGCAGCCCTGCTGCACGACGTTGGGCATGGCCCCTTTTCGCATGCGACGGAGACCGCACTGGGGCACTCGATTGCCAACTTGAGAAAGCATGAGGACTGGACGCAGGAAATCATCGGAGGAGACACGGCAGTCAGGCAGGTTCTGATGTCTTACGGCAACTACCTGCCTCGGCTGGTCATGATGCTGTTGCGGGGCAGCCCAGAACTTGGTAGCACGGAACAGGCCTTGCGCGGCCTTCTCAGCGGCAACCTCGACGTGGACAGATTGGACTTCTTGATGCGGGACTCGGTGCATACGGGGCTCAAGACTGGCTTGGTGGATGTGCCGAGGCTCCTGGATGGTCTCACTGTCTGGCAGGGAAGCAGGATCGTGGTGCTGGAGAAGAACATCACTACAATCGAGGAGTTCCTCATTGCCAGGCATTTCATGTACCAAAAGGTCTACTTCCACAAGACGACACGCGGCATGGAGGCCGTGTACAGGTCATGGCTGAGACGGGCGCAGGATCTTGACTCTGAAGGTAGACTCCCCGAGGAGATCGCAGCGTCGCCTCTGGGGCGGCTGTTGCGTGGGGAGGCTGGTCTGGCGGATTTCCTCGCACTAGACGACAACGAAGTTGTTGTGGCGGCCAAGTGGACTAAGCAATGGCGTGGCGACAGAACACTCAGCAGGCTTGCGGATGCCCTTGTATGCAGGAAGCCTTTCAAGGTTGTGGCGGAGTGGGTCAAGGCCCCGGGCCCGATGGACAGACTCGCGGAGGCTGGGCGTTATCTCGATGATGCTGGGTATCCGAGCCAGTACTTCTTGGTCGTAGACGGCTCATCGGAGGTCGGGTACGACCTCGTGCCCTATTGGGAAGACACCCAAACAGAGGATGCGACGCGGATTGAGGTACTGCGAGGGACGCATGTTGAGGACATATCGAATTGCTCTGCAGTGGTGCGGACACTCATGGATGTGACGGCGTGTGCGAGAATCTATGCCCCGCACGCGAGGCGGGGCAAAGTCGAAGGTTTCCTGCGTGGCAGCTAGAGGAGACGAGGAGGAAACACCATGGCCGACAGTCTGGTGAAGATATGCCAGATCATTGATACCGTGGGTACTTTCAAGGGGACCACTAAGCTCCACAAGGTGGTCTATGTTGCCCAAGTACTCGGATACCCGCTGGACGAACATTTCGAGTGGTACAGACATGGTCCGTACTCGCCTTCTCTAGCCCTCAAGCTGAAGCAGTTGGTATCGGCTCGGCTCGTCAAGACACGTGAGAGCAAGAGCGGGAAGTATGATACTCGCACCTATAGCCTTACTCCTCTTGGCCGCAAGTTCTTGAGAGAGCTAGGAGAGCGTGCCAAGATCAAGGGCAACTTCGAGCACCTTGTTAGGGAACTGCACAGTAAGCGCCGCGCCCGCGACATGGAGCTTATTGACTCAATACTCTTCTGGGAGGCGCGTGGCCAGAGCCGTGGGGATGCCGTGAAGACGGTGGTCAGGGCGAAACCCAAGTTTGCGGGTAAGGTGCCCGAAATCAGACAGGCACTCGAAGATATCAAGGTTCTGCAGGAGCACTACGCCGCAGAACACCAGCAAAGCGCGCGCGGGGCCTAGGCTTGGCCGGCGTAGTCCTGAGCGCAGGACGTGTGCGGGCGAATATGGCCAGCCGAGCCCGGGCGGGCTCGGCTGTCGCGCACACTCAAGCCGGGAGGACGCATTATGCAGCTTCATCAGTGCGATGTTCTCGTCGTAGGGTCGGGCGGCGCCGGGCTGCGTGCCGCGCTCGAAGCGGCCAGCGCCGGCGCTAACGTCATCGTCGCGGCGAAAGGCGTCCCCGGGGAGTGCGGCACGACCTTCACCGCCGCCTCGGACTGGATGGCCTTCGGCGCCGCCTTCGGCCATGCCGACCCGGCGGATAGCCCGACTGAGCACTGGATTGACATCATGGTCAAGGGCGGGCTGGTCTGCACGCCCGAGCTGGCCCGCACCATCGCCGAGGGCGCGCCCGACCGCTTCCAGGAGCTGGAGGACTGGGGTGGCGACTTCGACAAGACGCCGGACGGCAAGTTCAAGCAGATACTCAGCGATGGGGCGCGCTACCCGCGCGCCTGCGGTCGGGGCGCCGACACCGGGCCGATCATAGTCAAGGTCCTGATGGAGCAGTGCGAGCGGGTCACCCGCGAGGGGCCCGGATCGGTGCAGTTCCTGCCGAACACCATGATCGTAGACCTGGCGGTGGACGGAGCGGCCGTGCACGGCGCCTGGGGCCTGGGGATGGAGGACGATGAGCCGGTCGCCATCGCCGCGCCCGCCGTGGTGCTGGCAGCAGGCGGCGCGGGCAAGCTCTTCGAGGTCAACGTTTTCCCCGAGCACGCCACCGGCGATGGCTACGCGATGGCGCTGCGCGCGGGCGTGCCACTGCTTAACTTCGAGTTCATCCAGATAGGCCCCAGCATTGTCCACCCGATACACTTCGCGCTGTCCGGCGTCTTCTGGCGGCTGGACCCGAGGATAACCAACACTCAAGGCGAGGAGTTCATCCCGAAGTACATCCCCGAGGGCGTGGACATTGCAGAGGCCATCTACCTCAAGGGCGTCTCGTACCCCTTCACCGTGCGCAATGCCAGCAAGTGGGTTGATGTCGGCGTCTTCACTGAGATCGCTGAGGGCCGCGGCACCGACCACAACGGCGTCTTCATGAGCATCGCCCATCAGCCCGATGAGGTCATCGAGACCGAGGCTAAGGTGCCCTTCGAGCATCTGCTCAAGAACGGCCTGGACCTGCGCCATGAGGCCATCGAGTTCGCGCCGGCAGTCCAGCACTTCAACGGCGGCGCGCAGGTTGACGTGAGGGCTGCGACGCCGCTGGCGGGCCTCTTCGCCGCCGGGGAGAACGCCGGAGGCCAGCATGGCGCGGATCGCCCAGGCGGCAACGCGCTCGCGGATTCCCAGGTCTTCGGCCAGCTCGCCGGCGCCTCGGCGGCCGCCGTGTCCGCCGAGGCGGAGGCGAGCGTTGTGCAGACGATAGCCGAGGCCGGGCTTGCCGATCTGAGCGAGGGCGGAGATGGCCGGTCAGTCACCGACATACGTGGCGAGCTGTCGTGGGAGATGTGGAAGGGCGCGAGCGTGGTGCGCACTGAGGATAGCTTGACCGCGGCGTTGAGCGCAGCAGAGCGCGCAGCCGAGCAGGTGGCGGACGCTGGTGGCTCCCTGCGCCAGCGGGCGGAGCTTCGCAACCTGGCACTGCTGGGCCAGTGCGTCGCAATCCCAGCCCGGATGCGGAGCGAGAGCCGCGGGACCCACTACCGTGTGGACTGCGATGCGGTCAATGACCCCGAATGGCAGCGGCAGATTCGCCTCACAATGGAGGATGGTGAGGTGCGGGCGGTGAAGCTGGACAAGATAGCGTTGCCGGCAGGGCTGGCCGGCCTGCAGGCGAAGCTCGAAGGGTGAGGTGTGCGTGGGACGATCCACAAAGGAGGCGTCGCGATGGCCTGCAAGTTCCATCCGGACCGAGAAAGCGTCGCGATGTGCGTGGTCTGCGGTGCGGAGTTGTGCGAGGAGTGTCGGCACGTCGGGGCGGACGGCAAGTCATATTGCGCCGAGCACCTGCCCCAACCGATGGAGATGCCGCCCAGTGCGGCGATAGGCGCCACTGCCGCTGCCGGCGGCACCACCGAGTCCACCGGCCTGGCGGCGGCCTGCTACTTTTCGTGGATAGTGGCGCCGCTGAGCTTCATCCTCCCTGTCATCCCGCTGGCGAGCGCCAACTACAAGGGCTCCCGATACATGCGGTACCACGCCTACAACGGGCTGTTCTGGGGGCTGGCGCTCGTGGTTCTGCTCGCCGCCTTCTGGATGCTGGCAGTCGTCACCGGGCTCATGCCTTTCATCGGAAGGCCGCTGGTCAGGCTGCTATTCATGGTGCGCAACCTGCTGGTTCCCGCCTGGCTGATCATCTCCATCCTGTTCGCCATCAGGGCCAGCAACCGACAGAAGGTCAATATCCCCGTCATCTCTGACCTCGCCGAGAAGCAGGCAAGGTAACGACGGGGCGAGTTCAGACTGGCGGCAACTGAGTCCGGCCGGTGCCGTGAATGGAGCGGCCGGGCTTTAGCTCGGCCGGAATGTGGCTTCAACCTGAACGGCGGGGCCGAGCTAAAGCCCGGCCCCTCCAACGGAAGGTCAGAACCTCCATCGCTTGCCGTCATCCCACGCCCAGAGCTGGCACCGTCTGCCCACAATCAGGAAACCCAGCCGTAACGATCCAGAGTGGGCAACGCCTAACGACAATGCCAAGTGGCAGCAGTACGTTAGCCGCTAACCTGCACCTCGTAACGACCCGCCGGCAAGGGGACGTAGGCCCAACGGCGGCCGAACTCCTCCCTGAGTTCGGCCTCGGTCGGCGCACCGTCCACCTCGACGGTTACCTCTCCCCTACTGACCGGAATGACCACCACGTAGCCGTCATCCCAGTCACACTCCGCCGTGAATGAAAGGCCTTCGTCGCCGGTGCCTGCCTGCTCGATGGTCGCGGCAGTCCGGGCGCGCCACCAGCGATTCACCTCATCATTGCCCATGTGCACGGCGCGGATGCCCTGTTCTTCAATGAAGCGCAGCGCCTCCTCAATCGCCTCGCGGCACTCCGGGTAGCTGAACACACAGACCGGGTGGTAGAACATGTCGGTCGTCAGGTGCCAGTACGCGGCGTTGGAGAGCGTGCGGTGCAGCGGTGGGAAGTCCGTCCGCTCGCCGCGGAGGTAGCCGACCTCATACGCCGTGATCGGTTCGGAGATGAAGTCCAGCCGCTCGTTGCCCGCGCGCCAGTCCTGCCGGAGGAAGAACGGGAAGCTGGTGCCGAAGGCGTAGCCGAGCGTGTCGGTGGGGTTGAGCGGGGGCGAGCCGGTGTTGATGCGCGAGTTGTCCGCCTGGATGCCCTCGGCGCACATCCACTCGGCCGGCTCGGTCCAGCCATGCCACAGAGTCCAGTGCAAAACACTGCACACCGGCGTCTCGCCGAAGGCTTCGCGGTACATCTCGATCTGCCCGCGCATATCCTCCTCCGTGAACCTGAGCGGGTGCTCGTAGCCGTCAATGAAGTTGAAGTGCAGCGAGGGTTCGGTGCCGTTGGCGCGGAGCTGGTCGAACTCCTCGCGGGAAAGATGAAAGCGTCCCTCGCGCGGCATGATGTTAATGTGATAGGGCAGGCCACGCTCGGCCATGAAGTTCGAGGCCTTGACCTGGGTGCCCGCCGCCCCCTCGTCATCGCCGCCCCAGAACAGCAGCGCGTCCGGGACGCCGCCCTCCAGGGCCGGGAGCTGGTAGATGAAGGGCTGGCCGGTCAGCGCGACCAGGTTGCGGAGCAGGAAGGTCAGCAGGTCGGCGTACGGCACTTCGCGCTCGCGCTGCCCGATGATGATGGCATCGCTGAAGCGGAGGTAGCCATCGCCGTTGTAGTCGGCGTCAATGGGCCGGCCCTGCTGAAGCGCCCAGACAGTGTGAGCCAGGTCGAAGGCAAACAGCGCCGCATGACCGACACCCACCTGCCTGAGCGTGATGGCGGGGCGCCCCAGCGCGTTGCCCTCCAGGTCGCCGAGCGCAGCTAGCTCCTGCGCCTCGGTGGCGTGCAGCAGCCGGACGTCGGAGACCGCCAGCAACTCCGGGTCGGGCCGGTCGGGATGGTGCAGGGGCCGCGCCAGGTCCCCGTCGGTGAAGCGCAGCGTGGCCGTGAGTTCCCAGGGATCACCCGGCTGCTTGAGGAGGCCATCGCCCTCTACGCCGAAGACTCCATCGAGGCCCTCGGCGCCGAAGCCTATCAGCAAGCCACCGGCGCGGACCCACGCCTCCAGGTTACCCTTCTGCTCCGCGTCCAGATAGTCGGCGGCCAGGTTCGGCAGCACGAGGGTGCTGATCCCCGAGAGCGCCCCCGGGGCTCGCAGGGCCATGGGTGCAAGCCGGACGGCGGGCGCTCCGATGCGCTCGAAGAGGTCCTGGGTGTATGCGAACCAGTAGTTCTCGCCGCGCGCGTTCGCCTCTTCGCGCAGCTCATCATCCCACAGATACGCGGTCGCAAGCTGTGCCATCGGTCATGACCTCCGGGTGGGCTGAGTTGCGGGGCAAGTTCAACGCAGAGGACGCAGTACCCTTCCGCAGTTGCTCTCCACGTAGGTTGAGGCTCCTGCTGCCACCTACGAACGCCAAGGGTGCTGCCCGAAGGAGCAGGAGCATCGGTTTGGGCTGCGGGGCGTGCACGCAGGTTTTCCTCCGATTGAGAGAGGCCCGCATTGGTAGGCTTTCGCGCGATGTCGCTTGAGCGCGGATGCCTGCCCGCGGAACTGGCCGACAAGAATGTCGGCCCCACTGATAAGAAGACCGATGCTGCTGCTCGAAGGAGCAGGAGCATCGTTTTTAGCTGGCTGACGGGCGTGCAAGCTTCTTTTCGGTGTAGGGCGTCCCGCCCATCGGGCGGGATGCCGGGCCGGGGCCGTATGGACGCGCCCCATGGAG
>JALGVE010000019.1 GCA_029820045.1 Candidatus Zipacnadia bacterium | reverse complement strand
TTAGCTGGCTGGTGGGTGTGAAGTCTTCTGAGTAGGGCCGGGACCTGTGTCGCGCCGCATTGAGAGTCGGGCTAGGAAGCGCGACCTACGCGGGCCGGGAGCCGTTGGAGGGGCAGGCCCTGCCGGCGACCTGGCTCGCGCGGTGTGGTGGGGGAACCCCCACCACACTGCATACCCTTGGCCTTCACTTCCCCTATTTCCTCTGTCTGTACTGGGAGCGGGGCTTCAGCCCCGCCAGGCAGAGACGCCTCAGAACGGCAACGTCCGGCAGGACTGAAGTCCTGCCCTCCGTACGGCACGGCTTTGCTAGCCGCCGTGCCCCGCCCTACACTCACAAGCCAACTTACTCTAAAACCGATGCTCCTGGCTATCTGAAGAAGGTGTTGTGCTGTCGTCCCTGGAATAGTATAATTTCGCGTCAGTTCTCATGACGGGGGCGAACCGCCGGTTCCCCCCCGCAGAATGCCCGCCTTTGCGCTCTTGCGCTGTCGAAGGACAAGTGAGCTATGCGTGCGTACTATGACGACATAATCCGCGTTATCGAGCAGTTGCGTGATCAGGACAATGTGGGGCGTCCTGACGGCGACCAGCTCCGACGCATGGCCGAGCACTACGGGGTTCGCACCGAGTTCGGCAGCGTCAACTTCTCGAGCTCGGTGCGCAATCGCAGCAAGGATCGCACGGTCATCCTCGGCCCGCCAGACCTCCTCGACAAGAACCCTAACCCGGATCAGCAGCGTATCATCCGTGAACTGCCGCAGACGCTCGATAAGGTCCACAGGTACATACAGCACTGTCCAATAGTCTGCACCGCGCGCGCCATGGGCAGCAACCACGAGTTCGCGCCGCACTGCACCATGTATGTCTCCACGCATCGCAAGGACTCCATCCGCCTCTCCTATATGTGGTATCAGACGATGTATGAGCCGCGCCTGGCGCGCGGTCCGGAGATGAACCTGGTTTATATACCGGAGTGGCAGGAGAAGGACCGCCAGGCCCTGGTTTTCCCCGAGATCGGCGTCACCTACGTCCTGGGCACCGACTACTTTGGCGAAGCCAAAAAAGGCTTCCTGCGTATGGCGATGTGGTTCGCAAAAGCGCGGGGGATGCTAGGCCTGCACGCCGGGGCCAAGCTCATCACCGCGCGCACCAGCAATGGCAAGCTGAAGCGCTACGGGATGCTCCTGCTCGGCCTCACCGCCACCGGCAAGACCACACATGCGGGGCATACCCACGACCTCGACCGCGAGGGCGAGGAGGTCCATCTGGTCCAGGATGACGTGGTCTTCTTCAAACCCGATGGCAGCGCCCTGGGCAGCGAGAACGGCCTCTTCATCAAGACCGACAGCCTCGAGGATGGCTCCCAGCCTATCCTCTACAAGGCAGCGAAGAGCCCCAGAACTATCTTCGAGAATGTCATGGTGGACTACCTCGGCCGTGTCTACATGAGCGATGAAGTGCTCACTGGCAATGGCCGGGCAGTCATTCAGCGCGCGGACCTCGGCGAGCTGGCGAGCCCGAGCATTAACCTGCCGCCGGTCGAGGAGCTGGATGCGCTGGTCATCGCTTTCATCACGCGCCGCAACACCATACTGCCGCCGGTCGCCAAGCTGACCCCAGCGCAGGGCGCGGCCGCGTTCATGCTGGGCGAGTCCGTTCACACCACCGGCAGCGACCCGACGCGCGTGGGCGAGTCCATCCGTGTAGTCGGCACCAACCCCTTCATCTGTGGCGATGAGGCCCACGAGGGTAACCGCTTCTACGAGTTCATCTCCAATCACCCGGACAAGATCCAGTGCTATCAGTTGAACACTGGTGGGGTGGGCGAGATCATCGAGACCAACGACCGCGGCGAGAAGGTGGAGGTGCAGACGGTGGATCGGGTAGAGATACCGGAGATGGCGGCCATTATTCGGGGCATAGTGCGCGAGGAGATCGAGTGGGAGGATGAACCTCACTGGGGCACACAGGTGCCTGCGGTCTGTGAGGGCGTGGACCTCAGCCGCTTCGAGACGAGCAAGTACTATACGCAGGAGCAGATTGACGCCTACGTGGAAGAGCTACGGCGCGAACGGCTTGACCACCTGCACAGCTTCAATGGGCTGCATCCCGATATTCTCAATGCCTTCAACCTGTGAGGGCAGGGGCCAGATAACAGGAGGCGCGACATTCTTGTCGCGCAAGACCCAGCGGGTAGCGGTGGGCGAAGGATAATGACGGAAGGACAGACGACCGCCGACAAGAATGTAGGCGCCCATAGAGGAGACTAGACGCCCTTTGCCGCCGCCGGCGATTCTCTGCGGTTCTCTGGGCTCTGCGCCTCTCGGGGGTTTGCCTTGGCCGCTAGGCATCGCCAGCCGGCTTCAACTGGCCCGATACCTTTAGCTCTCCCTCCCCCACCTCGACCGACTTGGGCTCGAAGCCCGCGGTCTTGACGCGCTCGGCTAGCAGCGCCTCCGCCTGTCTCTGAATCTGCTGCCGGAACTCCCCAGGTAGTGACACGCCTCCCGCCCTGACCTTCACCACGCTCAGGCTGATGCGGCCGTCCCTCACTTCCGGCCTCATGGCCACGTGCACGCGCACCGTCACCACCATCTTGGTGCGGACACTTACCGCTACCAGCCCCTCCCGGAAAGCCACCTGCGGCGCCTCGAAGCCCTTCGGCAAGCCGATCGCCTTTGGGTTCGCCGCCAGGTAAGCGTTGATATCGTCCTCCTTCAACACCACCTCGACGGTCGGCTTGACGCCGCGCGCTGCCTTGATCAGCTCCGGGCTGAGGCCACCGCCAGCCTCTGTCCCGCCGGCGTCCTTTGCCCCAAAGACCGTGCGGACAAAGCCGGGGAACTTCTCCGGCGCGCGTCGCACGCCGATGCCCAGCGCGATGACTCCTACGAGCAGCAGCGCGCCGCCAACCGCGCAGCCCGAGCAGAACCCGGACCGCGAGGCTGGCGCTTGTTCTTCTGTGAGTTGCTCATCAGGCATAGTCTGAACGGCTCCGCGACAACGGCAGCCTCAGCCCCGGCCCCTCTCCCGCGTCCCGCCCGCTGGGCCGGACTTGGGAGAGGGGAGAACGGTCGTGAAGCCATAAGCACCCGAAGGGCATGCAGAAGGGCTTCCCCGTTGCCGGGTCGTAGCCGTTCCCCTTAGTTTCCTCTCGGCGGAGTGCCGGGCATTGTGGGCATGTCCATGACCTCTACGCCCGACGGCAGTTCAAACTCGCTATCAGGCACAGAGTTGATGCGCAAATACTCGAACTTGATGATGCCATCGTTGCTCTCAACCTGGCGGGGCAGGCCGTCCTTCTTCCCTATCCACACCTTCTCCGAGTTGCCGCCCGCGGTGGTCGAGTAGACCCAGCACTTCACGCCGTCCACAGTATCCGCGCCCGTGACCTTAGCACTGCTGTCCACGAAGTCGGCGGGCGCGGCAACCTTGCCCTGCTCGTTCATCTTGACCGGCATCTTTATGATCTTGTCTTCTTTGGCATTGTACATGTACATTGCCTTTGCCTCGTAGTCTGTGAGTATCCAGCCCTCGCCATCCGGGTTCATCATCTTAGCCTTTACAGGCTTCCGGTCGACCATCTTGAACAGAGCGCTCATGGGCTTCTGGTCCGGGCCGGACGGCGGAATGATCTTCATCTCATAGCTGGATGGTGGCTTGGCCGAGGCAAGCAGCTTGCTGAGCTTGTCGCCAATGCCGCCCGCCGAGGCGCCCTCAGAAGCTTTCTCCGTCGTTGGCTGCTCTACCGTGGGTTGAGCGCTCGTGCTGGTCGGGGGAGACATGGCCTGCCCGGTGGGCGCCGCTTCTTTCTTGCCACAGCCGCTCACATACAAAGCGAGAACGGCCACCAGCACTACGATAAGGGTGAGGCTGCTGTGCCTGGTCTTCATTGTTTTCCTCCTGGTGGTGAAGTAAAGGTCGGTGGGGATAGTGGTCAGGCCGACTGGGGGTTACTTGCGTCTACTGTCATTATGCGTTGGCTGGGGGTGGGGAGTCAAGGAGGCTACATCTCAGGAGGCCCGACATTCTTGTCGGGCAGGGTCTCGGCGATCCGGCCCTTGGGCGGGATGGGCACTCCCATTGGGGTTGTGCGACAACAGCCGCCTCACCCCCGGCCCCTCTCCCGCGACGCAGAGGACGCGTCCTGGGAGAGGGGAAAACCACAGATAGGGGCCGTTAGCCGCCTCCAGGCTTCGGCGCAAGGAGCCGGGATAGAAAGCCCGACCTGCGAACGACAGGGTTTCTGCCGTTGTAGGTTCGCCGATTGCCCATCCCCCGCTGCCGATTGGCGGCCGTTAGCCGTTCAGAGGTCGTCCTCGACGCCGTCCGCCCGGGCCCATAACGCCGTCCGCTGCTCATTGAACTGCGCCGGGTGCTCAGCAATCGCCATCTCCCGCATGTTCTCGTTGAGGATGGCCTCGTAGGCGGCCGAGTCGGGAGCGCCTGCGACCAGGGGATTTTCGAGGGCCAATCGCTCCCGCGCCTCTTCAAGGATCCGCTGGCGCGCCCGCGCAGGCAGGGCCGCCAGCACCGCGTCGGCCGCTTGACGCTCGATGGCGTCAGCAAGCTGTCGCTGGCGAGCCACCGCAATGAACTGCTCCTGCTCGCGCTGGGCTGTGGCAACCTCCTGCCGCTCCTTGCGCGCCTGCAGATAGGAGGCAGGTGGCTCCCACTGCCCGCGGATAGATTGCACCAGCACCGCCGCCGCATCGCGCGGCGCGCGGAAGGGTAAGTACTTGAGCTGTACCCGCGCCTCCTCGCCGTATTCGGCCACCAGCTCGTCGGCCACCGACCGCGTAACCCCCTCCGCCACCAGTAGCTCAACGAGTTCATTGCGCTTGCTGTCCTCTACCTTTTCCTCCACCATGTACTTGCGCGAAGTGAACCGATAGACAACCAGGTCATCGCGCTTACCCCGGCGAGGCTGATACTCAGCGCCCCGCAGGAAGCCCTGCTCGGTCAGTTCCGCATGGGCGCGGGCTAGTTCCTGCTTGATGTGACTGGGGTAGTAGTTGCGACTCATCCCCAGCTTCTCGAAGGCCAGCTTGCGCAGGCCGATTCTGAACTGCGGCTTGCCGTCATACCGCTTCTTATCCAGGTAGCGATACAGCCGCCGCGACAGCGCCGAGTGCAGGCCGAAGTAGAATGCCGTATCCAGGTGCTTGATGTAACCAGACTGGAAGCTGGCGAAGATTACCTGGTTCCAGCTCACGTAGCTGTAGGGCAGGCGCCTCTTCCCCACCCGGGCCTTGCGGCCGGGCTGCTCATCGTAGATCGCGTAATCGTCAATGATGTGGAAGCCCACATCCACGTAGCGGTGCTTCTTGTTGTCCCAGAACGCGCGCTCGGCTTTGATGGTGACGCCCAGCAGCCGGTCCAGCGCGTCCTGCAACCGCGTGTAGCTCCCGCCCTTGTCCGGCCAGCCCAGGCGCTTGATGAGGTTGTAGCGTGTGATGTAGATAGTGCGGTTGCGGAAGCCCTGCTCCTTAGTGACCTCCATCAGGGCCACGTAAACCAGCTCATCGCTCGCCAGGGGCAGGCCGAACTCGTCGGAGCCGGTCACGGTCCAGATGCGCTCGACCTGCTCGCGGTCGGGGCCGGTGACGGTGTCGCTGAAGACGACGGTATCAACGCCCTTAGGATGGCGATCGGCCAGCAGTGCGAAGGGGAACTCCGCCAGGTTCATCTCGTCGCGGCCTACCCGGAGCGGGATGCCTTGGCGAAGTGACGCTTTGCTTCTCTTTTTCCGTGATCCCGATGTAGGCACTATTCAGTGAGTTTCTCCAGCGGGCCACCAATTCCTCCCTGGCGGCAAACGGCAACAGCCGCCTCACCCCGGCCCCTCTCCCTCGCAACGGCGGCCTGGGAGAGGGGAGAAAAAGAAAGAGCCGTCACTGGTCCGAAGCCGTCGGCGATGGGAATGTCGCCACTCCTATCGGGGAGTCTCCGTGGTGACACGTGTCGTGCTAGTGTTCGTGGGCGGTCGGTGGCTGCTCTTCAGGTGGAGGCGGCGTGAACTTGACGCCCTTGGTCTCCAGCTCGTGCTCGATGGCTTTACGCAGCATGGTCTCGTCGTAGTCTTTCTGGCCCGGTGGGCCGCGGAAGGCCACCAGGCCTAGCTTGCCGACGCCGGGCACACTCTTCACCACGTCTCCATTGATGGATATGCCCGAGGCGCAGCCCAGCCGCAGCTCGTCCGCACGCTCGCGGTTCTCTTCCACGCGCGTTGGCTTGAACTCCACCCGTACGTTCGGCGCGTACTGCTCTGCGATCTTCTTCATCAGCGGCTCAAACTCTGACATGCACTCATTGTCATCCTCGTAGAAGACATCGAGCTTGACCGCCGCGTCCTCCGGCCCGATGACGTCCAGTTTCTCGGCTGGCTTGGGCTCCTCTTCTTTGTTCTCCTCATGATGGTGATGATGATCCGTGCCGACACCTCTGGCCGCGAGCTGCTTTGGGTCCATCTTGACAGCATAGTTCACCAGAGCAATCGCTGCCAGGAGCGCAATCACAACGATTGCCGTCTTCCACTTGCTCATGGCTACACCTCGGATAGGCAATACGTGTGGGCCGGTCAGGCGACCGGCCCCTCCATCCTCTCCCCTCTCCCAAGCCGCCGTTGCGAGGCAGAGGGGCCGGAGTGAGGCGCCGTCCTTCTATCCCGCACACGTTAACATTCGCGCCCGCACCGGAGGTTCCTTTCCCGAGGGCCTGACACATGGGCCGGTCAGGCGACCGGCCCCTCCATGTTCTCGCCTCTGCCAAGCCGTTGTTGCGAGGGAGAGGGGCAGGGGGTGAGGCAGTAGTTGCCCTTTGCCCGCCGCCGGGAACAAGGAGACCATGCGACAGCGTTGAACTATGCGTAAAGAGTTACGAAGCCGCCTGGAACGCCCTGCCTGGCGACGACATCAAGTTGAGCAGACAAGGGCGTCTGCCTCTACGATAACAGCGAGGTTCCTTATGCTGCTGGGATATGCCTGGAAGGGACTCATACGCCGTCGCACCCGCAGCGCCCTGAACGTGCTGGGCGTGGCCATCAGCGTCGCCCTGCTCGTGGCCGTGCTCGCCATCACCGAGTCCGTGCGCGGGGCCGTGCAGGACTCCCTGGGCGCCGCCGGGGCCGATATGATAGTGCAAAAGCGCGTCAAGCCCTGCCCCTTCGCGCCCGTCAAAATACCCAAGGACCTGGCCGCCATCCCAAGCGAGGTCGTGGAGAAGCTGGCCAGCCAGCCCGGTGTAGAGCAGGCCTCCGGCGTGCTGGAGTTGTGGGCCTTCCACGAAGGCCACCCCACCGTCGTAACCGGCATGGACCCGGATATCAGGCAGCTTGGGCCCGTGCGGCTCGCCGAGAGGCATGAGGACGAAAAGTGCTGCGCGATCGTCAACGGGCGCTACCTGGTGGGGCCGGATGACTACCATACCATAATCACCACAGACTACGCTGAGGCCATCGGCGCCCAGGTCGGTGATAAGATTCCGTTGGGGCCAGTGCATGAGTTCGAGGTGGTGGGCACGGTTGACCTCGGGGAGACCGCGCGCGTCGCCAGCGCCGAGGCCTTCATCCCGCTCAAGATCGCCCAGCAGATGCTCGGTCAAGGCGAGGTCGTAGACACCATCTTCCTGGCGCTCAAGCATACTCGGTATGCCCAGGCCGTCACCGACATGGCCACTCAACTCATAGGCCCCAATGTCAGCATAACCACCGCCACCCAAGTTGACGCAGGGACCGCAGCCCTCGCCCGTGTGAACCAGCTTGCCCTGGTAGGCGTCGCCGTTATCGCACTCGCCTTCGTCCTCCTGCTCGTGCTGCTGGGCGCTGTAAGCTCCGTGACCTCCCGAACGAACGAGGTCGGCCTCATGAAGGCCCTCGGCTGGCGGGACGCCGAGGTCGGGCGCCTGTTTCTGTTCGAGGCCCTCATCGGCGGCTTGCTGGGCGGAGTGTTCGGCTCTATAAGCGGCTGGATCGTCGCCTACGTCTACGGCAGCATCGCTCGGCTGCAGTTGCCCGATGCCCTCAGCTCCTACCCCCCCTGCTCCACCACCTCTCCCCCACTCTCCCTCCCTCTCACCATCCAGCCCTCCCCCCTCATCTTCGGCCTGGCCATCCTGCTCGCGCTCACTATCGGCGGCCTGGCTGGCCTCGCCGCCGCCCGCCGCGCCGCCTCGCTCGACCCGGCCGCCGCCCTGCGCCGTCTCTGAGATACTCCGTCTCTGTGAGCACAAGTCGTCATGTCGGCAATACCCTAAAGCCGTTTAACGTTAAGCGGGCTTAATGGGCCCGGTATAACGTTAAACGGCCTCAGGCTTTGAACTGCAAGCGGGGTTGACAGGAAGCCGTTAAGCCGGTAGGATAACGCTGGCAGCGTCCAAGCGGAGCAACTCCGCGTGAGGACTGACAAAGGCAGGTGGGCCGATGCGCGTCATCGCCGTGGCGAATCAGAAGGGCGGCGTGGGGAAGACCGCCAGCGTCCTTAACCTGGGCGCGGCGCTGGCCGAGGTGGGGGAGAGCGTCCTCCTGGTGGACGCTGATCCCCAGGCGAACTTGACCACCATCGCCGGTGTCGAGGAGGTGGAGCTATCCACCCACGACCTGCTGCTCTCGCCGGACATCCAACTGCGGGACCTTATGCTCATGACGCGGTGGGACAACCTGGCAGTTGTGCCCTCAGAATCTGCGCTCGCCGCCGCTGAGGTTGAGCTGAGTTCCGCCCATGCCCGCCAGCAGCGCCTCGCTCAGAAGCTCCAGGGGCTCGCTAAGCGCACCGTGGTGCTGATAGACACCCCCCCCAGCCTCGGCTTTCTGACCATCAACGCCCTCACCGCCGCCGACGAGGTCCTGATCCCGGTGCAGACCTCCTACCTTGCCATGCAGGGCCTGCGCCAACTACTGCGCACCGTCGAGCGCGTGCAGGACCGCAGCAATCAGAAGCTGCGCGTCCTGGGCCTGCTGCTCACCATGTATGACGCTCGCACACGCCACGCCCAGGAGGTCAAGCAGCGCCTGAGCGACCACTTCGGCGATCTCGTTTTCGACGCTGTCATTCCCCGCACCGTGGCTTTCGACTATGCTACCGTCGCGGCGGAGCCGCTCATTCACCTTAGACCCCACAGCCCGGCCGCCCAGGCGTACCGGGAGCTGGCCAAGGAGGTCCTCAAGCGTGCGTAAGAGGCCAGAGATACCCGAGGACGTCTTCTTCGACGACGCACCGGCCCAACCGGAGCCGGATGAGGGTAAGCCGTTAAAACGGCAACCCGGTACAACGTTAAAGAAGCAAGGTGCTCGCAAGGAGCCGCAGCCATCTCCGGCGCCGCCTACCGAAGACGAACCGAAGTACCCCGTCACCCTCTATCTTACCCGCTCCGTTCTCTACCGTCTTGAGGAGGCCCGCTTCCTTCTGCTCACAGAGCATGGTGTCAAGACCAGCAAGTCCGCCATCGCCAACTACGCCTTGGACGCAGCCCTGGAGGACCTCGGGGCCGTCGCGGACGCACTGCGGGAGGAGTAGGGGAGACGCGCGAGGCGCTGCGGCTGTTGACCAGCCCCGCACCAAGTTGCTACAATGCGATGGACGCTAGAGGACGGCCTCCAGCCTCTGCTGCGCCCTGAGGTGTTTATGACCTTGCGCAAGACCACGCTCGTCCTTACATTCGTGGCGACCACGCTCATTCTCGGCGTCACTCCCGGGGTCGCCCAGGCGCCGCTAGAAACCGCCTCGACAGGCATCATCCAGCCCGGTGACGAAGTGGCCGTGCGCTGCTTCACCCATGAGGAGATGCACGTGCACGTGCAGGGCGCGGTATTGCCCAACGGCGCCATGGAGCTGCCCGGGCTGGGGGCCGTCCCCATGGCCGGGCGCGGTATTCAGATGCTGCGAGAGGAGTTGCGCACCCGCTACCAGCAAATCTACCCCGGCTGCACGGTCAACCTATCAGTCAGCCGACCGGAGAAGCCCAAGGTGGGGGAGGGAGCCACCGGAGCAGCCCCTCCGCAGACGCCGGCAGGTGGGACCGTCAACCCCGGCGACGTGCTCCAGGTACGCTGTTTCACCGGCGAAGAGGAGCACGCGAACACCCAGGCGATAGTCTCCGCCCAAGGCGCCATCTCCTTGCCTCGCGTGGGCGAGCTGCATGTCGCGGGCCAACGCCTGGAGGACATTCAGCACAATATCGCTGCCGCGTATCGGCTGATCTTCCCGGACTGCGCCGTGGAGGTCGGCCGCGTCAGCGCCGCCCCACCGCCACCATCCGCCCCGGAGATTGTCACCCCTACGGTTGAGCTGACCGCCGCCGAGCGTTTTGCCCAGCTTCCCCGCTTTGGTCTTGACATCTTCGCCGCTCCGGAGCGTCCTAACCTCCCCACCCCGCCCTCCGAGGCTCCGCCAGAGGAGGGCCGACCGACAGTCGCCCAAGCAGTGCCTCCAACTTACACCCTGGGCCCGGGCGATGAGATAGAGGTCAGGGTCTGGACCGACGCCATCGAGCACATCAACACCGTCGTGGCCCTCGATGCCAAGGGCAAGGTCTACCTCAACCTGCTGGGCGAGGTCACGGTTGGCGGCCAGCGCCTGGCGCAGGTGCGCGATGATCTCACTCGCCGCTATCGCCGCTTCTTCGACCGCGCCTCCATCAGCGTCGCTCTCGCTCGCACCCGTGTCATCGAGGTCCGCGTCACCGGTGATGCGCGCAAGCCCGGCAAGTATGTCCTCAGCGGCGCGGCCACGCTTTTCTCCGCCCTCTATGCCGCTGGCGGGCCCTCCGACATCGGCGCGCTGCGGGGCATCAAGCTGCTGCGCAAGGGCGAGCAGCCGCTGGTGATAGACCTCTACGACTACCTGCTCCAGGGCGATGAGGCCGGCGATGTCGCGCTTGAGCCTGAGGACACGATCTTCATCCCGCCAGTCCAGGCGATGGTGGGCGTCTCCGGCGAGGTGCGCCGTCCGGCGCGTTACGAGCTGGACGGTCCGACGACCCTTGCCGAGGCCCTGGACCTGGCGGCCGGCCTTGCGCCCACCGGCTACGCCCAGAATATCCAGGTCTGGCGTGTCACCGACCGCTCGCAGCGCCAGGTCCTGGACCTCAAAGTGCCCGGCAAGGGCGTCGAGGGCGCGGGCCTGCCCCTCCAGGATGGCGACCTGATCGTGGTGCAGCCGGTGCTGGAGAACCCCGACAACGTGGTGGAGCTTTCCGGCGCGGTCCGCCGCCCAGGCTTTTACCAGGTGTTCGAGGGCATGACCATCAGCGACCTCATCAGCGCCGCCCAGGGCCTTGACGAGTCCGCGCACACCGAGACCGCGGCCCTCTGGCGGCTCAACAAGGAGCTGGATTACGAGCTCACCAACTTCGATCTGGCCGCGGCGCTCGCCGGTGATAGCGCCCAGAACCTCACGATCCGGCCGCGTGACCGCGTCATCATCTACTCCGAGGACCGGGTCGAGCCGCCCATGGAGGTGGAGGTCAAGGGCGCCGTCTTGTATCCCTCCATCGTTGCCTGGACGAAAGGCATGAAGGTCTCAGACCTGGTCCGCCAGGCCGGCGGCCCCGCCGAGAACGCCTATGTAGACCGGGCCACCATCCTTCGCATAGGCTCTGACCAGCGCCGCGAAGTCCTGTCACTGAACCTTGCCGCCGCGCTGGCCGGCGAGACGGAGGCCGACCTGGCACTCTCGCGCGGCGATGTTCTCGTCGTCTATGACCGCGCCAACGTCGCCCCACCCAGCCAGGTGGAGATCGCCGGCTTCGTCGAGAACCCCGGCGTGTTCGACCGTTACCAGCACATGCGCGTATCCGACGCCATTCTCGCCGCCGGCGGGCTCTCTGACAGGGCCGCGGACGACGTGGAGTACACGCCCGGCGGCGCCCGCGGCACGGTTGAGCCTCAGTACCTCAAGCTGCGACGCACTGCGGACGGCTTCGAGGTCGAGCCGGACCCCGTGCTCGGCGATAATGATCACATCGCGGTCTTGGGCGCCGGCGACCTCATCGCGAAGCCGCCGACCGTCACCATTAAGGGACGAGTGGGGCGCCCGGGTTCCTACGCGCTCAGGGAGACCGCTGAGGAGCCTGACACCATCTGGAAGCTTCTCCAGCGTGCCGAGGGCTTGCTTCCGGACGCAAACCCCAACGGCATCGTGCTTTACCGCCTGCGCAAGGCCATCATTGGAGATGAGCAGGACGAGGACCTCGCGCACGTCATGTCCATGTTCAACCGCGAGATGGAACAGCAGACGATGCAGAAAGCGGCGCAGAGTTCAGCGCTGGGCGAGTCCATCACCCGCGGTCTCGCCCGCGTGTTTACCTCCCAGGACGCGACCGCGGTCGTCATTCCTCCACGCGAACTGACGACTACAGGCTGGGTGCGCGCAGTACCCGTTGACGGGGAGGCGCTGGTCTCCAGCAACGGTCAGGAGGCTGACTTCCCGTTGATGGAGGGAGATGTGGTGGTGGTGCCGACCTTGCCGACCACGGTCACCGTCCTGGGCGCGGTCGTAAGGCCAGGTGCGGTCGCTTACGTTCCCGACCAGCGGCCCCTCGAGTACCTGAAGGAGGCGGGAGGCGCCACCGACGACGGCTGGATACAGCGGTTGGTGATCATCCGCGCCAACGGCCGGGTGCAGCCCTACACGGCGAACCTGGAGGTCAGGCCCGGTGACGCAATTCTGGTGCCCTCCAAGCATATCTTCCGCAAGATACGCACTGCGACCACCCTCGAGCGGGTCCTGCGCCTGATCGGGACCTTCGTAACCGGGTACATGGTGTTCAAGTAAGGCCCAACTAAGGCGGGGGACGGCAACGGCACAACTGATTGTCGTTCCCCCCTCTCCCAAGCCCGCCTGAAAGGCGGGAGCGGGAAAGGGGCCGGGGGTGAGGTAGTCGTTACCTGGGCGTTATGACCGCCCTAACCTGCTCTATCATTTCCTCTACGGTCGTTTCCCCGTAGCTCTCCGCCGACATGCGCAAGGTCGCATCGAAGGGACTTTGCCGCACGATGAGCTTGCGGTGCTCGTCCGTGCCGATGAGCAGCCGGTCGTGCACCCGCAGCACGCTATCGTACTCCCGCTCGATGAGTTCCTGCACCTGCTCCGCGTAGTTCAGCAGGTCGTCTTCCCACTCGATCCGCACGTTAAGAATATTGATGGTCGCCATCTCGGCGATGATCTCGCTCAGCGGCCGAGCCTCGTGGGTAAGCGCCGCACATAGCAGCGCCGCGCTCGCGAGCGCATCTCCACGCAGGGACAGGGCGGGATAGGCGAAGTGCCCATCCGGCTCGGCAGAGAACACTGCGCCGATGTTCTTCATCTCCTGCGCCAGGAAGGTCTGCCCCCAGCGGCACGGCGTAATCTCGAAGCCCAGCTTCTCGACAGCAGCGACGGTTAGCAGGCTCACTCCAGCATTGAACACGCACGGCCCCGGTTCCACCTGCGTTCGACAGAGCAGTTCGATGATGTAGTCCGCCCGCACGTAGTTACCCCGATCATCCAAGACCGCAAGCCGGTCCGCATCCCCATCGAAGGCCAGGCCCAGGTCAGCCCTATGTGCCAGGACCGCCTCCGCGAGCTCGTCAAGGTGTTCCTCACGTGGTTCCGAGGGCCGCCTCTCAAAGAGGCCATCAGGCTCGGCGTTGATGACCACGGTTTCCATGCCCAGCCGCTCCAGGAGCAGCTCGGCAGCGGGATGTCCCACGCCGCCGCCGGGATCGAGCACCACCTTGAGGCTCCCGACCGCGTCTGCCATCTCCTCGACCCAGCCGAGGTATTGCTCCAGCACATCGTCGCGGCGCTCGAGATTGCCGCCTTGCTCCCACCTGGGCCAGGAGAAAGGCTCCTCGAGCGCGGCCTTGGCCGTGGCCTCGAGTTCCGGCGACCAGATATGTGAGTCCGGCTCCATGAACTGCACGCCGTTCCATTCGGGAGGGTTATGCGAGGCGGTGATCATGCAGCTTGGCAGGGCGGTGTGCTTGCCCCACGCGGCGATGACGCCGGAGGGGAGGTTGCCGCAATCATAGACGGTCATGCCCCCGCCCAACAGCCCGCCTATCAGAGCGCTCTTGAGCGCCGGGGTCGAGACCCGGTAGTCGCCGGCGATGGAGATCTCCCCGAGGCCCTCCCGTCGGAAGTGACAGGCGGCGATGCCGCCCAACCTAGCCATAGTTGTCGGAGTAAGGTCCTCATTTGCGATGCCGCGGAAGCAGTAAAGTAGCATTTACTTCCTCCCTGTGAAGATCCGAGGCCAACAGCCACCTCACCCCCCGGCCCCCTCTCCGGCGCGGCAAACGGCGCCGCTTGGGAGAGGGGGGGAACGACAGGTCGCTGGCGAGGTCCGCGCTGTTGTCCGCCTCTCGCCTCCGGCGTTTTACTTCCCCTCTCCGCAGAGCCTTCCGGTCAGAGCCGGAAGGCGCGCGGGAGAGGGGGCCGGGGGGTGAGGCAGTCGTTAGCCGCCGCGCCGGCCTTCGCGCCAGAACGCCAGCATCGTCACCAGCACAAAGGTCACGAACCCCGTCGCCAGCACACTCCTGATGAAGGAGGGGCCGCTGGGCCCGTGTGGCTCAATAGCAGCATCGAGAACACTGAACTGATCGTGGCTGGCCGCCTCGGCCAGCCGCGCCGCCTCGTACTTTTCCGACAGCCGGCTGTATTGCTCGGTCTTAAGCCGCACCTGTCTCTGCAGGTGATCGTACTGCGCCGAGAGCGAGGGCATGGCGCCCAGCTCCGCCAGGGCGCGCTCCTTCTCCGCGCGCACGGCGTCTAGCTGCGCTTCCAGACCGGAGCGCTCCAACTGCTTAGAGAGCGCCGTCGCCACCAGCTTCGCGTAGCTCGGGTCAATGCTCAACTGCCGGGCGCTGGTGAACATGTCCTTGCTGACCTCGTCGGCCAGTTGCTTCTTCGCCTCATCGAGCTCCGTTTGCAGGCGCTGCACATCCGGATGTTCGTACGACTTCCCCTCGACCTCGGTCTGCTGGGCTATCTGGCGTTGCAGGTCGAGAATCCGCTTCTGCAGCCCGTCAATGCGTGGGTTGCGGGTCTCGGAGACGGAGGAAATGGCCATACGCTCCCGCGCGTTGAGTTGGGCCAAGGCCTCCTGCTCGGTTTCCTGCGCGCCCTGCAGGTTGACGCGCAGGTTCGACTCGCGCTGCCGCAGGTCGTTGTACGCGGTGAAGGCCGCGCCCGACTGCGTTGAGGGGCTTACCATCCTGTGCTCACTGGCGTATGCGACCAAGGCGTCTTCCGCCTCCAACAACTCACCGTCTATCTGTGCCAGTTGTTCCTCCAGGAACTTGCGCTGCCGGGTTGCGCGCGAGTAGTCCGCCTCATTGAGGAACTCTCCCAGGGCTTCCACCAGGGTGTTCGCCAGCTCCGCGGCCAGCTTCGGCGCCTCGTCCCCCTCAGCCCCACCCGAGAGGCCCTTGGGCGGGCCCTCCCACTTGGTGCGGATGGTCATGATTCCGCTCGCGGTCATCTCAATCTCGTACAGCGGGGCCAGCCTTCCCGCCGCGGCTCGAATGGACTTCAGCCCCAGGACCCTGGGCAGGTCCAGCTTCTCCGCCACCCGCTCCCGGATCTTGCGGCTGCGTAGCACCGCTTTGAAGGTGCCTGATATGCCCTGGCCCCGGAACATCGAGCCACCGTACATCAGCTCCGCGAGGCTGCTCGGGGAGCGCTCGTCCTGGCGTTCAAAGATGATCGTGGTAGCGGCGGACCACTCCTGGGGGATAAGGAAGTATACCCTGGCGCCGGCGAGTAACATGACGAGCACTGTTATGCCTGCTATGAGCACCCACTGCTTGCGGATGGTGTTCATCAGGTCGGCGAATGACAGTTGTTCCATTGTTTCAGGTCCCTGGCTCGCAGCGCTCAGGTTGACAGCCACCGGTCACTGTGATATTTTCCTGCACAAGTGGCGCGGCACCTCTCTCGCCGCGCCGCGCACGCATTATATAGTACGGCGGGCAAAGGGCAAAGGCATCCGTCAGCCGCGAGCTACGACCAAGGGGCTCACGGCGGCGGCGGCTCCTCGTAGGTCGGAGTTCCTGCTCCGACGCCGTTGACCCAGTTGCCCACCGTAGCTCGGAACTCTTGCTCCCACGCCGTTGCCTGCTGTGCAAACGATTAACGCGTCGGACCTCTTGTTCCGACCTGCAGGCCGACTGCTTGCTTGCTGTTGTCGTAGGCTGTCGTTGGTTTCGTTGTTGCTGTTGGAGAGTGAACTCATTGCAAGGCGTACTCCTGGCTGCTGGCCGCGGCGAGCGCCTGCGGCCCGTTACCGAACACGTTCCTAAGCCGCTCATCCCCTTCTGGGGCAAGCCCTTTATTGACTATCTTCTGGACAATCTCCAGGGCTTCGTAGACGAGGCTATCATCGTCATAGACGCCGATGACAAGATCAAGCGCCACCTTGGCAACGCTCACGGCGATATCGCCCTGCGCTACGTCCACCAGGACCGCCCGATGGGCACCGGAGATGCCCTGCTGCAGACGCGCGACATGCTGAGCGATCCCTTCCTCGTGCTCCTGGCCGACACCTGTCCGCCGTGCGAGACGCTCACTCAGATCCTCCATGCCCCGGCAGATGCGGTCCTCACGGTGATCCAGGTCCCGGATGCGGAGAACCACACGGGGGTCTTGATGCGCGACGGCTTCATCGTGGAGGAATTGTGGGCCGACTCCTCCTTCGTGGACGCGGGCACATTTCGATTCTCGTCAGCCATCTATGAGATGCTCGACGGCCTGGCTCCCATGAGGAACGAGCTGCGGGTGCTCCAGGGCGTACAGGAGTTGATGCGCAGCGGCGCAGAGGTGCGCGCGGTGCAGATGCAGGGCCCGTGGCTTCAGTTCGGCGACCATGAGGGCGTTAGCGGCGTGCTCCGGGTCATGAGGGAGCTACGCCCGCCTCAGGCCGCATCCAGCGACAGCAGCATCGAGGTCCGAACGCATGACTGCCAGATCGAGAACTCCCTGGTGTTCGGCTCGGGAGAGTTGATCAATTGCGCCATCAAAGACAGCCTGGTATACTGCGCCGGGCGGATTGAGGGCAGGTCGGCAGAGGGAGAAATCGCCGCCTGGACGTAAAGGGCAAGCAACGACGCGCAGTTATCGTTACTCCCCTCCCCCGAACTGCCGTTGTGAGGGGGAGGGGCCGGGGGTGAGGCGGACGTTGCCGTTCGCCCCAACCATCGCAGCACGAAACGGGCCACCCGGCAATGGCTGACACGCCGCGCGGCGCAGATAAAGACCCCAGGCAGGCGCATTACAACCGCGAACTGCGGGCCGTCGCCAAAGGCGGCGGCCTCGACCTGCTCGGCCAGCTAGCCCAGCAACTCATTGCCCTCATCGCCGGGCCGGTCATGACGCGCCTGCTTGGCATGGCTGGATACGGTCTCTTCACGGTCAGCCAGAGGTCCGTCGAGATACTGGGCCTCATCCTGAGGCTGGGCTATCCCAGCGCGATCGCCCGCTACGTCGGCATCTACGATGGCGAGGCCCGGCCCGAGCATGCCCGGGCAGTGGTAACCGGCACCCTCGTCACCTCGCTGGCTCTGGGCTGCGCCGCCAGCACCGTGGTGGTCATCTGGCCCGAAGAAGTGAGCATCCTCGTTGCCCACAGGGCAGACATGGGCCCGGTGCTGCGCATGTTGGCGCTCGCCCTGCCAGCGATGCTCATGGCGTCCCTCCTTGCCCAGGCTACCGTCGCCAGGCGCACCGTAGTCTACAAAGTGGCGGCGAACCTGCTGGGCAGGTTCATTACCTTGGCGGGCGTGATCGTTCTGTGTGGGCCGCTCAGGCTGGGCCCGGTGGGCGCGGGCTTCGCGCTCCTGGTGGCATCTACCGCCGGGGCGGCGGTCACCCTGGCAGGCGTCGTGCGTGTGTTCGGGGGCCTTTCCTTCGCCGACCTGCGCTACTACGACTTCGCCCAGGTACAGCTTTTCGCCTTGCCGCTGCTTCTTGCCCAGTTGTCGCAGTTCGGCATGTACCGTATTAACCCTCTGGTCGGCGCACGCTGGCTCAAACTGGCCGAATGGGGCAAGTACGGGGCCGCCAGCCGCGTGGCGACCCTCGGCTCCTTCGGCCTCACCTCGATAGGGACCATCTTCAGCCCCATCATCGCTGACCTGCACCATCGCGGGAAGATGGCGGAACTGCGCGAGATGTTCCAGACCTCTGCCCGCTGGGTCTATCATATGACCTTCCCGGTGATGCTCATCGCTATCTTCAAGGCCAAGAGCATCATGTGGGTTTTCCGCCCCGAGGCCGTGGATGCCGCCTTTGTGCTGCAGCTCTTGTGCCTGGGCCAGCTAGTGAACGCCTCGGTAGGCAATGCGGGCCGGGCCCTGGCGATGTCGGGCCGTCAGTGGCTGGTGGCGGCGAACAATGCCGCCCTGGCGGTGGTAAACGTAGCACTGTGCATACTCCTCACTAGCAGCTACGGACTTTTCGGGATGGCCCTGGGCGCGACGGTGGCGACGGCCACAGTGAACGTGGTGCGGGGTGCAGAGCTTTGGTATCTGCACCGAATGACGGCCTACACGCGCAAGGTCGTCAAGCCGCTGCTGGCTGCGGTGATAACTTGCCCGTTGCTGCTTCTCAAGATGGAACCAGTCTGGTGGGACCTGACGCTGCCGGTGGTGGCTTTCGCCATCGCTTATGTAGTAGTCGTGATATTGCTGGGGCTTGAGGACGATGATCGCGAGGTGCTGGCGGCTCTGAGAAGGAAGCTCCTGACGGCAGGCAATCGGGAATAGGCAACGGCTAACGGCCAGGCGGCCCTTATAGGAGGCGCGACATTCTTGTCGCGCGAGGCCCTTGGGGCTGCCGGCTCGCGGCTCGAAGCTCCAAACGACAAACGGCCGCCGACAATAATGTCGGCGCCCCTGTAGATAAACGTCATTCGCCCTTCGCCCTTGCCGTTCTCTGCGTCTCTGTGGCCGTTCGCCGTTGCCGTTAGTCGGTAGTCGGAGGTCGGTACTCGGATGCCTAACCCCCTGAAACTCGCAATAATCGGCATTGACGCCGCCACCTGGGACCGCATGGACCCCTGGCTGGAGACCGGCGAACTCCCCAACCTCGCCTCCCTCATCGCCGAGGGCTGCCGCAGCCCGCTGCGCTCCGTCATTCCGCCGAGCACCGCCTGCGCCTGGCCCACCATCATGACCGGCGCAAACCCGGGCAAGCACGGCCTCACCTTCTTCGTCAGGTTCGAGGCCGACTATCTGCCCCGCCTCATCTCGAACGCCGACCGGCGCGCGCCCGCCCTCTGGGACATCCTGGCCGCGCGCGGCCTTTCGGTCGGCGTCTACAATGTGCCGATAACCTATCCCCCGAACCAGGTTAACGGCTACATGGTCAGCGGGGAGATGGGCGCAGTCGCCTACGATGAGTCCATGTTCCAGCCCCCGGAGCTGTTCGAGGAGCTTCGTAAGGTCGTCCCCAGGTATGAGATAGCTCCGGTGCACAGACGCCACGGAGCCGAGTTCGACCTGGAGGCGCTCCGGGCGCAGGTGGACGCACGCCGCAGCGCCGCCGCCTACCTGTTGGAGCATCATCCGACCGATGTCTTCATCACCGTCATCAACTACGTGGACCACCTCCAGCACCGCTTCGCCAGCGAGCGCCGCTGCGGGGAGATCGAGGACATCCTGCTGTGGGGCTACCGCGCCGCCGACGAGTTCATGGGCGAGGTGCTCAGCCACTGTGGTAAGGACACCAGCGTCATCGTGCTCTCGGATCACGGCGCGGGGCCCGTGGAGGGCTTCTTCGACCTCAACGCGCTGCTGGCGCAGATGGGCTATCTGAGGTATCATGCGCTGCCGGCCTCACGCAAAATGAAGCAGGGCATTTCATCGGCGCTGAGGTGGGGGAGAGGGCGGCTCGGCCGCCTCCTCCCGACCAGCGTCAAGCACCACCTCAAGGCCCGCCTGCGCCGCGACACAGCTTCCGGCGGCGCGGCTCAGCGGACGAACATGGCGGAGCAGGCGCTCCGGCAGTTCGGCGACCTGGCGGAGGCGATAGACTGGTCGCGCACGCTCGCTTACTCGGCAGGGCCGTACCTGTCAATACGCCTGAACCTCCAGGGGCGCGAGCGGGAGGGCCAGGTTGCGCCAGAGGATTTTCAGAGGGTCCGCGATCAACTCATCATGGAACTAAACGCAGTCGAGAACCCGTTCACCAAGCACAGGGGCCTGGACGCGCACGCGGCCGACGAGCTTTACCACGGGCCGCACATGCAGTGGGCGCCCGACATCCTGGGCGCCCCTCAGGACGCGGCGCTGAGCCTGCGCAACATACCGGGCAACACTGAGCGCGCGTTTCTGCGTGGCGAGGACATCTGGCCCGGCTATCCGGGCAAGGCGGGCGTGCCGGGGACCCATCGCATGACCGGCATCTTCGCCTGCAAGACGCCAGGCCCCAGGCCACGAATAGTCGTGGAGGATCCGACGCTGGTGGACATAGCTCCGACGGCGCTCGCGCTCCTGGGCTTGCCGGCGCTAACCGAGATGGATGGCCGGGTGCTGTTGGACCTGCCTGACACCGGCGTCGCCGACCTGCCTGAGGGCTTCTGGCCGCCAACGAAGCAGGCCGGCCCCGCGACCCCGCCCGAAGGGGCGTATTCCGAGGAGGACGCCGCGAAGGTAGAGAAACGGCTCAAGGACCTGGGGTACCTGTAGGGAACGGCCGGCCAAGGGCAAAGCGAAACGACAAACGGCCAGGCGACCCTTACAGGAGGCGCGACACTCTTGTCGCGCAAGGCCCAACGGATAGTGGCAGAACAAACGGCCGCCGACAAGAATGTCGGCGCCCCTGTAGATAAGCGTTATTGGCCCTTCCGCGCTATCGTTGTCTGCGTCTGTGGCGATTGCCCGTCGTTCGTAGTTTCCCTTGATAGTCGTTCTCTGCGCTCTCTGCGTCTCTGCGGTATATCTGCCCTTACTGTTCGTCTGGAGACAAGAATGCCCAACCATCCCAAGCTCCTCATCTTCGGCATTGACTCCGCCACCTGGGACCTTATGGACCCGTGGCTGGAGGCCGGGCTACTGCCCAACCTGGCCGCACTCACCAGCGACGGCTGCCGGGCGCGGCTGCGCTCCATCGTGCCGCCCATCACCGGCTGCGCCTGGCCGACCATAATGACCGGCGTCAACCCGGGCAAGCACGGCATGTTCGGCCTTTCCTCCTATGACACGAACTACCGACACCGCCCCGTGAGCAACCTGGATCGGCGCGCCCCCGCGCTCTGGGAGCAACTTGGTGAACTCGGCCTGTCCGTCGGCGTGTACAACGTCCCCATGACGTACCCGCCCAACGAGTTCAATGGTTACATGGTCAGCGGCGAGATGGGTGCGGTGGAGTTTGACCGCTCAATGTTCTATCCCCGCGAGCTTTTTGAGGAGCTTGAGCGCGTCGTCCCGGATTATGTGATCGCTCCTCTCAGGCGCGACGAGCAGGGCTACGACCTCGACGCCCTTAAGCGCCAGGTGGAGGCCCGCCGTAAGGCGGCCGTCTATCTGCTCGAGAAGCATCCAGTGGATGTCTTCATCACCGTTGTCAACTACGTGGATCACGTGCAGCACTTCTTCATGAAGGGCCGCACCTGCGGGGAGATCGAGGACCTGGTGCTGTGGACGTACCAGCAGGCTGACCGGCTCCTGGGAGAGTTGATGGCGCTCGCGGGCGAGGACGCGGCGGTGATGGTGCTCTCGGACCACGGCGCCGGCCCGGTGAGCGGCTTCCTCGACGTAAACGCCTTACTCGCGCAACTCGGCTTCCTTCAAGTCCCCAGGCCCGCCGGGCAGGGCGCCTCTGTCAAGTCCGCCCTCCGTAAGGGCTATCACACCCTGGTGCGACCCTTCTTATCCCAGGGCCGGCAGAAGAAAATCAGGAAGCGCTTCGCCGGGCTGCCCTTTGAGCCCAGCGAGACCCGCGCCTATCAGGCCGGGCCTTACCTGTGTGTGCGCATCAACCTGGAGGGCCGCGAGGCGCGAGGGTCTGTGCCGCCGGGCGACTACCACAAAGTCACCTCCGAGATAGTCGAGGCGCTCAATCACGTGGACAACCCGTTCTCCGGCGAGAAGGATCTTGGCGCCTTCGCCGCCGCAGATTACTACTCCGGACCGCACACCGGCTTGGGACCCGATGTCCTGGGGAGCCCTCAGGGCTTTGCGCTTGACCGTACGACCATCCCCGGCAACGTGGACAGGCCCTTCCTGAGCCCGCAGGACCTCCGCGCCCTAGGCAGCGACATGGCCTACCGCGAGGGCACCCACCGCGCGGATGGCATTTTCGCCTGCAAAGTCCCCTCCCGAGAGGTTTCTGTCAGCCTGGAGCATCCGGGGCTGGCGGACATAGCGCCCACGGTCCTGTCACTGCTGTCCTTGCCGGCGCCCGCCCACCTCGATGGTCAGACCATCATAGATATGCCCGAAAAGCGCGTAGAGGGTGGCGAGGCCTGGGAGGGCCCGCGCGACGACGCTGGCGAGGCCTATACGGACGAGGAGCAGAAGAAGGTCGAGCAACGCCTGCGCGACCTGGGCTATCTCTAGCGATGGAGAGTCAGGGGGAACGGCGCCGACTCAATGCTCCTAACTCGGAGGTCGCAGTGACCGACACTAACGCCGCCGATGCCCCTCTGGTCACTGTCACGGTGACCACCTACAATCGCGCGGGCATGGTGATCGAGGCCCTCGACAGCGTCTTCGCTCAGACCTACCCCAACTTCGAGGTCGTGGTAGTTGACGACGGCTCCACCGACGATACTCGGCGCGTCATCCAGGAGCGCTACGGCGACCGGTTGACCTACATATACCAGGAGAACCAGGGGCCCGCCGTCGCCCGCAACACCTCCGTTCGCGCCGCGCGCGGGGAATACATCGCTCTCATGGACGACGATGATCTCTGGCTTCCCACCAAGCTCGAGAAGCAGATGGCCGCGCTCGAGGAGCATCCTGATTGCGCGCTTGCCTACTGCGCCTGCCTGCAGGCCAGCGCCGACGGCCAAAACACCGGGAAGATCCACAGGAGCACCGACCGGGGCCGCACCGGCGACAACTTCGCCCTCTTCCTGCGGCAGGCCGTCATCACAGAGACCTGCGTGATCCTGCGCAGGCGCGCCTTCGATGAGCTGGGGCTCTTCGACGAGGAGCTTCCCACGGGCAAGGACACCGACCTCTTCCTGCGCGTGGCGCTGCATTATCCGGCGGTATACCTGCGCGAGCCGCTGATGCTCGTGCGCGAGCACCCGGGCCGGAAGACCCACAGCGACCGTCAGCGAGGCAAGCACTTCCAGGCGCGGCGGCGCACAATGCAGAAACTTCTCACCATGCTCCCGCCCGAGAAGCAGCAACACCGGCCTCTGCTGGCGCGCAGCTTGCTGTCGGCAAGCTGCCAGCTCGTTCTGCTGCGGGCAGAGCAGCTTGCGTGGGACGCCTTCGGGAGAGAGCTGTTCGAGGTCATTCGCACGGCCGAGGCCCTGCCGGGGGACTACGCCTTCGGGCAGTCGGCAGGTGGCGCCATCCGCAGTTGGGAACAGGCCCATGCCGCGCGATCCGCAGAGGAGCTGCCGACCGCTGCTGAGATCGTCGAGCTCGTTGAGGCGTTGGCCTCCACCGGTCAGGGCGCTGGCAGCCGAAGCAGTTCGCGGGCGGCCTCGATCTATGCTGCGCTGGGGCTGCATCGGCTGAGGGATCGAAGGGTGGCCAGCGGGTTGTCATGGCTGGGGAGAGGGGCCCGCCGGAATCTCGGTGCAACGCTCGGCCACCTGGCTTGGGCGCTAACGGAGGCACGGAGGTAACGGCGCCTCACCCCCGGCTCCTCTCCCTCCCGCCCGACCTGTCCCGCGCAACGGGCGCGGATGGGCGGGAGGCAGAGGGGCGAACGACAGAGGGCCCTTGCCGTTCGTAGATCGGGCTTCCTAGCCCGACGCCGTTGATTCATCCCGCCAACGGAAGGAGTCGGGCTAGAAAGCCCGACCTACAAACAACAACCAAGTCCTGCCATTGCCGTTAACCTGGACATGCCGTTGCCGTTCTCTGCATCTCTGCGATTTGCCTTTGCCGTCAGTGAGATGTCCCTACTGATATTCTCGGCGCAAACGAGCCGTCGTGCCTGCCAAGGCCCGACGTTACAGCGTCTGCACGCCCTCGGGAGGCGGGTTGTGTGAACGTAGCTTGTGCTGCAATCATGCAAAGATCAGTAAGTCCGAGGTCGGTACTCTTACCATGACTTCGCCTCTGCTCAGTGTCGTCATCCCCACCTACAACAACGCGCATCTCCTGAGCCGGGCCATCAATTCCCTCCTCGCCCAGACCTACGACCACATCGAGATCGTGGTCATCAACGACGGTTCTACCGATGACACCGCCGATCTCGTCCAGCGACAGTATCCCCAGGTGACATATGTTGAGCAGGAGAACGCGGGCCCATGCGCGGCGCGCAACACCGGCGTACGCGTCGCCTCCGGCGAACTCATCGGGTTCCTCGACTCCGATGATGAGTGGGCCCCGGAGAAGGCTCAGCGGCAAGTGCAGGTCCTTCGTGAGCACCCGGAGATAGACATCCTGGGCACCAACGGCTGGCGCCTGGCCGGCTCCGAGCGCTACCTCGCTCATAACCCGGCCCCCCAGCGCATCTGGCAGTCGTCCGTCGCCGACATCTTCAGCGATCGCCACCCGATGGCTAACTCCATCGTCCTCCCTCGTCAGGTCCTCCTGGACGTCGGCGGTTACGACCTGAGCCAGCAATTCTTCGAGGACCTCGATCTCCTCTGCAGAATGATGTACCGCGGATACACTTTGTACTGCCTTGACGAGCCCCTCTACATTCATCATCGCCGCCCGGGCAGCCGATCCACCCGCAGCCAAACGCGGGGCATCCTCGAGGGCCGACTGCGCACCCTTGCTAAGCTCGACCCTGCAAAGAACTCCCCGGACACTCTCCAGCTCCTTGACCGCCGCGAGCACAGCCTTCTTACCGCGTACCAGATAGCGCAGGCCACCACCCTGATTCTCCTCTCCGGAGGGGACGAGAACCTGGCCCGGGAGACCATCGCCAAGCTCGATGCCCTGCCCGCGCTACCGCCCGGCCTCAGCTTGCTTCGGCGCCTCCCTCGGTTGAGCTGGCCGCTCTTCGCTAAGCTGTTCCCGCAATACCAGCGCATGGTCTACCTCGGGCGTCTCGTCAAGGCCTGGGGACTGTTCGGCAGTATACGCCGCTACCGGCTGCTCAAGCGCATCGAGGCGGAACTGAACGAGGGTGCCGCCTGATGAGAGTGCTCATAGCCCCGGCGGCCCGGAGGGCCCGCGTCAAGATCGCTGAGCCCCTCCAGCGGGTCGGCGTCGAGGTCGAGATGTGTGTGGCCAGCGACACCCCCCACAAGGGGGAACTCCTGCGCGACGCCATCGCCGGCCTCACCCGCACTGCCATCTCCACCGCCGACGTCGTGCTCACCGACATGGTCATGACCTTCCCCGCCGTCGCCGCCAGCCTTGGAGCCAGCCTGCGCGGTCGGCCTTTTGTCCTCCGCCCGCGCGGCGACTGGTGGCAGGAGCACGAGGACCTGCGCCTCCGCGGCGAACTGGGCCTGGCCGGAAGCCGTTGGGCCGTCGAGCTGTTCGAGGATTGCTTCCGAAGCGCCGCCGCGATCCTTCCAGTCTCCGAAACCCTCAAGCAGATGCTCCTGGAGCACATCGTCGTGGACCCCAACCGGATGATCCCCGTTCCCATCGCTATCAATACCGAGCGCTTCCGCCCCGCCCGCGACCCTGCCGTTGTCAAACGCGAGTTGGGCTACAAGCACGAGCATATCGTCGCGCTGGTCACGAACTTCACCTTCCTCAAGAAGGTCGCCGCGGTCGAGCGCTTTCTGCCAGCGCTGAGGGCCCTAGTGGAGCAGCGCGAGGACACAGCGGTCGTTATCGCCGGCGATGGCGACGTGCGCCCGAACTTCATGGCTGGCAACCGCGATCTGCTCAATCACCCGCGTTTGATCCTCGCCGGCTACGTGGACAGGATAGAAAGGCTCTATCAGTGCAGCGACTTTGTGCCCTTCTTTTCCTTCCTGGACGCCTGTCCGAACGTGCCGCTGGAGGCCTGGGCCTGCGCGCGTCCCGTGGTAGTCAACGACTATCCCCCGCTGACCGAGCACCTCCGCGAGAGCGAAACCGGCTACGTGGTCGCCAACAACGCTGATCCTCACGAGTGCCTGCCGATCTTCAACAGATTGCTTGACGACGCGGAACTGCGGCGCACGATGGGGGAGAGGGGCCGCAAGCTAGTGACTCAGACCTTCGCGCCTGAGGTCGTCGGCCAGCGCCTGGCGGAGGCGTTGGAGGGTGTCCTGTAGGAAGGCCGGAGAACTCACTCTGCGCTGCAGCCCCACACTCGAATCCAGGGGTATCGCCGCAGGTCGGGCTTTCTAGCCCGACGCCATTGACTCTGGCAGAAACGACTGCCGAGTCGGGCTAGAAAGCCCGACCTACAAACCCGCTCAGGCTATCTGCGCTTCTACCTGCCCTTGTCATTGTCAGGTGCTTGCTGCCTGCGTTTCTCCTCCACCACCTTGAAGGCCCACCACGCCCTCGCAACGAACCACTACGCTGACCCGCGCGATCCTCGCCCCTCTGCCCGGAGCCAAAGATGAAAGTACTGTTCGCTCCCGCCGGCTGGCGCGCGGAGCAGACCGAGGGCCCCCTGCGCGCGGTGGGCGTCGAAGTAAGAACGGTGCGCTTCCGCCCGCCGGGCGCGCTGGCTCGCTTGAGCCTGGCGGGCAGGAGCCTCGCGGCCGGCCTCTTCACCCGCGCCGACATCCTCCTCTGCGACATGTGCAGCAGCCTGGCGATGCTGCCGCTCGCGCCAGCGCTCCTGCGCAGGTGGCCTCTGGTGCTGCGGCCGCACAGCGACCTCTGGCGCGAGGCGGAGGACATGCGCATGCAGGGTCGCGGTGGACTGGTGCGCAATCTGCTCGACCCCGGCCTGCAGAACTGGTTCTATCGCCGGGCCGCGGCCATCCTGCCCATCTCGGAGGCCCTCAAGGAGCCGATTGCGCGCAACGCAGGGGTTGATCCCAAGCTCATTACTCCCATCCGGCTCCCCGTAGACGCAGAGCGCTTCACGCCGGCCCTGGACCGCGAGGCCATCAAGCGCGAACTGGGCTTCGAATATGAGCACATCATCTCGCTGGTGATGCCCTTTCAGTTCCTCCAGAAGGTCTCAGGGCTGGAGCGTTTCCTGCCGGTGTTGAGGGAGCTTGTCGAGCGGCATCCTGACGTCGCCGTGGTCATCGCAGGCGATGGTATTCTGCGGGCCGATTTCGAGCGCCGCCACCGCGATTTGCTGGAGCATCCCCGCTTGCTCATGGCCGGCCACCTCCACAGCATAGAGAGACTCTACCAGTGCAGCGATGTGCTCGCGCATTTCTCCTTCTTTGACTCCTGGGCGAGGGTGTTGTACGAAGCCTGGGCCTGTGAGACGCCGGTCGTGGTGAACGACTACGCGCCTCTTCTGCAAAGCTTGCGCCCCGGAGAGAACGGGTATGTGGTGGGAAATGAGGCTGACGCGCGCGAGGCATTGCCGGTGTTCGAGCGGCTGGTTTATGATGCGGAGCATCGGCGCGAGCTGGGCGAGGCAGGCCGGGAGATGGTCGTGCGCGAACTCTCCCAGGATACTCTCGGCCGCCTCTTACGGGCGGCCCTGGAGAGACTGCTTTAGCGCGCCTTACTCCCCCTCTACCAAGGGCCTGCGCAGCAGGCCCGCGGGAGAGGGGGCCGGGGGGTGAGGCGCCGTCAACGGGACTCCTGCCCATGAAAGTACTCTTTGCTCCCGCCGGCATGAGGCCACATTTGATCGAACTGCCGCTGCGCGCTGTCGGCATTGAGGTACGCACCATTGCGCAGCGCCATCAGAGCCTGCCAGGTCAGTTATCGGCGGCTGGCCGCTCCCTGCTCGCCGGCGCCCTCGATGACGCGGACGTGCTGCTCACCGACCTTTGGAGCCGCATTGCCGCCTTTACTGTGCTGGCGCTGAGCGCGCGCCGACGGCCGATCGCGGTCCGCCTCCGCGGTGATCCCTGGCAGGAGGTCCAAGACTTCGATGCCCAGGGGCACGCGAACTGGCGCTCCCATCTGCTCCGGCAGGACGCCCTCCACAGGATGCTGCGCCGTGCCACGCTCGTGATCCCGGTCTCGGAGTCCCTCCGGAAGTCCGCGCTCCGCCATGTGCAGCTTGACCCCGATCGGGTCGCTGCCATCCCGCTGCCTGTTGACGCCCAGAGGTTCGCTCCTGTTGATGATCCCGATGCCCTGAAGCGCGAACTCGGCCTTGACTATCCGCACCTTCTCTGTCTGGTCAACACCTTCCAGTACGTGCAGAAGCTGGAGGGCACTGAACTTTACCTGCCGCTGCTGCGCGAGCTCGTCGAGGCTCACGATGATGCGGCCGTCGTCATAGCGGGCGACGGCCCCCTGTTTCCCGAGTTTCACCAGCGCAACCGCGAGGTGCTCGATCATCCCCGCCTCATCCTGCCGGGGCACCTGGCCGAGATCGAGAAGCTTTACCAGTGCAGCGATGCCTTCGCACACCTCTCGCTCTTTGATGCCTGCCCGAACGTGCTCTTCGAGGCTTGGGCCTGCGCGAAGCCGGTGATCGTGAATGAGTACGAGCCGCTCCTCGAGAACCTGGAGCCAGGCGTCAACGGCCACGTGCTGCCCGCGCACACAGAGAGAGCCAAGGGGTTGGCGCTCCTGGAGCGGGTGCTATATGATAGGGCGCATGGTCGGCGTCTCGGCGAGGAGGGCCGCCGCATGGTGACCGAGAAGTTCTCGGCGCTTGCCATTGGCCGCCGCTTCCGCGCCGAGTTCGAGAAGCTGCTCTAGCGCGCCTCACTTCCTCTCTCCCAAGGGCCTGCGCAGCAGGCACGCGGCAGAGGGGGCCGGGGGGTGAGGCAGCCTTCCGTTTGCCGTAATCCGAGGTCTAACTCATGGCCGCCGAGGGAACAAGCTCATTCCCATCCGAAGCAGCTAGCGACTCGGACATGGGGGCGGCGCGCGGCGCGCGCCACCGGCTCTCCCTTGGCCTCCTGGTTCTACTTGTGGCGGTCCTCTCGCGCGTTTCCCGCTATGCTCGCAATGCCTTGGTTGTCTGGGGCCAGACGCGCGGCGAGGGACGGTTCATGAGCTGGGACATCGAAGTCTCCAAGTTGCTCATGCTGCTGGCCTTCTACGTGTTTGCGGTCGGCCTGTTGAGCCGTCCGCGCGCCCGCTTCATCCGCATAGACCCCCCCCTGAAGATACTGGCGCTCTTCGGCGTGCTTGGTCTCATCTCGCTTGCCTGGGCGTATGACCCCGCCTTCGGCCTCCCCTTCGCCATCCGCACCTTCCAGTATGTTGGCGTCTATTTCCTGATCCTGGCCTTCACCCTTACCTGGGACGACTTGCACCATTGGGGCTATCTGTTCTTCGTGGCGGCCCTCTTCAACCTCGCTGGCACCGTCCAGGAGAGGATTGCCCCGGCCCTCAGCGTCGGCGGCGTCGCGGGCACAGCCACCATCTCGTGGATCACCATCTATCCGTGCTGGGCGCTGCTGTTCCTGCCTTTCGCCATCCATTACTTCCTGTGGGGGCGCAACCGCACTGAGAGATGCCTGGGTGGGCTGGGTATCCTCGTGAACCTCACGACAATCATAGTGAGCTTCCGCCGTGCGGGGCCTCTCGGGGTCGGCGTGATTCTCGTGGTCTACCTGGCCCTCATCGGATGGCGCCATCGTCTCTACACTCGCCTGCTCGTGCTTGCGCTCCTCGCTGGCATTCTCGTCATGATGCTGGTCCCGGGCTACGCCGGCCGCCTGGCCACCATCCCCTATGTGGGCAGCGCGACCCTCGAGGCCTGGGCGCAGAATGACCGCATGATCCTGTACATGGCCGGCCTCGAAGCCTTCCGGACGCATCCCCTGCTGGGCCTGGGGGTCGCTGGCCCCACCATCTGGATCAGGGATGTCTACGGCTACCACAGTATCTTCGAGCAGCACAACCTGTTCCTGGCTGTTGGCGCTGAGGTGGGCGTCGTGGGGCTGAGCGTCTACATCATCTTCCTGCTGGCTGTCGCCGCGCGCACGCTTGCGGCCTTCCGCAACCGCCTTGCGGCAGGCGACATGCGCGGCGCCTCGCTGGTTGCGGCCATCTTCACCTGCTTCGTAGCGATGATCTTTTATGCCCAGTTCCAGATACTCCTGCGCTCTATTCCTATCTACCTCGCCGCCGCCCTGGGCTCCGCTGCGTACGAAATCGTGAACGCGCCCCCCCCTGCGCACGAAACCGAGGCCCCACCAGATGGTCTATAGGCATGGGCGAGTATCTCGCCCAGTAGAAGGTATGACTAAGCCCGCAGGGAAGAGCACCGGTGTGAGCATAGAGCGTGCGCCAGACCGCTATCGCGTCTTGCACATTATCACTCGCCTCATCCGCGGCGGTGCGGATAGCGTCGTCCTCGATTTGATTGCCAACCTCGATCATGAGCGCTTCGCGATCGATCTAATGGTTGGCGGGCAATCAGAACTCCAACGTATCCACGTCCCTAAAGACGTCAATAGCCTTATCTTCATCCCGTCGCTGGTACGCGAGATAAACCCCCTCTATGACATCCCCGCCCTCCGCTCCATCTATCGAACCATCAAGGACGGGCAATACGACATCGTCCACACTCACACGGCCAAGGCCGGCTTCCTTGGCCGCCTGGCTGCTCGCCTCGCGCGCACGCCCTATGTCATCCATCACCTACACGGTACCACGTTCCCGCCGACCATGTCTTGGCCGACCCGCAGGTTCTACATCTCACTCGAACACCTTGCCGCTCGCTGGTGCGACACTATCATACCTGTTGGCAATGACCTCGCGGAGAGCTATCTTGCACAGTACATCGGACGTCCGGAGCAGTACCACGTCATCCACTATCCTGCCGACCTGGAGGCCTTCCTCCAGGCGCGGGAACTTACCGCCGCCGACTTGGCGAGGGTGCGCGAGTCGCTTGGAGTGGCTCCAGACGACGTGGTCATCGGCAAGGTGGCGCGACTGGAGAAACGCAAGGGCTTCGACTACTACATTGAGGCCGCCAAGCGCCTCGCGCCAAAACACCGGAACGTCAAGTTCCTCATCGTTGGGGAGGGCGACCAACGCGGAGACCTTCAGAACCAGGTAGACCGGGCTCAGCTAAACGGGCAAGTCATCTTTACCGGCTATCGCAATGACATCGCCGAGGTCATGGCTACCTTCGACATATTCGCCTTCACCTCTCTGTGGGAGGGCCTCCCTAAGGTCATGGTGGAGAGCGCCGCCCTCGGCAAGCCTATCGTCACCTTCGCCGTCGAGGGTGCTAGAGAGATGGTGGACGACGGTGAGACCGGCTACATAGTACCCTCGCGTGATGTAGACGCTCTCGCGCAGCGCCTTGAGGAACTGTCCTCAGACCGCTTACTCCGTGAGCGGATGAGCGCTTGCATGTTAGAGCGATTTGCTCCAGAGAGCTGGTCCCTCCGAGGTGTAGTGAGCCAGATTACTGACATTTACGAGGAGCATGCCCTTGCCTCGAGAGGATGAGTGTGCAACACAGGCTCCCTGATGTTGTGTTTTCTTATGTGTACGTCATATGCCTCCAGTTCCCCCGCGTGAAACCCTATACAGGCCTTCGCTTTGAACGCACCGCCTACAGTCAACGGTCGGTATGGCTTAAGTCCCTGGTCAGTATTGTACACTTAGACTTAGGTCGAGGGTCGGTATTAGTTAAGAGAGCGGTCGGTATTGAGCAAATGGGTATGCGAAACAGGGGTTAAGTCAGAGGTCGGCATTCAAGCGGGTGTTAGCAAGGAAAGTGCGAGGGCGCGGGGAGCAGTAGGACACCCCGCCCAACGGGCGTTGATCAGCCGTCCGTGTTCTGTGGTGAGGGAGACTTGGGACAGATGAGGGCCTTGCTTTCGCGAAATGCAGGGCACGGCGGGGCTGAAGCCCCACCCTCTGAACGTTCTCGAAGCTGCTCGCGCGTATGCGAGGGACGGATGGCGGTCGGGGGATTGCCTCCATGTTGCGGGGCTGGCGGCGCCCTAGAGAACTGTGCGCGGCTCGTGCCGCCGCCGTTAGCCGCCTCTCACCCTCTGCTCCGCAGTGATCCTCACCCGCGAGATCAGGATGCCGTTGTTGTAGCTCCAGATCGCGACGCTGCCGCCGGGCAGAGGATCGGGGTCATCGTAGCTTAGCAGGAGCTTGTCGTCCACGTAGTACTCGATGTGGCCCCCGACCTTGTGAATGCGCGTCTCAAACCAGTGACGATGGAACTTGGGGTTGGGGCTGATGGGATTGATGAAAACTCCCTTGTCCGTCTCCGCAACCACTGTATCCTTCCGGAGTATCTTGGCGCGCTTGTTGTGGTCGCCGGCATAGATGAAGCTGTAGCCACTGCACAGGTTCTTGCCATCAGCGCAGATGGTCACGTTAAGATCGCTCGGGTCCGAGTACCCCGGCTCATGGTCCATGTCCATTATCAGTCCGGACCAGACCTGCAGCACCATCTCGCCGGCCCAGGTGTCCTTGCACCACAGGGTCGGGTTCTTCGGGTCGCCGCTCTCGTCTCGCCCACCGAACCACGACCACCCGCGGAAGCAAGGCCAGCGATCGTACACCTCCCAGAGGCCCTTCCCAGACTGCCAGCCCGTCGGGGCGCCGCTGAAGGTATGATCAAGGATACCCCTACTGCGCACCTGGATGCGGCCTGCGGTGGGGGAGAGCCCCCCGCGCTTGAAGCCCACGTACTTGCCGCCGACCGCGCCGCCCGCCTGCTGCGCGAGCAGAAGCGACTCGCCGCCCGGGTCCTCCAGCGAGGCCAGCACCGTGTCCCCTTGGCGCTCGACTACGAGGGTCGGCGCGGCGGAGTCGCTGTGCGCCTCGCCGCTTGCCACCAGCGCGTCGCCAACTGAGAGTTCGGCCTTGAGCATGCCGCCCTCGGCGCTCGCGGTCAGCCGGGCCCCGCCTTTGAGCTGGTCGTCGGCCCCGATGAACAGTTCGAGCTTCCCCTTCTCCTCGGTGAGCTTCTTGAGATGCACGTCAGCGCGGAAGTCGGTGAAGATCGGTAGGCTGTAGCGGAACGCGCCGTCCTTCAGCTTGACCCATGAGGCCTGCGGGGAGGCCCAGTTCACCATGGTCTCTTCCTTGGTGAACTGTTTGGTGATCGGAGGGGGTAGAGGTGGGGCCTGCGGGAAGCGCACCGTCAGATTGTCGAAGCAGGCCTGCTGATCGCCCTCCACGTAGAGGCCGACCTGGCCGCGGGTGAAGGCGGTGTCTGCGGCCTCCAGGGCGAGCCGGCCATCGGTGCTGAGCGCGATGTGGCCGCGGTGGCTGACCACTCGTATGTCCTCGAAGCGGACGGGGTTCGGCGAGAAGTGCGCGGTCGCGAGCACCTCCTCCTTCCCGTCGGCGACGCGCACGAGCTCACGCAGGCCCTGGCCGTCCTGCGTGCGGCCCCAGCGCAGCAGGTAGTGGTTCGCCGGGCCGTCATAGCAAAAGACGATGCCGACCCGCTGCGCGTTCTTGAGCTTGACCTTGGCATTGACGACGTAGTCGCTCCAGGTGGGGTCGCCGGCGAGCAGGTACGCCTGGCCACTGCTCGCCTGCCCCGCGCCGTAGAGGTGCTGGCGCTTGACCTGCCAGCGCCCGCGTCTCGGCTGGCATCTGCCCTTGGTCACGTCGGCAGAGGAGAAGTCCTCCGAGAAGCAGTCGTAGCCGCGCACCTGCACGTCATCGAAGTACGCGCTGTCGCAATCTTCTGCGAACAGGGCGATCCGCCCACGCACGAAGGTGTTGTCGCGAGCCGCAAGGTGGCTGCGGCCGTCAACGTAGGCCTCAAGTTGGCCATCCGCCACGGTGACTGTGAGGTCGTACCACTGATCAATCCGGTAGGGGAAGTCAACCTCCTCCGCCAGCACACTCCACGAGCCAGCCTGGACCTTTACTAGTTGTAGGCGCCCGCCCGCCGGGCCCTCCGCCGCGCCGACGTGCGACCACCGGAGCAGGTAGTAGTTGTCCGGGTTGGTCAGGTAGAACGCGAGGCCGACCGCGCCCTCGGCCGCCGGCTTGACCGCCGCCCGCAGGCGGTAGCCGCTCCAGAAGTCGTAGCCGGTCACCGCAAGGGCCTTGCCCTCCGCATGGACATGGTACGAGAAGGGGTTGGCCGATAGTTCCGGCTTCGGGCGCTCGATGCTCTCACCGCTGCCCTTCCACTCGCCTGATAGCAGCTCCCACTCGCCGGCGTCGTCGGGGCTGCGCGTATAGTCGTCGTCGAAGTGTATCTCGCCGATGGGCTGGGCGGTCAACTCATCCACCGCCACCTCACCGCTCGCGGTGATCGCCACCTTACCGCCGCGCAGCCGGTCGTGGTAGGCGGTGGCGAGGCGGCGCCCGTCGCAGACTAGCTGAAGCAGGCTCGCGTGCCGCTGGATGCAAACCTCGTAGGTTTCAGCCTTGCCAAGGGCGACCGGCCTTGAGAGCGCGAAGCGCTTGCCGCTAGCGGAGTACCCTAGTGAGACCTTGCCGCCGGAGAAGTCCGCGTAGTAGAAGTGGCTCTCGTCGCGCATGCAGAGGGCGACCTGCAGACGGGCTGCGGCCGGCCAGGGGCTGGGGGCCTTCAGGGTGAAGACCAGGTCGAACTCATCTGGCGTGGTCTCCTCGCCCAGCGGGAACTGCCAGCTCTGCGCGTGAGCAGGCAGGGGCGAGAGGAGCAGGCAGATAACAGCGATAACAGCGGGGATGAACCGCGGCAGGTCTGACGTCGGCGTACGCACAAGTATGCGCCCCCCGTAATGGCGGGGATCCGGCCTGAGGGCAGGACAAAAAAACAACGACAGCAGGAATGCCCGCGTAGGCTACAGCCTTGGGCACCGAAGCCTTGGCGAAGGCGGCTCCTGCCCCGACTCGTCAGTCATGCAGCTCGGCGCAGTCAGAGCGGGAGCTGCGGCCTACAGACGACATCCCTCGAGTCGTTATCCGTTCCTCGGTGCTTGGCCCCCGTAGCTTCTTGCTGCCGTTACCGGAAGTATAGCTTGCTGACAGTATATGACCCCTGCCCCTGCTCGTCAACCGAGGCGTTGAAGGTGTCAACGACCAGGATGACGACGCGGATTTGATCCGGGTCAAGCTGCGCGTTCTCGTCCTGGGTCTTCGGGTCTAGCGTGAAGTCGGCGATCGGCAAGGCTACGACGTGCCAGCCGTCGGCCGGGTCGAGCGCCACGTTGGTCTCGTACTTCGAGCCATCGCGCTCCTCCAGCACAGCGACCAACCGCGCTTCCTGCGCCGCGATTAGAGAGAGGCAGAACTCGTTGCTGTGGGAGAGATCGAGGTAGCTGACTCCACGCACGAAGCCCACCCAGCGATGCCCGCCCAGCCGGTAGCCGACCTTGAGGGCCCGGTCCCCGGGGCGTGCTCCTGGCACTATCGTCATCTCTGGCGCGCCGACAGGCAGGGCCGAGACCAGGTTGGCGGTGAAGTCGTCAACGACGGTGGTGCCATCGGCGGCCTGCGAGGAGCGCTTTGGCGCCGGCTGCACCGTCAACTTCACATTGTCCAGCCACATGTGCTGCGTACCGCGCTTGATGCCCAGTGCTCGCCCCAGCTCTCCGGGCAGGTTGCAGAGGTCCGCCACGATCACTGTGTTGATCTGGTCCGGGTCCAGGTGACCGTTCTCGTCCTCCGTGTCCTGCGACAGCATCAGCTCGCCCAGGTCCACCAGCACGTCCTCCCACGCCCCGCCGGGACTGTAGCAGTATCCCTGGTAGCTGGAGCCGTCCTGCTCATTGACGCCGTAGAGGATCGCCGAGACCTCGTCGGTCTTGAAGCTGAACTTGAGCGACCTTGGCTGGGCCTCCGGCTTGATCGGCGTTGCGCCTATCAGGGCGAAGGCTCCCTCCGAGGGAGTGTATGTGAACTCCAGGGCGCCCTGGCCCTCCCTGATGTTGGCAGCTTCGCGGGTGATGGTCATGGCTCCATCCTGGGCCGTGTTGAACCAGTACGGCCCAAGCTCCTCCGTCTCGAAGTCGAAGTTGGCCGGCGCGGGCTCCAGCGCCTCCTCCGCGGGCGCCTCCTCTTCCGCCGGCTTCTCCTGCTCAGCGGCGGGCTTATCCGCTGGCTGCCCCTCCTCACCGGGGGCCGGCGTGTCCTTTGCGGGCGCCTGCGCCGCCTTCTCGCCCGGGGCCGGGTCGAACTGAGCCGACACTTGGGGGCACTGAACTAGAAAGGCCAACATCAACGCCATCACGCTGGAGACCAACAAGATCCTGCGAACACGCATAGTCTTCCCTCCTGGTTACGCGACCTTCCCCCCGTTACTATGTAAGGAAAACTCTGGGGGCCGATTTGTTCCGTGCTAACGGCGGGCAAAGGGCAATGGCTAACGACGGGCGTCATGTCGTTGGTAGCTTGGAGCTACTGCTCCGACTCCGTACCGCGGAGGCAGGAAGCAGGGCGGGCCAGGCAGGCAACGGCACGGAAGTCCGTAGCCACCTGTCGTTCTCCCCTCTCCCAAGTCCCGCTCCTGGGCGGGACGCGGCAGAGGGGCCGCGGGTGAGGCAGTCGTTGGAACCTGTCGCAAAAGGCTGTCCCCCCTCACAAAGCTCTAAGCCGTAATCACACCCATCGCCCACGCTTTCGCCGGAACTCCCGCGCCTCGGCGGCCGTAGGGAAGGAGTAGTACGTTGCCTCCTCTCGCGGATTCGGCAACGCAACCACCTTCCCCGCCTCGATGAGGTCTACCGCCTCGGCCAGAAGCTTCCCGCCGACGCGCTTGCAGCGCCGCATCAGGCTCGCGTGGGTCTCGCCCTCGGTGATGGGTATAGCCTTCTGCAGGATGATAGCCCCGTCGTCCACCCGCTCGTTCATGTAATGCACGGTCACGGCGGTCTCAGGCTCGTGGTTGAAGAGGGCCCAGAACGTGGGGAGTTGGCCGCGGTAGCGCGGCAGGGGACCGGAGTGGACGTTGATGCAGCCGTGGCGTGGCAGCTCCAGCAGCTCACGCCGGAATATCTGCGGCGAGGCGACCGAGATGATGAGGTCGCATTGAAGCTCGCGCAGCCTGTCGAGGAACTCCGGGGCGTTGATGTCGGGCGCGGAAATGAGCGGGAGTTTCCATCGGCGCGCGATGCTTTGCACGCGCGGGCCGCCGAGCTTATGCCGCAGGTAGCGAAGTGCATACTTCAGGAAGGTGAGCGGCCCGAACACTTGCCACCATCGTCGGAGCAATTGTATGAAGCTCTCGCGGGCGGAGGTGGGTGGGGCGATGGCGATGGCGGCGACATCCTCGGCCTTCCTGGCGACGAACTCCTCCAGCAGGACTGGCACGGCGAATGGCTCATCCTGTGCGATGATGACTATGCGCATGGTAGCATTCGGACCTCGGACCTCCAACTTCGGACCTCGGACCTCCGACTTCGGCGACAAACAAGGGCCAACGTGTACTACAGGGGCGCCGACATTCTTGTCGGCGGTCGTGTGTCGTTCACGGCTTCGGGCCGCGAGCGGGCAGCTTCTTGCCCCGACGGCCGTGCGCGGTCCTGCCCTGGGGCAGCCCCGTGCCTCCTGAGACCGGGCGGCCGTTGCTGTTGCTCGTCCCTCGCCTCTGCCGTACCCTATTCCCCGTCGTTCCAAGAAGTCTTCTTGCCGCTTGCGGGGAATATGCACCTCGAACGACGGTCCTTCGACGCAGCGGATGTCCAAGAAGGGGTGCCCACCGTGACGCCCAGGGAGAGAATGCTCGCTGCCGTAGGGCGAGAGCCTACCGACCTTCCGGCGGTTGGCAATGCTGTCTCGATTGCCACGGTGGAGTTGATGGAGAGGACTGGCTGCGAGTTCCCGGAGGCCCACCTGGATGCCGAGAAGATGGCAGGACTGGCGGCGGCGGGCCATCAGGTCCTCGGTTACGACACCATCGCGCCCGTGTTCTCGGTGCAGCACGAGGCGGATGCGCTCGGCTGCGAAGTGGACTGGGGCCGCCGCGACCTCATGCCGGAGGCGACGGTTCACCCCTGTCGCAGCGCTGATGACATCCGCCTGCCGGTAGACCTGCTCCAGCATCCGGCGATGGTGGTGGTGCTGGATGCCCTGCGCATCCTGCGCGAGCGCTTCCCGGACGTGGCGTTGGTGGGCAAGGTCTTCGGGCCCTGGACGCTGGCCTATCACCTCTTCGGCATTGAGGAGTTCCTGGTGATGACGCTCGACGACCCGGATGAGGTGCATCGTATCCTGCGGGCGCTGATGCCGCTGCCGGTGTTCTTCGCCCGCGCGCAGATACAGTCCGGCGCCGACGTCATGACCTTAGCCGACCACGCCACGGGCGACCTGGTCTCGGCGGCGATCTATCGCGACTTCCTCTGGCAACTGCACCGGGAGTTGGCGCGGGACATTCCGTGCCCGGTTATCTTACATATTTGCGGTGACACCGCTGACCGCATCCCGTACATCTCCCGCACCGGCCTGGCGTGCTTTCATTTTGAGTCCAAGGTGCCCGCTGCTCGTGCTCGCTGGCTGGCGGGGGATCGCATTGCGCTGATGGGCAACATCAACAACCCGCAGACCTTACTTGCGGGGACGCCGGAGGATGTAGCCGATGAGGTGGCGGTGTGCTTGCGGGCGGGGATTGAGATCATCGCCCCGGAGTGTGCAGTGCCGCTGACGACTCCAACCCGCAACTTGCAGGCGATCGAACGGGCGGCGAGGCGCTAACAGCGGCGCCGAGTTGACCCCCGCGTAGGTCGGGCTTCCTAGCCCGACTCGTCAGTCTCTTCCCGTTCGGCAATGTCGAACGGTGTCGGGCTGGAAGCCCGACTTCGCGTTTGCACTCGCGAATCGCGCGCTGCGGTACAGGAGCGGCATCGGTTCACGAGGCAGCGTGACTTCACACGACAGTGCCTTGGGCAACGATGTCATGTATTCACATGACATAATATATCTTATGCGAGGTAAAGCCAGGCAGTGAAGACAGGGGGGCGCAACGTCGCATAGCTACCCGCTTCTCCGTCGCGCCTTTATGCTGTTGGCCCCTCTCCCGAGCGGCCGTTGCGAGGGAGAGGGGCCGGGGGTGAGGCTGTCGTTCGGCATCCCCTATTCCTCACGCTCCCGCGTAACGAGGGTATGTTGCCTGAAGCCCTCGGTGGTCGTGATCATGTTGATGTCATGGGTCTGCCCGCCGGCCTTCACTTGCCCGCGGGTTTCCTGCTGCAGGTCCATGATCTGGTTGAGTTCCGTCTTGACAACGCAGCCGGCTTCCGGGTCGAAGTAGGTGAAACCGCTCATGCTGAAGTGCGCCGGCCCCATCTGGACCGTGAGGTCCGCGTTCTCCATCGGCGGCGAGACGGTCATGGTCATGTCCATCGCGCCCACGATCTCTATCTTCGCGCACTCGACCTCGCCCACGGTCTCGAAGCCCACCAGGGTGTAGACCATCGTCATGGTCATGGGCGCGGCCTCTGCCGCCTCGGCCTCGGCATCCCCGCCCTCCTGAGCGGCTTGCGGCGCGCTCAGGTCCACCGTCTGCGCCCAACTGTAGCCCTCTCGGATGGGCTCGGCGGGGAACTGCATCTGCGAGGCCCGCGCCATCTGGGCGAACTGCCTCGGCGACAGCCCCATTATGTCCGACGGGTTGCCTTCCGCCTCCGGCGCCTCGAAGCTCAGCACCTCGCCCAGCGGGGTCATGACCATCCGAAATGAGCCTCCGAAGTAGCCCAGTCCGGTCTTGGGCATCGGTGTCGGCTCGCCGTTCACGGTCATGGTCTTTGCGACCGGGTCCATGATTATGTGCTGTGGGGGCTTGTCGCCGGCGGTGATGTCCATCTCCATTATGCCCATCTGGTACGCGATCGTGCCGTTGCCCTCCTCGTCCACGGCCTCGATGGTCTGATACAAGGGCATTGAATTGACGGTCTTGATGTACATGTCCGTCTCCTCGGGCGGCTCCTTGGTCATGTCAGTCGTCAGCATGTCGCCCTCAGAGACATTGGCGACCTTGAGCGTCACCTCCTCCCCGGCATTCCACTTGTAGCGCAGCAGCACCTTGCCGTCGAGGTCCTGCGCGTGTACGCTCGCGGCGGTGATGAGCAGTATGGCCAAAGCTGCGACGATTCGCCTGGTCATGTTACTCATTCCTCTCCTTGGAGCGTCTATGGTCGGGCTGGAAGGCCCGAGTGCGAATGAGGTCAGCCCATTCCTCTCCCTTCCACGAAGTCACACATCTTCTCATGCAGCTCCGCCAGGCTGACGCTCTCCGGCCGGTGCGCCTCCAGTACGACCGCCCCCTGAAACTCGCTCTCAGGGCCTATGAAGGGCATGAAATCCCGCCAGTTGATGTTCCCCTCCCCCGGCAGGAGGTGTTGGTCGCTCTTCCCGTCGTTGTCGTGCAAGTGGATGTGGCCTATCTGCTCTCCGCCGACCTCCAGGGCCCTGCGCAGGCCCTCGTTGATATGCGCGTGCCCCGTGTCCAGGCAGACCACCAGCCGCTCGCTGGCGAGCAGGCGCGCGACCTGGGCCATCACCTCGGTGTGCTCGCGCTCGTAGGGCATGTTCTCCAGGGCCAGCGTTATCTTTTCAGTCTCGGCGGTGATCACCAGAGGCGCGATGTTGTTGCCCAGCCGCTCAACATAGCCAGCGTCCGTCTCCCCCTCGGCGATCCTGCCCGGGTGCAGCACGACAATGCGCGCCCCCAACTCCGCGCTCCACTCGATTACCGAGCCCATCATCCCCTGCGCCAACTCGCAGTTCTCTTCGTCGGGGTTGCTCCAGTCCAACTCCTCGTCGAAAGTCGCGTGCACTGAGTAGAGCTCCAGCCCGGTGAGCGCGAGGGCGTCGCGCGCCCTGTCGAGCTGCTCCTCGATATCGGGCTTGAACCACCGGACCGTTGCAGAGGCCGCCTCGATGGCTGGCAGCCCGGCCTCGGCCATTACGGGGACCAGCTCCGCCAGTGGCTGAGGCTCACCGATGACTGTGGTGTGATATGCCAGCTTCATTCATCCAGCCTCCGGCAGTCGCGGCCTCATCTCCTGTCACTCAAGCCTTCGCCGCTGCCCGCGGGCGACCTTCTTGGCGATGTCTCCAAGACCCTGCAAGACCAGGACTCCGGCGTTCCGTGCGGAAGTCTACAGACAGCGACATCCGCAGCCATCGAGGGTGATTGTATGCGCGCTGTAACTGCTTGCTTATTCTTGCTCGGGGTGTGCATGCCGATGGTCGCGCAGGAGGCTCTGGGGCCCTGGCAGGTCCGCCGGGCGCGCACCTCCGACGCCGATAAGGCCGGCCACTACCCTACCTGGGAGGTGAGCCTCTCCGGTGATCCTGCGGAAGCGGGCCTGGACGTGGATATTGACGAGGACCCGGAGGCTGAGAATGCCCGCGGGCACATCTTCATCCTGAAGAAAGTCACCGTGCCGGAGAAGGACTCGCTGACGCTCGGCTTCTCCTACGCGACCTTCTGTGCCAACGACAACCGCTGCGGCATGGTGGACCTGGTGGCGATGACGCCGGAGCAGTTCGAGGCGCTCGGCGCCGGCCCGGAGACGGAGTGTGTGTTTGAGAAGGGCGACCGCGAGCAGGTTGCCGTGGTGTTCAGCGCGCACTCTTATCTCGGGGACGATGTGCCGGAGCCTGTCGGGGTGTCTGAGCAGGCGCGCACCGCCTTTGCCCATCAATTGTTGCGTTTCCGCGGCCGGGAGATGTATGTCGGCGTTGCCTGGGGCGGGCTGCACACTACTGAGGAATGGTGCAAGCTGCGGGACCTGCGTATTACCATCGAGGAGTGGGTACCCTTGGTTAAGCTCTTCTTCGATCGCCTGAATCTGGACTACCCAGGCCTGGAGGAGGCGAAGGCGGCGTGGCAGGCGCAAGATGAGGAACGCGCCTGCGCGGAGGTAGTGAAGTACTACCAGGAACGCCAGGAGCCTCGCTATCCTTACGCGCCGGCGCGCGGGGAAGAGCACACGGTCTCCGCTCGCCAGTTGGAAGAGGCCGACATGGCGCTCGAGAACAACTTCGTCGGGCAGGGCAGTTACGGCTTCATTCACGTCCCCGAGCCGATTGACTGGTCCTTTAACCCCGTCGGCGACCGGGAGTGGCCGTGGCAGTTCAACCGTCACTCCGCCTGGCGGGCGCTTGCCGCGGCCTACCTGGCGACCGGCGAGGCGAAATATGCCGAGAAGTGGGTCGCCCTGCTGGGCGACTGGATCGCCGATAACCCGCCGGGGACGTCCTGGTCCTGGCGCACGCTCGAGACCGGCGGCCGCATCGGCACCTGGCTGACGGTGTACGTCTCCTTCATTGACGCCCCGCAGTTCACGCCCCAGGACCAGGTGGCGATGCTTAACTCCCTCGCCGAGCACGCGGAGTATCTTATGCCCCAGGGCCGCTTTCACTCAGGCAGCAACTGGGGGCTCGCCGAGAGCCGCGGCCTGCTGACGGCCGGCCTGTTCCTCCCCGAGTTCAAGAACGCGCAGAGCTGGAAAGACACGGCCTGGACGCGGATACTGGGCGAGATTGACGCGCAGGTCTACCCCGACGGCGCCCAGGTGGAGCTGACGCCCAGCTACCACGGCGGCGTGGCCCGCAGCTTCCTGTCCATCGCGCAGATGGTGAAGGAGGCGGGCCTGGAGGTGCCCGAGACTTACATGCAGCGCGTGGAGAAGATGCACGAGTATCTGATGTATCTGAGCAAGCCGGACGGCACCGTCCCGATGTTAGGTGACGCCTGGCCGGGCAGCGTGGGCGGCTATCTCAGGACCGGCCGCGACTTCTTCGGCCGCGAGGACATGCGCTGGCTGCTGTCCGAGGGCGCCGAGGGCGTCCCGCCGGCCGAGGTCAGTCACAGCTTCCCCTACGCGAGCTATCACATCATGCGGTCAGCCTGGCTTGATAGGGACGCCCGCTGGCTGCTGTTTGACACCGCGCCCTGGGGTGGCGGCCACCAGCAGCCCGATAACCTGCAGGTGATCGTCTACGCCTACGGCGCTACGCTTCTGCCTGACTCCGGCAGCTACCTCTACTACGGCGAGGGCCGCGCTGAGCACGCGCGCACCAGCTCGCACTCCACGCTCAGCGTTGACGAGGCCAACCAGGATCGCTCCCCCGGCCACCTGGAGTGCTGGCACTCGGAGGAACTCCTCGATTACGCCGATGGCTGGCACCAGGGCTACCCAGAGATCACCTCCCGGCGGCGCGTGCTCTTCGTCAAGCGGGCCGGTCTGAAGACCGGGCCCTCCTATTGGGCGCTGCTCGACACGGTCTCCGGCGAGGGCGAGCACACCGTGGACCAGCACTTCCAGTGCGCGCCCGGCGAGCTGACCATTGACGACAATACGGCCACCGCTATCACCAAGGCCGGCCCTGGCCTGATGATGCTGCCGCTGCGGCTTGAGGGTGCGCAGATGGAGAAGATTGAGGGCTGGGTCTCCTACGCCTATACGAAGCGCGAACGGCGGCCGGTGCTGCGGATTCGGCGGCAGGGCCCGCTGCCGGCCTCTTACGTGACACTGCTGCTTCCGTTCCGGGACGAACCTTTGCCCGTGCAGGCGCGCGAGCTGGCGCTGGCCGCTCCCTCTGCCTCGGCCGCAGCGATAGAGGTGGCCTTCGAGGATCATACGGATTACCTGCTGATGGCGGATGAGCAGCGGCAATTTGAGGTCCCCGAGGTGAGTCTGTCTGCCACGTGTCGCGCGGGGATGTTACGGGTGGACGCAAACGGCCAGCCCCTTGCCTGCGCGCTGGTAGAGGGCGAGGGGTTGACTTTGGCGGGCCGCCCGGTTGAGGCGAAGCCGTAGGCGAGAGCTATTGTTGCCCTGCGCGGGCGGAAGTATCTTACTACTATACGCGGCCCCCGGGCAGAATGTGGAACTTTTTAGTCGCTTCCTCTGTCTAACAGGCGTGATGGTAGTAGGCAACTTACCAGATACGCCTGGAGGGAGGATGCATTCGATGGCAATCACGTACATCGAGATGCCATCAAAGAAGAAGCGAGATGACGAGTGGGCGCCGTGGCGACCAAAGGTAGGACGGTACCCGGGCCAGGAGCCGACCGAGCCGCCCAAGAGTATGCGCATCTTGATCTGGGAGCTGCTGAAAGCCGATGCGCGCAGCCCAGAGGAACTGGCCATGGAACTGCGCACCACGCGGCACGAGATCCATCAGGCGATCTTGACTCTGCGGCGGCACGGTCAGAATATTGAGAGGCGCGGCGGACAGTACCACTTGATTGACGATTCTCCGCTGCAGGTAGAGGAGACCTGCTCGGGCCTCAGACTCGCGCCAATCAGGCGGGGGATCAGGGAACTCGCCGATGCTTCCTGAAGAGGGCAAACGAGCGGCAAGGACGGGAGATGGCAGCCAGGCTCGCATGAGTCACACAGGAGGGAGGACTGGAGATGGGTGTCACATACATTCGACTGGAGTTCGAGGAGGAGCCGGAGGATGATGATCCCCGCTGGCGGCCCGAGACGGGCCCGTTCGGGCCCAGAAGCCTGGGTGATCCGGAAAAGAGCATCCCCGTCTGGATCTGGGGCCTGCTCAAGAGGCGGCCCCGCAGTCTAGAGGAACTCGCGCGCGAACTGCGCATCGCTCCTCGGCACGTGCAGCGCGAGCTCTCCATTCTGCGTGGGCGAGGGCATGACATCGAGAGGCGTGCCGGCAAGTACCATCTGGCTGACGGCCCACCTTTGCTGGTGGAGGAGACGCCGCAGGGATTGCGCCTCGCTCCCCTGGCCCCTCCGCCTTGGATGAAGGTCATCGAGTTGGAGTGACGCAGGTATACTTGTGGCGGGGCGCGCCCTCGCGCCCCGCTGCCTTAAGCTCCCCCCCGCTTGTCGCGGGCACAGATGGCCGTGGGGGGACTGGCCCCATGTTGCCCCAAGCTCCCCGCGCGTAAGGGTCGCACGGCGGACAGGTGAGGGCGCCTCTCTAGCGGCATTTCGGACAGGTGAGGGCACCTGTCCTACTGACCAACTCTCAAGGTCATCGCCCTGCAGATGCCGTTCCCCGTTCCCCATTGCCCATTCCCTATTCCCCATTCCCCGTCGTCAGCACCACCTTCAGCGCCTCTCGCGACCTTAGCATCTCAACGGCCTCGACAATCTCCTCGAAGGGCATCTCATGGGAGTAGTAGTCGGACGGCTTCACCAGCCCGAGCCTCACCGCGTCCAGCATCTGCTCGTGCGCGCGCCCCTCTCCCCCGTACGCGAACTGTATCCTGTAGCTACCGCCCCCCACCCCGAAGTCCACCGGATACTTCTCGCGCGGCTGCGTCCCGTAGGGGCTGACCGTCCCGCCCGGCGCCACTAAGCTCATCGCCTGATGCAGGCTCTCGCTCCCGCCCACGCAATCAATGACCACGTGGAACTTCGGCGGCCCGCCGGCCAACAGCAAAGCTGCCGCGAGGTCCTGCTCCCCGGTATTGATCGCCAGGTCCGCGCCGATGCGGAGGGCCCGCTCCAGCCGGTCCTCATGGTGGCCGGCGACCGCGACGCTCCCCGCGCCGAGCACCTTCGCCCAGTGCGCGAAGCTCAGGCCCACCGAGCCGTCGCCGATGACCAGGACGTCATCTCCGGGCTTGACCTCGAGGTCCTGCAGCCAGCTCAGGGTTTCCTTGAGGGTGATGAGCATGGTGGCGTCGGCCGGGCTCATCTCGGCGGGCACGACCTGCTGGAAGCGGGCGTAGGCGGTTGGCTCTATCCCGTCGGCGATCTGCGCCTCGCGGTCCGTCACCAGGCCCAGCTCAGCGAAGCCGCCCCAGCCGGAGGAGAACTCGCCTAACCTCTCGCCAGGATAGACCGCGCAGGCCCGCAGCACATGGTCGCCTTCCTTGAGGTTGACGACCCTCTCCCCCACCTCGATGAC
>JALGVE010000018.1 GCA_029820045.1 Candidatus Zipacnadia bacterium | reverse complement strand
CGCACGGCACGGCTTTGCTAGCCGCCATCCCGCGCGGCTGTTGTAAGGGCGCACAGGGGCCTCCGATGGGCGGGGCACGGGTCCCCGCCCTACACTCACAAGCCGACTTACTCTTAAAACGATGCTCCTGACTCTTTGGTTGGACGGCTTGACCGTCAGGGGAGGGGAGTGCTAAGCTTGAGGTGGCGAGGTGTGCTTAGCACATCTCCTCCGGCGCCGGCGCGCCTGACCGCGCGTCGGCGCTTGCTTGTTGCCGCGACAAGTCCGTTGTGTGCTATCCCCCCTTCCCTCTGCTTAGCCCCGGCTTGCGGTAGTCTCTATTGCTCGCCGTTGGCTGCTTGGCCATTGCCTGCTGTTCCTCTATCCGAGCCCTACCAACCGACCGCCCTGGTAGACGATGAATGACACGATCCACGCCAGGGCGGTCGTGTAGAAGATAACAAAGAGCGGCCACTTCCATGAGTTCGTCTCGCGCTTGATGACCGCTACAGCCGCCATGCAGGGCACGTAGATAAGAACGAAGACCATCAGGGCAAGTGCGACCAGCGGGCTGAATACCGGATCTTTGCGGAGCGCATCGGACAACTCTTCTGAGGTCTCGTTCGCACCCTCAAGGGAGTATATCGTGCCGAAGGTAGCCACCACGACCTCCTTGGCGGCAAAGCCGGCCACCAGGCCGATGCCTATCTTCCAGTCGAAGCCAAGCGGCTTGAGCACCGGCTCGATGGCCTTCCCCATGTCCGCGGCGTAGGTGTACTCGATGCTCGGGATGCTCACCGCCTGCGCGCCCTCAGGGCTCTCCGGCGGCCGAGGGTAGCTGAGCAGGAACCACATCAGGATAGACACTCCCAGGATGATGGTGCCCGCCTTCCTCAGGAACATCCAGCCTCGCTCCCACATGTGAATCAGAGTGCCCTTGAGGGTGGGCATCCGATACGGCGGTAGCTCCATCACGAAGGGGGCCGCCTCCCCGCGCAGCAGGAACACACCGAAGAGCTTCGCCATCAGAATCGCCAGGATGACGCCAAGCACGTAGATTCCGAAGATGATCTTTCCGGCTATTGCGGCGGGGAAGAAGGCGCCGGCGAGCAGCACGTAGACGGGCAGCCGGGCCCCGCAGCTCATCAGCGGCGTTACCAGGATGGTCAGGAGGCGATCGCGGCGATTCTCCAGCGTTCGCGTCGCCATCACCGCCGGCACCGTGCAGCCGAAGCCGATGAGCATGGGAATGAAGCTCTTGCCGTGCAGCCCTATCTTGTGCATTAGCCGGTCCACGACAAAGGCCGCGCGCGCCATGTAGCCGCTATCCTCCAGAATCGCGATGGCGAGGAACAGCAGCAGTATCTGTGGAAGGAAGACCAGCACTCCGCCGACTCCACCGATGATGCCGTCCACGACCAGCGATTGCACCTGGCCTGGAGGAATCAGCTCTGCCGTGGCATTCCCCAGCCAGCCGAAGAACATGTCCACCCACTCCATGAGCGGGGCGCCGAGGGTGAAGACCATCTCGAAAAGGAGCCACATCAACAGCAGGAAGATGGGGATGCCGAGCAGTCGGCTGGTGGTCACCCGGTCAATGGCCGCGGACCAGTCGCGACGCGCCTCGTGGGTTTGCCGAGTCGCCTCGGCGCAGGCGCCGGAGATGAAGCCGTAGCGCTGGTCCGCGATGGCGACTTCGGCGTCGTCGCCGACCACTTGCTCAAGATGGGTTCGAGCGCGCATCACGGCCTCGACCACGGCAGCGCCGTCAGTCAGGGACTGCTGAACCATCTCGTGGACTTCGGGGTCGTTCTCAAGCAGCTTCACCGCGACCCAGCGCGAGGGTAGCCCCTCCATGCCGCCAGCCCCGTCAATCAACTCGGTGAGCCGCTCGACGTGCTCCTCCAACTCGTGCCCGTAGGTGATCGGCTTCGTGGGCGTGCGGCGCTGTTGTGCGGTCTCGACGGCGACCGCCAGCGCCTCCTCAATGCCCTCCTCCCTGGTCGCGACCATGGGAACGATGGGCACGCCCAAGAGCCGGGACAGCAGCTCCACGTCAATGTGCTTGCCGCGCGCTTCCGCAAGGTCCGTCATGTTGAGCGCCAGGACGGTGGGGGCCCCGAGTTCAATGAACTGCGTGGCGAGATAGAGGTTGCGCTCAAGGTTAGAGGCGTCAACGATGTCCATGACGACGTCGGGGTGCTCCTGTATGACGAAGTTGCGCGCCACCCGCTCCTCCAGGGAGTACGCCGTCAGGCTGTACGTGCCGGGGAGGTCAACCACGTGAACGTTGGTATCGCCCACGCGGCGGTCCCCCTCCTTCTTTTCGACGGTCACGCCGGGGTAATTGCCCACGTGCTGATGTGCGCCAGTGATGGCGTTGAAGACGGTGGTCTTGCCCGAGTTGGGATTGCCGGCCAGCGCGAGAGTGATCTCGCCTGTCTTGACCGCTTCGTTTTGCTCAGCGACGGACTTGGGCACTTATTGTTCACCTGCCAGGGCGAAGGCCGGGGTCCCGTCGAAGGGGAACGACGCCTTGCTCACAAGATTAGAGCGGCTGAACCAGGATTCTGTGCGCCATCCGGCGTCCCAGCGCGAGGCGCGTGTCCATAATGGCGACGATCAGCGGCCCGGCGTTGCCCCCGTTGTTCACAACGCTCACCTGAACTCCAGGGACCAGCCCCATTGCTGAGAGGCGACCCCGGATACCGCGCCCCCCGCGCATGTCCACGACCACTCCCCTCTCGCCGGGTCCTAGCATAGACAACGGAATCAGCGGTGTGCCTGCGGGCGGGCTACTCAAGTTCGACAGCAATTTGCGCCGCCTCCCCTTTTCGAAGCGAAAGATGATAGCCGCGCACCTTTACTTCTATGGGATCCCCCAGGGGCGCGATGCGCTCGACCTCAATCTCGCTCCCCGGCGTCACGCCCATGTCCATGATGCGGCGCCGGACCCCGCCCTCGCCGGATACTCTGAGCACCCTCCCGCGCTGGCCGGGTGTCAACTCTTCAAGCGTCACGGCCTTCTCACTCCCTTCCCTCGGCAGAAAAGGGTGCCGCTCAGGCACCTCTATCGCCGCGATGCACTTCTCGCAATCGCCGTCGCATGGCAGGTCCTCCCACCGGCCCGACAGGTGACGCAACCAGGTCGCCCCGCCGCGCGGGCACCGCTCGATGAAGTCAATGAATGCTACCAAGCGGCGTAGTGTTTCTGCGCGCAGGGCGTGCTCCAGTTCGCACGCCTCGGCCTCAGCCTGGTCCTCATCTAACTGGAGTATGTCACTCAGGAAACGCGTCATTGCCTGGTGCCGCTGATATACGTGCTCGGCCCGCGCCAGACCCTCCCGGGTCAGGGTCACGTAACCGTACTTCTCGTGCTCGACCAGGTTCCGCTGCTTCAGGGCAATGAGTGCGTTACTGACGCTGGGCATCTTCACCTTGAGACGCACCGCGATGTCCTTGACACGCGCGACTTCCCGTTCGCGTTGGAGCTGGTAAATGGCCTCCAGGTAGTCCTCCATTGATTCTGTGAGTCCGGCTGTGGCGGTCATCAGACACCCCCTGCCATCGAAGCGCTCCTTACTATGGCGCATGTTAGCATAGGCTAACTCTGTTTGTCAAGCATAACATGGCCTGTTTTGTGAGCCATCTTTGGAGGTAACTGATCCAGCGTGGGCGAAGTCCACTAGCAGATGCACTTGATTGGAGGGATAATCGTGGGTTCCAAGCCGAAACTGCCGCCGGGACAGAGGGCAATCGCTGAGACCCGGAAGATAAACCTCGGGCACAACCCGCCGTTTGATCCTGAGAGTTGGAATCTCGAGGTCACTGGACTGGTGGAGACCCCCTTGAAGTTGTCCTGGGACGAGTTCAGAGGGCGTGTGGACTACCGCGGAAAGAGCGACTTACACTGCGTGGAGGGCTGGTCGGTGCTGGACATTGAGTGGGAGGGCGTGCGGCTGAGCACCTTGCTGGAGCAGGCGGGCGTGAAGCCGGAGGCCAGGTTCGTCTTCGTGGAGTCCGATGACGGATACTCGACGAGCTTCCCGCTCTCTGATGCGGATGAGGCGGACGTGGCGCTTGTCATCAAGCAAAACGGCGAATGGCTGACACCGGACGAGGGACGGCCGGTGCGCCTGGTGGTGCCTCACCGTTACGCATACAAGGCCGCGAAGTTTGTGCGCAGGATCGTCCTGGTGGCCGAGGACCGGCCGGGCTACTGGGAGACCCGGGGCTACCACAATGAGGCCGACCCGTGGAAAGAGCAGCGAAAGGCACCGGGCTAGGAGCGTGAGCCTCAAGGAGGTGGCAGTGTGCCCAGGCATGTGTCTGTGGGCGCCGTGGTCGTCGTGACCTGGTTGACCTGCGCTGGCCTGTGGGCTGGTGAGCAGGTGGAGCTGTCCAACGCAAACCTGGCCCTCATCCTCGACGCCGAGGACGGGTACGCCATCAGCGGTCTCGTCAACCGCGCGCACGACCTCAACTTCATCGCTCCTCGTCCCGAGGGCGTTGCGCAGGATCGCTCGCCCTGGATGATCGAGGTCCGAGATGCCGCCGGCGCCAGCTATCGGCTCACCGCAGCCGATGCGGAGCAGGCCTCGCATCGGCTTGCCGCAGACACCCTCACCATCACCTGGTCCGGCGTGAGCAGTGGGGAGTGCCAGGCGAACCTGACGGTGACGGTCACCGTGAGGCTGCCGCAGGGCAGCAGCAAATCGTACTGGCACATTGAGGTTCAAGGCGAGGCTGCGGGCGTGCTCTGGCAGGTGGACTTCCCGCGCATGGGCGGCGTCAGAAGCCTCGGTGACGGTCAGATGTGCGTGCCGCACTACTGGGGCCGGCTGGTGCGCGATCCGACGAACCTGGCCTGGGGCACTCGGCTCAGCTACCCGCAGCCCGCCTCGATGCAGTTTCTCGCCTACTGGGGCACTGAGGACCGGCGGGAACCGGAGTTGCCGCAGGTCGAGGGCTATCGCACGGACACAGGCTGGTCGCCGGATCGCAGCGATGCGGCCGGGCTGTACTGGGCGGCAGAGGATGGCGAGGCGTACTACAAGCTCTTCGCCGTTGACTCCCGCGAGATCCCAGGCCAGCTCTCGTGGTGGATCGAGAACATCCCGCAACTTGACACCTGGCCCACGAAGCCGTCGGCAGGCGCGATTGCCGTTGGCTACTCAATGCCGTACGACGCGGTGGTGGCCGCCTTCACCGGGGATTACCACGAGGCGGCGGCGATATACCGCGACTGGGCGAAGCAGCAGGTCTGGTGCTCTCGCGGGCCGGCGAACGAGTGGCCCGAGGAAATGCCGGCGGCGGGCAGCGAGGAGCTAGCCCGGTGGGTGCCGCCGTGGTTCCGCGAGGTCGGCTTCTGGGCGAAGTTCTATCACGAGCCGGCGAAGGTGCTGCCGGAATGGGCGGCGTATCGCAAGTGGCTGCGCGTGCCGATGGCCTCGCACTACTACCGTTACAACATCGCTCGCTTCGATGACAACTACCCCGAGCAGCTCCCGCCCGACCCTTACTTCCTCGAGGGTATCCGCGACGCGCGCGACCTCGGTGTGCGCCCGCTGCCGTACATCAATGGCGTCATCTGGGACACGGATACGCAGTCGTGGATTCGCGAGAACGGCCTCGCCGCGGCAATGAAGAACGAAGCCGGGGACATCTACGCATGGGACATCAACGGCGAGGTATTCGCGCGCATGTGTCCGGCCACCGAGCAGTGGCGCGCGAAGATGCGCGAGACGGCCGAGAAGCTCATCTGGGAACATGGGGTCAACGGTGTCTATCTCGATTGCCTGGCGGCTACCGGAGCGCGGCCCTGCTACGATCCCAGCCACGGGCACTCGATTCGCGGCGGCAACTACCAGGGACAGGGCAACCGCAAGCTCATGCACGACCTGCGGGCGCACATTCGGCGCCTCGACCCGCAGGCGAGCTTCTTCACCGAGGAGATCGGAGAGCTGTATCTGGACGTGATGGACGGCTACCTGACTCTGGATGTGAGCCGCTCCTGGCCCGCCCCGGGTGAGCAGGTGTCCCCGCTCTTCACCGCTGTCTATCACCCTTACACCATCAACTTCGGCAGTGATGCGGGGCTTTCTCTCCCGCCGGAGTTCTTCGCCTGGCAGATGGGGGAGACGTTCATCTGGGGCTCGGTGCCGCTGAACTCTACCGGCGCGCCGCCGGACCCCATGCCGGGTGACCCTAACTCCGAGTTCCTGCGCGAGATCGTCCAGGCTTACTACGTGACCGGGCAGCGCTTCCTGCAAGGGGGCGCCTGGCGACGCATTGCCGTGCGTCCGCTCAGCTCCCCCGCAGGCAAGTGCGGGCTGGAGCTGGCCGCCCAACCCTATGAAGTGCGGTACACGATGAGACGCGACCGGCAGCGAGTCTGGTCCGGCCCGGCGGTCATGGCCTCGGCGTGGGAGAGGGACGCGGACCTGGCGGTCGTGATGGTGAACATCACCGAGCAGGAGCAGCCGGTCGAGCTGACGGTCCGCGCGGACAAGCTGGGCCTCGACCCCGTTGCGCAGTTCGTGCGCACCTGGCCGCGGGAGCCTAAGGTCATCGGGAAGCCCGGCGGCCTGCACACGCTGACGCTGCCCGCGCGCAGCGTCGCCATCTACGTCATCACGACCGATGTGCAGCGGGCCTCGGTTGGCAGGGAGTTGGATGACACGCCGTGGGAGTTGCTGACCGTCGAAGACGGAGAGTTCCCGCCGATAGAGGTCCCGGCGGATTCGCTGTGGGCTTGCAGCGACGGTAATGTGCATCGCTCGAAGCGGGGCGACGAAACCTTCGTCGAGGTAATGCGTATTGATGAGACGACGGAACGGCGGCCGGCCCGAGGACATCAGGCAGAGGTGCACGGGCCCGCCGCGGAGGGTCGTGGCTTGCCTCGCGACCTGGCGGAGAAGCCCTTCCTGTTGCTACGGCGACTGCCGCACGCGGCGACGGTGCCACGCGACGGCATGGTCGTCGTGGAGTCAGGCGATGACCGGCATCTCAGTTGCCTCGTCTCGCAGGGGAGCGAACTCAAGTTCGCGGCGCCTGGGCTCGTCGTGGCTAGGGATGTGCTCACGGGGCACGCTGCACGCGCGCTAACGACCAAGGCCACGAGCATCCTTACGCTCCCCGCGGGGCCAGCCTGGGAGTGCTATCTTGTTGGCTATGCTGTCATGGACACGCAAGGGGTCGAACGGTGCCTGATGGCCGCCGGCGGTCGGAGCCGAGAGCGATATCGGACACTGTCCGATAGGTTGCGCGCTCTCACGGACGGACCACCGGGACAGAGAGAACAAGCCCTCGCTGAAGCTACTCAAGCGCTGTACGAGTTGGAGGTCAGCCTCAGCGAACTTCCCGGTGCGTTGTCGCCGGTCAGCCCTCTGATGAGGGTGCACAATCAGCTTCGGACACTGGCAGTGGCGCATGTCGGCGGCCAGCTTAAGCTGACGGCGCAGCATCGCTGGCTGGCCCCGGGGATACCCAAGGAGCTAAGACTTACGGCGTGGGGGGATGTCTTCGACGATCTGGCGGTTGTGGAGGTGGTCCCCATCGGCGATTTCGGCGAGGCCGGGCTACCCGTCGAAGGGCTGGACAAGCCCAAGCGCCTGACGTCTAACATGCGCGTCTTCACCCCGCGGTTGCATCTGCATAAGGGCAATTACGTCGAACGCATGATCCCGGTGCTCGCGTGTGCGCGGGTCGAGAAGGATGGTCAGGAGTTCTACCTCACTGACATCCTGCGGCTGGAGGCCAACCGACCGTTCGAGATTCAAGGACAGAGCGAGCCGTTGACCGTCGTCGCGGGTCGAACCGGCTTCGCCGATGTCCGCCTGCGCAACTGGTCGCCGTACGATCTGAACATCAAGCTCACGGCATCGGGCCCCGACGGATGGCAGGTGTCTCCCGAGCCGCCGCAGGGCGGTGCGCCTGCGCTCAAGGACACGGACGTGCAACTCTCAGTCACCCCGCCTGTTGACGCCCCGGTGGGTGCGTATCAGGTGCGCTGCGCCGCCGATTACAGCGAGGCTGCGGATACCGAGGTTATCGCCTTCCTGACGGCCAACGTGCTGGAGCCGTTGCGACCTCTCCTGGCGCAGGCGGAGAAGTGGGCGGCGCCCGATGCGGCGGACCTGCCTCAGATTCGCAAGCGCGGCAAGTTCGCCATCTACGCGGAGGCGGGGGAGAGGCTCCGCATCAAGCTGACGAACGTGCGCGTGACGCACTACACTGACACGCTGACCTTCCGCCTGCTCGACCCCGACCTCAAGACGGTCGCGGAGGGTAGCATCCCGGTGGACGAGAGCCAGGAGATTCGCGAGCCGGCGAAGGTCACGGGCGCGTACTACCTTGAGGTAGCGCCCGGCTCGGGATCGGTGCGAGTGCAGATTGAGAACCGGCCGGTCGCGGAGATGGCTACGCGGGAGGACCCACTGCCGCTCTTCACGAGCAACATCACGCGGTACTTCTATGTGCCACCGGGTTCGAGGGGATTCAAGTTCGGCGCGCAAGACGGCGGGCCGGACGAGACGGCGCGCTTTGTCCTCACCTCGCCGACAGGTCGCGTGGCCTTTGAAGCGGACGGCAACTACGCCGGCGCAGAGATGGAGGTGCAGGTGCGTCCGGAGGAGGCGGGGAAGGTCTGGACGCTGCGCGCCGAGCCGATGCAGGATGTCAGCTTCTGGCTCGCGGGGGATGTCTGCCCGTACTTGAGCACCTCACCCGAGCGGGTACTGGTCAGCGCCGCGCGGTGATGGCCGCTCAGGCCGCATTATTCACGAGTTCACGGTCGTGGCCTATCCGAGGCGGTGGGCCGTTGGGGACTGGCGCCATTTCGGGCGTTCCCGCCCATGGGCGGGAACGCCCGAAATGGCTGTCTGTCCCCCTGTAGGGGTGGCTGAGGCTCGCCCAACACACTGCGCTAGCTGCGGAAACGGCGGACAGTGCACGACAACCACGGCAACAGGGCGCTGCGCCGGATTCCCCGCGCCCCGCATGCCGCTGATGAATAATGTGGGTTAGAGGGTCCCATGGCTGAAGCAACGTCGCAGACTGTGATGACGAACCGACCGGACCAGGAGCAGGGGGAGCGACTGCTCGGGCTGACCTGGCGCTCGATGATCGTCGCCATCGTGGCGACCGTCATTGCCAGCTACTGGATTGACGCTTCTGAGGTCGTGACGCTGTTCTGTCAGATCACCGAGTCCGTGCCCCCCGTGCCTGCCGTGGGCTTTCTCGTCTTGCTTGTGCTGGTGGTCCCGCTGACGCGCCGCCTGTCTCGCCATCTGTCGCTGGATCGGCGCGAGGTCATAATCGTCTACGTCTTCCTCACGGTCGCGACCTCGATGGCCGGGCCGGGCATCATCAGGTTCCTGGCTAACACGATCCCGGTGCTCTTCTACTTCGATACCCCCAGCAACGACTTCGCCTCCTACCAGCAGTACATGCCCGGCTGGATCGTGCCGCACGATCGCGAAGCAATCCGGATGCTCTACGAGGGCTCTGAGAACGGCGCGATCCCCTGGCGGCCCTGGGCGGTACCGCTGCTGGCATGGAGTGTGTTCTTCCTCTCCTTCTGGCTGATCCTGCTGGGGCTGATGGCGCTGCTGCGGCGGCAGTGGTCAGAGAAGGAGAAGCTGACATATCCGCTGCAGTACCTTCCCCTGGAGATGACCGAGGGGCTCGCAGGCAGCGACCTGCTCGTAGGCTTCTTCCGCAACCCTGTCATGTGGGTCGGCTTCGCGCTGTCCTTCGTCTACAACGTGACCAACATCGTCAACGCCTACATTCCGTCGGTGAAGTCGCTGGGCAAGTTCTACGACATCGGCGCGCTCTTTACTGAGCGCCCCTGGAGCGCGATGCGGCCCTTCATCTTCCACTACCGGCCCGCCGTCATCGGCTTCGGTTACTTGATGAGCACAGAGATCGCTCTAAGCACGTGGGTGTTCTATCTGGCGGTGAAGCTGGTGGCGGTGTTTGGCACCGCGATGGGCTACGAGCAGGCAGGGCTGCCCTACCGCTACGAGCAGTGCATGGGGGCGTACATTGCGCTGGGTATCGCCCTGCTCTGGGTCGGGCGCAATCAACTGCGCGAGGCCCTTGCGAAGGCCCTGGGCAATGCGCCGGGGGTGGACGACTCAGCCGAGCCGATGACCTATCGGATGGCCCTCATCTGCCTGGTGGTGGGGTTAGTGGTCTGGCTGGCGTGGGTATACTACGCGGGGATGAATCTGAAGGTGGCCCTGGTCTATCTGGGGCTGCTCCTCATTTCTGCGATAGTGTACGCGCGCATTCGCGCCGAGGTGGGGGTGCCCATGATCTGGGCATTCCCCTACTCGCAGCACTACAAAGCGATTAAGTACGTGTTCGGGAGCCACTGGCTGTACGATGGGAGCTGGAAGACTGCCACCATCTTCACGACGCTGCTGTTCATGTCGCGGGGGTATTTCCCCTCCCTGGTCGGCTACCAGGTTGAGGGCTGGCGGCTGGCGAATGCCACCAAGCTGCGCCGGCAGTCAATGACCTGGGTGCTTGTCATTGCGCTTGTCATCGGTTATGCTATCGCAATGTGGCTGCACCTTCGGTCTTACTATGAGTACGGTGCAGGTGGCCTGACCGCCCTGGCAGGATGGGGCTCAGGGGAAGCGGTCAGGCAATATGAGCAACTGACCAGCTACGCCCGCGCACAGAGCCCACCCGACCTCGCTCGCACCATCGCCCTGGGGGGCGGGATGGTGGTGGCGGCCTTGCTGGTGCTCATGCGGATGATGTTCCTGCGTTTCCCGCTCCATCCGCTCGCCTACGGAATGGCGACCTCGTTCGGACACAAGCTGTGGGGGCCGCTGTTCCTCGTCTGGCTCGCGAAGACGTTGATCTTCCGCGTGGGCGGGATGGCGACTTATCGCAGTCTGATTCCGGGCTTCATCGGGCTGGCCTTGGGGCACTTCTTCACGGCGGGGGTGCTCTACGGGTTAGTCGGTACCTTCGGGGGCGAGCAGTTCCGCAGGTACGGGGTGTGGTTCGGTTAAGCCGTGGGATGCTCAAATCCCCTCGACGGTGTCGGAGGCGGCTGCCATGAGACCGACAATCCTCGTAGTTGAAGACGACGTCGCTACGCGCAAGATGATTGACACTGCGCTGGCGGAGAGCGCATTCACCATCCTCAACGCCGGCACTGGCGCCGAGGCCTTGGAGGCAATCAAGCAACACGAGCCGGACCTCGTGCTGCTCGACCTGATACTCCCCGACGCTGATGGCGTGGACCTCTGCCGCCAGGTCCGCGAGTTCTCAGACGTCAACATCGTGATGGTCACTGCCAGGCGCGACCTCACCGATCGGCTCGCGGGCCTCGACGCCGGCGCTGACGACTACGTCACGAAACCGCTGGCGATGGGCGAACTCGTCGCTCGCATCAAGTCGCAGCTCCGCCGCCGACGTATGCGAGAACAGGAGCGGGTGGACACCCTTCAACGCGGCGACCTGGAGCTGGACCGCAGCCGCTCGGTCGTGCGCCTTCACGGCAGGGAGATTGAGGTCACGGAGGTCGAGATGACGGTGCTATGCGCCCTGGCCGAGGCGGAGGGCGAGCCCGTCACCTCTGCGCAACTGTGCGATACGGTCTGGGGAGAGGACCGGGGCGACCCCATCGTCCTGGACACTCATATTGCCAACATCCGTCAGAAGATCGAGGACGACCCCAGCCATCCCAAGAGGCTCGTGACAGTCTCCAGCGTTGCATATCGGCTCGCCTGACGGCGGCGGCGCTGGCCGGCCTGCGCTCAAGCTTGACCACATGAAAGCGGCTGAGCCTTCTTCGGCTCAGCCGCCTGCATTGCCGCTCGGTGCGTACCGCGTCAGCTACTGGCCGCTGTGCTTCTCGGTGGAGAGGTGGGTCTCCGGCGTCATATCCGTCGCGGACTTCTTGAGGTCCTCGATGCTCTTCGGCAGGTCCTTGCTCAGGAAGTCGCTGATCGTGACGACCTGTTGGCTGGCGCTGGTCATGGCGTAGTAGTCGCCCTCGCTCGTCTTGTCGCCGATGAAGATCTTCAGCGGCTCCTTTCCACCGCGCCGGCTGACCGTGATGGCGGTGTCGGGAACCGCCAGGCCGTAGTCCCGGAGTTCCTCGCGCTTGGCCTTCTCGGTCACGAACTTCTTGGCGTCGAGGTCTTCGATATCCCACAAGAGGTCGTCCACAGCGCTCTTCTTCGCCTCGAGCTGTTTGGGCTGCTCGACCCACCAGCCGGTCGGCCGCCTCGCGATCTGGAAGCTCATGCCCTCCCTGCGCTCCACCTTGACGCGCGTGACGTCCTCGCGGTCTAGCTGCACCACGCTCTTGTCACGCAGGTCAAACACTTCCTTCTTCAGGTCCTTGAGAACATCGGCCTTGACGAGAAGGACTTCCTTGCGCTCCGAGCTGCGAGCGAAGACGACATCTTTCTCCTCGTGCTTGTCGCCGACTTCACGCTTGGTCTCTTCGCCGAGGCTGATGGTGAGCTTGCGTCCGCCCGTGAGGTCCACGGTGACCTTCACCTGTGGCTTGTCCAGGCCCAACTCCTTGTCGCTCTTGGTCTCTCTGAGGAAGTCCTCGGCCTTGAGGTCCTTCACCTTGTCTATGAGCCGCTTGACGTTCCATTCGTCCGCCGCGGTATCGAGAGGCGCGGTCATGCGCCACGCAACGGCGCCCTCGCCGCCGCGCTTGACGCAGACGATGCGCGTCTGCCCGTGCTCGAGAGCGAGTCCCTTGACGTCATCCTTCTCGAACTTGGCGAGTCTCTTCTCCCGCAGCTTGTCTGGCTCTTTCGAAAGCGTGGTGCGGAGGGAAGAACTGACTATGTAGAGCTTGTCGCGGCCGGCGATCTTGGCGTAGCGATTCGCGCCTACCGGCGTCTCTGCGCCCAGGCTGACCTCTACGCTCTTGCCGCCATCATACCAGAGCTTTGCGGTTAGCTCCGGGTTCTTGAGGCCGAAATCCTTGGAGTCCAGGTTCTGGCCCGTGCGGCTGCCGCTGGGCTTAAGCTCGGCGATGGCCTTGACCATGCGCTCGACCTCATCGGTGTCGGCCAACCCCTCGATAGGCTTGACCAGACGCCAGTCATCGCCGCTCTTCTCGACCACGAGCTCGTCTTTGTCTTTCTGCTTAACCTCCAGCTTCGTGGCCTGGTCCACGCTCAGGCCGAAGGCCTCGCCCTCCTGGGGCACTCTGCCACGTTCCTGAGTGATCACCCAGGCCAGCAGCGCCACGAAGACCAGTCCCGAGGCAACGGTGAATCGCCATCTCATCGTCTCTCAACGCTCCTGCTTTGGTCGGCTACCACCCACGCCACCGCGGGGAATGGGGAATAAGGGGCACCGCACCGCCTGTTCCTCGTTGCTCGGTGTCTGCTGCGGATTGCCCGCCCTTCCATGTCGTTTCCCGATTGCCTATTGCCCATTCCCCGCCGTTCTACCGTCGTCGCCACCAGACGACTGCTCCGGAGATGATGACCAACAGCGGCACGACCACGGCCGCCAGCACGGTAGCGAACTTGAGTTGGCGGTCGCTCATGGTCAGGAACTTTGGGGTCTCGTTCTTGGGCGGAATGGAGATGAGCTTCACGTTCTCGAGCAGCCAGTTCACGGCGTCGAGCACGAAGTACGCATTGCCCTGGAGTCCGAAGCCTATGACCTGGTCAGTCATCATGTCCGCGTCGCCCAAGACGACCATGCGCAGGGCGTTCTCGTTGGACTCGGGAGGAGGCGCCCCCGGATACTCCGGCTGCTGTTGTCCCTCATCCACCGCAGCCGCCATCACCAGCGGCCCACCGCGCTCGCCTGGGTCTCTCTGCACGGGGCCCGAAGTCGCCGTCTCCAGCCATGCGTCGCGACTTGTCTCCAATAGTGCAACGCCTTTCTTGCTTGGCGGTGGTGGTGGAGCGCCCGGATATGGCGGCTGCTCGGGCTCCTCGGACTCGAGGATCTCGAACGCGCGGGTGGTGGGCAAGGCAATTGCCACGCCCGCAAGCGGCTTAGTGATCTGATGGCTGCCCATCTGCATGGCGATGGGGATAAGCGGATCGCCGAACCACCCTCGCGAGCGGTCAATGACGGTGCCTGCCAGCGGCTGGATACCATGCGGCTTCAGGAGTTCAGCGAGGTCCGGCCCCTTCGGTTGCAGGGCGACGAGCAGCTTGCCACCCTGGTCCGCATAGTTCTCGATCGCCTTCATCTCGTTGTCCCGGAGAGGCTGGGTGGGGCCGACGATCATCAGCACAGCGCAGTCTGCGGGGACCTTCGGCTCCTTCTGGGTCGCAAGGTTCAGAGTCTTCAACTCGTACTGTTGGTTCTCCAGCGTGGCCTTGATCGTGCGCATGCCGTGCTGGTCAGTGCTCTCCCAACTGAGTTCGCCGTGACCGGTCAGGAAGTATATCTTGGTCTTCTCCCCGCTGGTCACCGCCAGGATAGCGCTGGTGAGCTGTTGCTCATCCCCTCCGATCGCTTTCTCCTCGCGATCTCCGCACTTGACGATGATGGTCCCGTCCGAGGGCTTATTGTATTGCTCGACCTTCTGCCGGTTGACGTACGGATCGTATATCTCCAGCTTGATTTTCGGGCTTGTGACTTCGTACTCGCGCAGCCGGTCCCGTACCTCCGCTGCCTTGTAGTACTGTGGGGAGACGAAGGCGATTATCCCTATGTCTTTCTCGAGAGCCCTCACGACCTCTCGCGTCTGCTGGGACAGGGAGAACAGCTTCGCCTCGGTGAGGTCCTTCCGCCAGTGATGCCGCACCGCGATGATGTTGACCAGTACCAGAATCCCCAGCACAAACAACGAGAACAGAGCGGAATTCGTTCCCAGGCGCACGCCGCGGGCGCCCGTGGCGGCCTTCAGGCTGTCCCAGTAGCAATACGCCCAGAACACGCCCAACACAAGCGCCGCGCCAAGGACGATCTTGGGGCCGAGCTCGAGCTTCCTGGTGATGGACAGCCAGAGGAGCAGCACCACCACCAGCGAGGCGGCGGTCCACCCCGCGAACATCGCTGCAGTGGCCAGCGCGGACGCGGGCTGGCTCTCCCGATGCATGCGGGGGTCGGCCGTCTCGCGCCGACGCGGCTCTTCCTCCGGTTGCTTGCTTTCGTCCGACATAGCTGTCACCTACCTGAAGAAGTTCGGACCTCCGACCTGGGGCGCGGAAAGACCGGCAACGGCTCTGACGCAAAGCTCGCTTGTCGTAAGTCCGATGTCGGAGGTCGGAGGTCAGATATCCGTTTCCTAGATCATTCGCCGGTTCTCGAGCGTGCGCACCGTCATGAACAGCGCGAAGGCCGTCAGCGACAGGAAGTAGATAATCGGCGTGCTGTCTATGATGCCTTTCTCGAAGTCCTGGAAGTTCTCGAAGATGGAGATGTGCTTGGCGATGTCCCCGAGGCCCTGGCTGACCGAGTACGAGAGCCATCCTATCAGCCAGAAGAACAAGAGGATAAAGGCCCCGAGGATCGCCGCCGCTATCTGGTTGCTGGTCAGGGAACTGGCGAACAGCCCGAGGGCGATGAAGGCCATCCCCGCCATGAACAGCCCGAGGTAGCCGGACCAGATAGCCCCCCAGTCGGGGTCTCCGTACTTGGACATGATGAGTGGGAACTCCAGGCTGATAATGCAGAGCAACGCGAACATACCCACCGCCGCGAGGTACTTCCCGAGGACGACCTCGAGGTCGCGCACCGGGTTGGTCATGAGCATCTCCATGCTGCCGGAAGATCGCTCCTGCGACAGCAGCCCCATGGTGAGTATGGGCGTCAACATCAGTGCCACGAAGACCATGGTGTGGAACATCCCGCGCATGTCCGCCCGCGCCTGCGGAGTGCCTATGGTCAGGGCGAAGATGAGCCCGCAGATCCCCAGGAAGAAGACCAACACCACGTAAGCCATGGGGGAGACGAAATACGAGCGTAGCTCTTTGCCGGCGATAGTCAGGACCTTGCGCATCGGCTACTCAGGCTCCTCTTCTTCGGTGGTCAACTCGCGGAACACGTCCTCCAGGGTCATTTCCACCGGGCGCAGTTCCAGCAGTCCCCAGCCTTTCTTCACCACGAACTCGGCTATCTCGGCCCGCACGTCGGCGCCTACCTCGGTGTCCACGTGAAAGATGTGCTTCCCGTCCCCCGTGGGCCTTACGGCGGTCACCTGCGGGATGTCGCGCAGCAGTCGCGGGATCGCCTCATCCTCCGCCTGCACCGCCACGTACAGCGTCTCGGCCTCCCGTATCTGCGCCGTGAGCGCCTCGGGCGTGTCCTCAGCGATGATCTCGCCGTGGTTGATGATGATGACCCGTTGGCACGTCATCTGCGCCTCGGGCAGGATGTGAGTGGAGAGCATGACGGTGTAGTCCCCGGCCAGGCTCTTGATGAGGTTGCGGAACTCTCGTATCTGGTTCGGGTCCAGGCCAACCGTTGGCTCGTCCAGTATGAGCACCGGGGGATCGTGAAGAAGGGCCTGCGCCAGGCCGACTCGCTGTCTGTAGCCAAGCGAGAGCGTGCCGATGATACTGCTTGCCCGCTCCTCCAAGCCGCAGGTGGCCAGCACGTATTCGAGGCGCTCCTTGGTCTCGGCCTTGCCCATGCCGCGCAGTCCGGCGCAGAAGCGCAGAAACTGGAGGACGCGCATGTCGGCGTAGAGCGAAGCGGCCTCTGGCAGGTAGCCGATGCACCGCCGGGACTCGAGGGAGTCGTCCACCACGTTGTGCCCCGCCACCGTCGCGGTGCCACTGCTGGGCGGCAGAAAGGAGGTCAGAATGCGCATGGTCGTGGTCTTACCGGCGGCGTTCGGCCCCAGGAAGGCCACGATCTCGCCCTCATCTACGTGCAGGGAAACATCTGCAATGGCTCTGTAATTGCCATAGAACTTGGTCAGCCCTTCGGTATGTATCATACGCCGACCCTCCCAGCAGGGTACGCGCATCCTAGCTCGCAGGTCCCAGCGACAGGCAGCAAAAAAAGCACCTCACCTTTTCGTCGGTGCCGACTGCCAGGCATGGACGTAAAGAGGAGCCGCTCGGGCGGCCGTACTTCCCCGCGTTGCATCATGTCTGCGCGGCTTATTGTCGTGAGTTAGTATAGCAAAGCAACCCTGCGTGGTCAAGCGAGGACGCTCATCCTGTCAGCGCAACGTGATAATGTCCGGTTGGTGCCCAATAGAGATGTCCGGTTTACTGGGGCGCTCCCCAACGGGGCGCGCCGCGTGTGCCACCCGCCCCGCGACGCAGATACGGATGCCGCGTCTGGCAATGTCCTACAGCCGGTCGTGGAGGTTTCACAGGATGCGCAGGGAATGACGCTATGGCCCTCCAGGTGACGCGCGGCTGTAAGCAGACAAGGAGGCACAGCAAGTGCAATACGCAAACTGGCAGAAGCCCGCAACAAGGTTCCTGGCGGCTCCACCTCTGTTCGATCCCGCCGAGGGGCAAACGGTCAGGGAGCCCCTGGGTTCGGGCGCCGGATGGTGGGCGGGAGCCCCGAGCGCCTTGTACGACGGCGAGAGCGAGACCTTCTACCTCTACTATCGCCTCCGCAAGCCCCGCGAGCTGGGCCGAGGCGTGAACTGTCGGATAGCGGCCGGTCGGAACGGCTTTGACTTCGAGGACATCTGGCAGGCCGACAAAGAGGCGCTTGACAGTCCCTCCGTGGAGAAGTCCTGCATCACCAAGCCCCCGGAGGGCGCTTTTCGGCTCTACATATCCTTCGTGGATGGGGAGACGAACCAGTGGCGCATTGATGTGATGGAGTCCGATAGCCCGGAGAGCTTCGACGCCTCCCGGCGCGCGAAGGTCTTCGCGCCTGAGGACCTGGACATTGAGGGCATCAAGGACCCGGTGGTGTACAACCTCGGCGGCCTGTATCAGATGATCGTCAGCTACGCTCCCAGCCCGCGCGCTCCCAGCGCTCAGGAGCAGGAGACAATGCATGCGACCGGCGACGTCTACAACACCGGCATCGTCAAGTCGCACACGGGCCTCGCCACCAGCGAGGACGGCCTGAGCTGGAGCTGGGAGGGAGACATCCTCTCGCCGCCGGAGGAGGGCTGGGACCAGTACTGCACGCGCATCGGCTCGGTGCTCTATCAGCCGCCGGTATTCATCGGCTTCTATGACGGTAGCGCCAGCGTCGAGGAGAACTACGAGGAGAGGGCTGGCCTCGCGCTAAGCTACGACTTGCGCAACTGGCAGCGCATCACCACGAGCGGGCCGTGGGTAATGTCCCCCTATGGTTGCATTCGTTACATCGAGGTGCTCCCCGTCGGGGGCGCGATATACTACTACTATGAGTACACGCGTGAGGACGGGTCGCATGAGTTGAGGGCGAGCCGGGTTGAAGTGGGGTGAACGACGAACGACAGCCTCACCCCTGAGTCCGCTGCGCGGTCTCTTTCCCCTCTCCCTCGCCGCAGACGGCGCGGCTTGGGAGAGGGGAGGACGGCAACCGCGGGAGCCTGAGGACGTGAAGACAGTGGATGGCGGGACCACGAACGGCGGCCTCACCCCTGAGTCCGCTACGCGGTCTCTTTCCCCTCTCCCTCGCCGCAGACGGCGCGGCTTGGGAGAGGGGAGGACGGCAACCGCGGGAGCCTGAGGACGTGAAGACAGTGGATGGCGGCACGACGAACGACAGTCTCTCCCCTGAGTCCGCTGCGCGGTCTCTTTCCCCTCTCCCTCGCCGCAGACGGCGCGGCTTGGGAGAGGGGAGGACGGCAACCGCGGGAGCATCAGCCCGCATTATTCATGCGCGGCATGCGGGGCGGCGGAATTCCGGCACAGTGCCCTGTTGCCGTCGTGGTCGTGCCGTGTCTGCCCTTTCCGCCGCCGGCGCAGTGTTCCGCGTGAGCCTCAGCCACCCCTACAGGGGGACAGACAGCCATTTCCGGCAAACGACGCCCGAAATGGTGTCAGTCCCCAACGGCCCACCGCTCTGGATAGGCCCCGAGGGTGAGCTCGTGAATAATGCGGGTTAGAACATCAAGACAGTGGATGGCGGGATAGAGAGCCATGCCTGAGCAGGTCATTCTATGCGGCCCGGCTGGATCGGGCAAGACCGAACGCATCCTCAGCGAGTACCTTGAACAGGTGCGCGCTGAGGGTGAGGATTCGGCCCTGCTGCTGCTGCCCACGCGCCTGGCGCGCGATCGGCTCCAGCAGCGGCTCATCTCGGAGGGCCGGCTTGCCGGGCTCTTCGACCCCAGGATACTCACATTCCCGGACCTGGCGGACCGGATTCTGCACGCCAACCACGAGGCTGTCGCGCAGATATCCGACTGGCAGCGGGAGCTTCTGATGCGTTCGGTGGTCATGGAACTGCGGGAAGCTGGGGAACTGCAAGCCCTCGCACCCATGTGCAGGTACCCGGGCTTCACGCAAAGCCTCTGCGGGCTGGTTGAGGAGATCAAGCGCGTGGCCGTGGACCCGGCGCAGTTCGCCGAGCGCATCGAGGCGAGCGGCCTCAATGATCCCCGCAGCCGGGAGCTGGCCCTGGTCTACGCGCGCTATCAGGCGGCGTTGCAGGAGCGAGCCGTCTTCGATGAGGCCGGACGATTCTGGTGGGCGCGCGACGTGCTCAGCGAGAACCGACGCCGGCCCTTTGAGAGGCTCCGCAGCATCCTGCTGGATGGCTTCGAGGATTTCACCACCACCCAGCTTCAGGTCCTGAGACTTCTTGCGCAGGGCGCGGAGCGGTTGGTTGTTACCCTGTGCCTGGAAGTGAGCGAGTGTCGGAGCGAGTTATTCCGCTCTCCCTCGCGTACCCTTTCGCGGTTGCGGGAGGTCTTTCCCGACGCCATTGTTGAGCAGATGGCGGCTCCTGAGCGCGAGGGGCCGCTGGCTTCCTTGCGGGAGAACCTCTTCGCGGATAGCGACCCGGACGCTGAGGCGAAGCCGGCCGAGGCCATCGAGATACTGGAGACCTCCGGTCGGCGCGCCGAGGTGCAACAGATAGCGCATCGCGTCAAGAAGCTGCTCGTGGAGGGGACGGCTCAGCCGGACCGGGTCGGCATCGTGGCTCGCGACATGACCGGCTACTCGCGGACGCTCCTGGAGGTCTTTGAGGAGGCGGGCATCCCGCTGTACGTTGCCGCGCCGGAGCCGGTGGGCGCTCGACCTCCTGTGCAGGCGGCCCTTGATGTGCTGCGAGTGCCCGCGCAGGGCTACAAGCGCAGCGATGTGCTCCGGCTGCTCAAGTCCAGCTACGTGGACCTCGCATCCATCTGCCCTGAGACCGAGATTGATCCCGACGACGTCGAGCGGCTGGCGTGCGCGGCCAACATCCTTGGCGGCAGGGATCAGTGGCGCGAGCGACTGCAGGTCTACGCCTCGCGCATCGAACACGAACTGGAGGTCCGCCGCCAGGGCGAGCGCAACGAGGACGACCAGTGGTTCTCAATGAGCGAGGACGAGCTGGCGGCTGAGCTGAGGGCCGTTGAGGGCGCCCAGGAGCTTGTGAGGGGAGTCTTCGCGCGGCTCGACGAGCTTCCCGCGGCCGCTCCGCGCGCCGAGTTCGTCGAGAAACTGAACGCGCTGCTCGACGACTTTGGCATCCTGGCGCGCATCGGCAAGGTGGACAGCGCACGCATCGCGTCTTCGAACGTACGGGCATTCAGCGCCTTCCTGAAGGGTCTGCGCGAAATGTGGGGCGCGCAGAAGCAGCTTGGGCTGAGCGCGCCTGTCCGGTTGGACGAGTTCAGCGCCGACGTGCTGCGCATGTCGCAGCAGGTCTCTTATCAGAGGCATGGGCAGTCAGAGGGCCGCGTGCTGGCGGTGAGCGCCGCCGACGCCCGGCAGTTGGACTTCGACTACGTCTTCCTGGTGGGGCTGTGCGAGGGAGAGTTCCCGCGCACGCCGCGCGAGGACCCGATCTACAGCGACCAGGAGCGCAGGCAACTGACCCGCGCGGGCATACCCATCGAGCCGAAGATTGAGGGGCAGTACCGGGATGCCTTCGCCTTCTACTCAGTCGCCACCGCCGCGCGCAAGCATCTCTGCCTGTCATATCCGACGGTGGACGTCGAGGGCCGCGAGGTCATTCGCTCTTACTACGTGGACGAGGTGCAGCGCTGCTTCGCACAGGAGCTCGAGCCCAAGCGCTACGACCTCGCGCACCTGGTGGCGGAGTTCGAGGAGATCACGAACACCCGCGAACTGCTCGAGCGTTCTCTCTTCGAGCTGTACGGCCGGGATGTGCTGCTGCGGGACCGCCGCCTCGAGCTCAGTCGATCCGGCATCAACGTCCTGGTGGCGGGCGACGAGGAACTGCTCGCGAGCCTGCGCCGGGCCATCGAGGTCGAGGACCGGCGGGATTCCCGTGACCCACCGGACGAGTATGACGGTATGCTCTCGGCCCCCGCGACCCTGGCGGCTCTTGGCGAGCAGTTCGGCCCGGAGCATCGCTTCAGCGCACATGAGCTTGCCGATTACGGTGGCTGTCCCTTCGCGTTCCTCTGTGAACGGGTGCTGAACCTGAAGGAGATGGAGGAACCGACTGAGGAAGTTGACGCGATGCTGCTTGGGAGCCTGGTCCATCGCTGCTTGCGTAACTTCTTCGTGCGTTGGCGAGGGCGCAAGGAGGATGGTCAACTTAAGGAGGGCGACCTGCCGGCGGCTCGGGAGCTGATGGACGAGATCATCGGGGAGATCTTCGGGGAGGCGGAACGGCTGAAACTCGTCGCCGACGAGGTCATGTTCGGCCTTGCGCGCGAGGAGACACGGCGGGACCTGCACCTGTTGCTGGAGTATGAGGTCGAGAAGATGCAGGCCGAGGGGGCAGTGCCTACGTACTTCGAGCAATCGTTCGGCATGGCCGACCGACCGTCGGTCCTTCACATAGGCGAGGGCGAGGACCTCATCCTGCTGCGTGGGCGCATTGACCGGGTGGACCTGTTGCCCTCCGAGGATGGCGTGCCGCATTTCGCAGTGTACGATTACAAGCTGTCCGGTGGGCCGTCGTCCACAGCGATCGAGCGAGGTGAGGAGTTCCAACTGCCGGTGTATGCGCTGGCCGCGCGTGAGGCCATCCTCCAGGACCCGCGAGCCGTTTGCGAAAACTGGGCGTACTACAGAACGCGACGCGGCAAGAAGCAGAGGCTCGACTGCCAGCCCGGCAACAAGGCAGTGGACGAACTCATCGCGGTCGCGACAGCCAACGCGCTCCATCATGCCGCAGCCATGCGCTCCGGTCGCTTCTACCCGGCTCCGGCCGATTGCCGCAACTGCGATTTCAAGCACGCCTGTCGCTACCAGGAGCGCCGCCTGGCGAAGAAGCTGCCTGAGGCAGGTGATGGCGACGGCGGCTTGGAGGCGGGAGGCGAGATGCGGGAGGCGGGGAACGGCGCGCCTCGTACGGGCACAACGCGGCCCTTCCCCCCGGCGAGCGCGGATCGTCGCTCCACGGCTTGGGAACAAGAGGGCCTGGGGAGGTGATGAAACTGGCTGGTGATGCGGTCCTGCATGCTGTCGCCGATCTGGAGCATAACATCCTCGTGACCAGCGGGGCGGGCTGCGGCAAGACCTATCAGATGGTGGAGCGCTACCTGCAGCTCGTGCGGTCCGGCGTGGAGGTGTCGCGCATCGTTGCCGTCACCTTCACGGAGAAGGCCGCGCAAGAACTCAAGGGGCGTGTGCGAGAGAGGTGCCGCGAGCTGGCCACCGAAGGCGGTGAGGAGGGACGCAGATGGCAGCGCGCAGCGCGGCGGCTGGAGATGGCGCCCATCGGTACGATTCACAGCTTCTGCGCCCGCCTGCTGCGCGAGAACGCCGTGGCGGCCCACGTTGACCCCCTCTTCAGCCAGCTTGACGAGACCGAGCAGGCCTTCCTGCTGCGCGACACGCTGCGCGATCTCCTGCTGGAGAGGCTGCACGCGAACGCGGAGACGGCGCACGCCCTGGTCGGTGGGCTTGGCATGAGCGATGCGCTGAGCCTCCTCGAGCGGCTGGTCGCGCAACGGGAGCTCTCCCGGAGCTTGCTTGAGGAGCGCCCCCAACGCGAGGAGCTCTTAGCCCGCTGGCGGGCTTTTGCGGAAGCCGCTGCCAGTGAAGTGCTTCACGAGGTCCTGTCGAGGGAGGGATGGCAAGACGTGGTGGCCGAGCTGTCCTCGGTGAGGCCTCCTGCTGCCGTGGACGCGGCGGCTCGGCGCCAGGGGGAGTTCCTGGTTCAGGCAGAGGCGGCGGCGGACACGAACCGCCCCCTCGACGAGCGCCTCTCCGCGGTTTGTGTCGCGCTCAGTCAGGGACATAGGGGCGTGGGTTCCAAGAAGACCTGGCAGGGGAGAGAGGACGACCTCCAGCGGGTGAAGTCCGCTCTCGCGCACCTGGCGGACCTCAAGGATGAGCACCTCAAGCGAATGCGGGCCTTGATGGAGATCGAGCCCGCCGAGACCGCTCAGCTAGCCGCCGCGATCTGCCAGGAGGCGGGAGCCGCGACGGACGCCTACCAGCGCGCCAAGGACGAGCGCTCGACGCTTGATTTCGCGGACCTGCAGATACGCGCGCGCGACCTGCTTCGCGACAACGCCGAGGTGCTTGCCCGCTGCCGGGAGCGCTACCAGCAGGTGATGGTGGATGAGTTCCAGGACACGAACGCGCTGCAAAAGGAGATACTGTGGTACGTGGCGGGCGGCGAGGTGAGTGCAGGGCAGGCCCCCCCGCCGGGCAAGCTGTTCGTGGTGGGCGATGCGAAGCAGTCCATCTACGGCTTCCGCGGCGCAGATGTCTCGGTCTTCAATCGGACGCAGGACGAGTTTGAGCAGGACCCCTCCTGCCGGGTCGTGCGCCTGGAGGAGAGCCGGCGCAGCCACCCGTCGCTGGTCGCCTTCCACAACTCCCTCTTCAGCGATCCGGCGGTGATGGGGCCGGACAACCCCGATCCCTACGAGGCCGAGTACGAGCCGCTGGAAGCCCATCGCCCTCCGCTCGAAGGGCAGCCTGACGCCGAGCTGCTGCTGGCGCCGACGCCGGATGAGCTTGACAGCGGCCTGTCTGTGCGGGAGCTGCGGGAGCTTGAGGCGGACGCCCTGGCAGCGCGCATCGAGCAGATCGTCGAAGGCGAGGAGCTGACGGTCTGCCCGCGCGACGAGCATGGTGAGCGTCACCCGCGCCCCGCATCCTTCGGCGACTTCGCTATGCTCTTCGCGGCGATGACGGATGTCGGCCTCTACGAGTCGGCCCTTCGTCAGCGGGGCATCCCCTTCTACACGGTGGCCGGTCGAGGCTTCTATGCGCGGCAGGAAATACGCGACTGTCTTAGCCTGCTCAGTGTGCTCGAGAACGCCGCCGACGATCTGTCCCTGGCGGCGGCGCTGCGCTCACCGTTCTTCGCGCTGTCCGATGACACCCTCTTCTGGCTGCGGCAGGCACAGAACCACCTGATGGCTTCGCTCGGGCAGGCGGCAGAGCGCAGCTTCGCGCATCAGGCCCAGCTTGCGCCGGGAGAGGCCGAGAAGATCGAGCGCGCCGCGGAAGTGATAGGCCGCCTGCGCGCCTGCAAGAACCAACTGAGCCTGTCGGAGCTGGTGGAACGGATGCTCATAGACACCGGTCTGACCGGCACACTGGTCACTCAGTTCGCCGGGCGCCAGGCGGTGGCGAACCTGCGCAAGCTCACCGACCTGGCGCGCGCCTTCGAGGCGCGGGGGGAGTTCAGCCTGCGCGCATTCATCGCTTACCTGCGCGACCTGGTCCTGGAGGATCACCACGAGGGCCTGGCGGCCGCGCACGAGGAGGCGGGCGACGTCGTCCAGCTTCTGACCGTGCATAAGGCCAAGGGTATGCAGTGGCCCATCGTCGTCGTGCCTGACCTGGCGCGAAAGCCCAGAGGATCACAAGAGAAGGTCGCCCTTTCTGATGAGCTGGGGCCGATTCCGAAGGTAGAGATGCCCAGCGGCGAGAGGCAGTTCGGGGCCACGGCTGAGCTGGTACGGAGCCTCAATCGCCGGCGTGAGGAGGCGGAGAAGCGACGGCTGCTCTACGTGGCGCTCACGCGGGCCGAGGATCACCTCATCCTGTCAAGTTC
>JALGVE010000126.1 GCA_029820045.1 Candidatus Zipacnadia bacterium | reverse complement strand
AGCTCCGGGTCGAAATCGCGCATCACCGCCTCGTAGTCGAGGAAGCGAATGCTCTCGAAGGTGATGACATCGGGCTTGACCTCGGCGAAGAGCGCCTCGATCATCTCCCGATTCTCCTCGCGCCAGCCCAGCACCGGCACGATGGGCGAGAAGCGGAAGCGCACGTGATAGCCGGCCTCCTGGCACTTCCTTCCGGCCTCGATGCGCTCGTGCATGTCCGCGGCGCGGCGCTCCATCTTCGTGCTCTGGGTCTGTCCGCTGAGGCTCCAGCAGCAGACCGTGTGCCCGCGGTGGTCCAGGTCGAGCAGGAAGTCCACGTTCGCGCTCTTGCCCACGTACAGCTCCAGGAACTGCCCCTCGCGCCGCGCGAAGTACTCGATGAGCAGGCGCGAGCCGCCATACTCCGGCTCGAAGGCGGGCACATCGGTGCCGTTGTCGTACTGAAAGAGCGTCTGCTTGGGGGCGTGGGTAGCGATCTCTTCGTCGAGGGTCGCCACGAACTCCTCAAGGTTCATCATGAGGTTGATGTAGTGGCCAAGGTTACAGTAAGCGCAGCGGTAGTGACAGCCCCAGATGGAGTGAAGCTGCCAGGCCGGCTGGCAGACGTTGCCGGTGCGCTCGCGGTAGGCGGGCGAGCCGCTGTCCCGCCAGTAGAAGCCGCCGTAGCCTGACAGCGGGAAGGTGCCGCCCAGCTTGAAAAGTTCGGGGTACTTCTCGCGGCGCGCCTCTTTGACTTCCTCGGAGTCATGAAAGCGCGCGAGGTTGAAGATGACGACCGGCTCGATCTCCAGGGACATCCCGTGGCGCGGTCGAGGCGCTTCGGCGATCTCGCCGGCGATCTCGGCCAGGCGCGCCTCGTCTACACCCTCGACGCTGTCGGTCTCGATGGCGCCCAGCAGCCGGCGGACGCGATCGGACATCTGCGGGTCGTTCTCGATGCCCTCGACGATACAGATCTTGGACGCCTTCAGCGGCTCCATGTGTCAGCACTCCTGTCTTGCGTGACGGATGATGACGACAGCGGCGCAAGGGCTAGCCTGCCATTTTGTGGCATGCGCCCTCCTCATTTTCCAGAAATGCAGATGCCGCCGCAGGCGAACGGTGCTGTTGCCGTCGGGAGGGCCGCCCGAGGGCGGTTCTGCTGGTGCAGAAGCGCACGAGGCCGGCCCGCGCACAACCACTGCACCTTGGTCTGCCCCAAGATACCATCGGACCTGCCGCCTGGTGGCAGACGCGGGCCGGCCTCAGACGCCTTAGCCCTCCCGCCCGTGGGGCGGGACGGGACTTCGGCGTCTTCGGGCGCCCCTCCGTCACGGCAACCTCCGCTTAGCGACCCAGAGCGCGGTGGGCGCCAGCCCTTCCTCGGAACCCCACCCCATTTCTCGAATGTCAGGCTCTCCCCTGCGGGCGAGAACGGCATTTCCACAGGCGAGGTCGCCTGTGACACGATAACAGCGCGCTCAGGGTTGCGGATGCTTGATGCGCAGATACTCCGCGAGTTCGGGTCGGTCGTACTCGGACTGCCAGCTCAGCATCGGCGCTCCCCGTAGCGGCCCGCCCTGCTCATCCACGCGGCGGATATCCGCCCACTGCTGCTCGGTCAGCTCGGGGTCGCCGTCCAGCACCGACATCAGGTAGGGCATGTCGTTCATCACGAAGAGTGAGCCGGACACCGCGCCGCGCAACATCCCGCGCGCGCCGCCGTAGAACTTAGCATTGTGCGGCACCGTCTGCACGAGATAGCTGGAACTCTGCGCGTACTGCTTCAGGTAGTCCAGGTAGGGCGTCGGATCGTCGGCGTAGCGCGCGGCGAAGATGACGGCCTTGCGGAAGTTGCCCATCTTCGCTCCGGCCAGCACATGGTCAGCGACCTTGATGAGCGCCCGCTTGAGCGCCTCATCATGGGTCAGTTCGTAGTACTCCAGGACGCCGTGGCCGGCGCCGAAGGTCCAGAAGAACATGTTGCCGTTGTTGATATCGCGCTCCTGGGAGACGCACTTGACCTCCGGGAAGTCAACGCTCGGCGACTCACAGATGCCCTCGTCCACGATGAAGCAGGGTATGTACTTCTGCAGGATAGCCGCGACCTCGTCACTGCCGCTCATCTCCCACCAGGTGAGCAGGCCCTGGAGCCGGCCACTATGCGCGGCGTGGATGCTCACGTCCCGCTGGCTGTAAATGCGATCGTACAGGAAGTTCGCGAAGTCGCGCGAGCGCATGTCACCGCTGAGGTAGTGGACGTAGCGGAACTCCGAGTGCGTGGTCTGCCGCTCCTCGTGGTTGCCGTCGCTCCAGTGCTGGACACCGTGGCGGGTGCCCTGGCCGAGCCAGCGGCCATCGTGGCGCATGTCCACGTCGCGCACGTGGCGGGCCATCGCCTCGGCGAAGAAGTACATGTCCCGGTCGCCGGTGCGCATATACTGCCGCTGCATGTACAGCCCCGGCAGGCCCTCGGTGTTGGTCCAGCCCCACCTGCCGTTGTCGAAGGCCCACTCGTGGTTGGGGCGGTAGTCGCCCATGCGCCACTTGCGCACGTCAATCGTCTCGTAGTCCTCCGGCGGGTCCTGGAGCAGCTCGACCAGCTTCTCGGCGGGCACGATCCAGCCGTAGCCGCCCCGGTAGTAGTGCTGAATGTCGCCGTAGTCCCACAGGCCATACCAGCCCCACAGCTTCTGATGGTGCAGCCAGAAGCGCGCGTAGTGATTGAGGTTGGCATCAGCGCGCGGGAACCGCTCGGGGTCAGGCACGGGCTGGGGCAGGACCACGCCCGTGTTTATGTACCAGCGCGCCCCGGCGTAGACCAGCGGCGGGCGCTGGAAGTCCGCTGCCACCGCGTCTATCTCCTCGCCGCCCGCCTCGGGCCCATGGAAGTACAGGAGAATCTCGTGGGTCTTGGATATGCCGACGAACTGCTCCTGGCCGTAGTAGTTGGTCTCAACCCAACTGCTGTCGGAGGTGACCGACTCGCCCTGGGAGCGGTGCGGGTAGTTCGAGTAGCGGCGGACGTCCATGATCGGGCCGCTCTCCGGCCAGAAGTACGCGGTGAGCTGGCCGCCCTCAGTATCCGCGACCAGCTCGTTGGGGAACTGCTGCCACATGTTGCGCAGCATCACAGTCACGCCACCTGTCGGCCCGGTCATGTCCAGCCAGCCGCGGCAGCGGTGCTTCACCTCATCAAAGCGGAGGAAGCGCTCGCCTGCGACCTGGTGCCAGGCGCGGTAGCCGAGGTGGCTGTGCTGCTCGATGCCCGCGCGCACACCGCCTGCAAGCGCGAGCGGGCCATCCTGCCCGCCAACCGCGACCTTCGCGCCCTGGGTCGAGGCTAGAGGCAGGTCAATGCCCATGCGGCGGACGTAGGCCTCGCGCACGTCCTTGTGCAGGAACTCAGCGCTCTGGAACACGCGCACCACCGAACGGCCCGCGTATGCCTCCAGCCGGATGATCAGGCGCGTCGGCTCCTCGGCAGTGGTGTAGCCCTCCAGGCGCACCATCGCCCGCAGCGGCCCGGCCTCCTCAAGCTCGATGCTCTCGGGCACGAAGGCGCCATCGTCGAGGCGACCCTGGGCGAGGGTGGTCGCGCTCGGGTAGCTGTTGTCGGCGCGCAGAAAGTCAACGAAGCTGCCCCCACCGCCCTCGGCCAGGACCTCCCTGCCGCCGAGCTTCACGGACCTGAGCCAGCCTGCTTGCCTGGCCACCTGAAGCTGCAAGGGGCCGGTATTGATGGAGACCACGTCGTCGTCCTGGGTGGCCTCGAGGCCGACTGCCGGCGTACCCATCTTTGCGTCACCTCCGAAGTCCAGACGGTAGGCGCTCTTCGACCCGTCGCGGCGGGTGAGATCGAAGGTGAGCGCATCGCCCTCGCCGGAAGCCCCCTGGACCTCGCCGCCATCGGCGGGGAAGGTGAGCAGCAGCCACTTGATGGAGTGATCCGGCCAGTACGCCTCGACCTTGGTCTGCAGCGGGACCTCCGCGCCCTGGTGGCGCAGGCGCACGTTGGCCGAGTCAGTTAGCGCGCCGCGCGGCAGGGGGACGCCGCCGGAGACCAGCGGAGCCTCGGCGTCGGCGGCAGGCGCGTCAAGCAGGTTGAGGTCGGCGCAGGGAATCTCGTTACGCTCGGGCGGATCGCTGGCGAGACCGTTCACGCCCCAACGTCGGGCGAGCGCCACGTCCGGCTGGCAGAAGCTGAAGTCGTCGGCAAACGCCAGCCAGTCGGTGACATGCGGCTCGCCGAAGACGGCTGCGGCCTGGGGCGAGCTCATGTCCAGCGCGGGCAGACCGGGATGCCAGAGGTAGACCAGCGCCTCGCCAGAGCCGTCGGCCTCTACCCTCAGGGACTTGGGCGCGCGGTCGGCGAAGCCCCGGTAGGCAAACAGCAGGCCCGCACGCTCATCATACACGGCCATCCAGCCGGGCGCCTGGAGGCCCCGCTGCATATTCAGTGGCGTGGTCGCGGTGCTCTCGGAGCGCCAGATGTCATAGTCCTGGTCGGTGTTCTGATCAATGGCGAAGTGCCGCCAGAGGTTGTGATCGGGCTCGTTCATCAGTGCTTGGCGGGTACTGACGTGGAACTGGTACCAGTGGCGCGTGTTCCACTGCACCCCGCGGTCGCCGCCCTGAACCACGCGCTTGCGCTTGTTGAGCGCCAGCGGCAGGCGCAGGGCCGCCGAGCGCAGGAAGCGGTTCTCGAAGGCGCCCTGGGGGCGCATGGAGGCGGTGATCGTCAGGAAGGGGCTGCCGGCGGCGGCTTCGAGCTTCAGTGAGCAGTTGATACGATCGCCGCCGGCGAAGTTGAGGAGGCCCTCGAAGCTGGCGCTGAAGGTCTTCTTATCGTTCCCGAAGGTGTGCGCGCCCGGCTCGTAGGTCGCCTCAACGATCGTGCCTGGGGCGTAATCGCGCCAGCCGTCATACTCCTCGGACTCGAACACGCTGGCGGCGAAGAAAGGTGCGTCATTGTCGGCGACGATCGGCTTGTCGCCGACGGTCAGAGAGCGCAGCGCGCCGCCCTCGGTAAGCTCGAAGCTGATTGCGCCGGTGTCCACGCTCACGGCGTCCTCGCCCTCGTGGACTTCCAACTTCGCGTCGGCTGGGTTCACGGCAGCAACTCCTATTACTTCGGTCGAGGGAGCGTCCGTCGGAAGGGGCGGCCTCGGGTAATCGTAGATGCGCAGCTCGTCAATCTTGCCCCTGAACAGATAGACGGTCCCTGCTTTCGCGCCGATACAGAGGTCTCCGCCTGCATCAATCTCGTGGTCCCAGGTCTTCTGCCCGACCAGCTCCCCGTCTACGTAGAGCGAGGCGTTCGGGCAGTCGAAGACGCCGGTGATGCGGTGCCAGGCGCCGGCGGTCAGCTTGCCGCCCGTCAGGTCCATGCGCGTGCCCTCGCCCTTGAGGCCGAACATCGGGGTGGCCCCCGAGAGCTGGATACGGTAGCGCTCGCCGCCCTTCTCCACTATGCACTGCGGCTCGGCGCGATCCAGGTCGTCAGCCATGAGCCAGACGTCCACGGTCACCCTATCGCTCATTGCCAACTCTGGATGGCCGGGGACCATGAGATAGGTATCACGTCCATCGAACACCAGCGCCTGCGCGCCGGGCGCGTCCACATAGGTGGTGTCCGCCTGCGCGATGGCGTGGTGTCGGTTGCTGGCGACGTCGCGGGCCATGCGACGAAGCTGACCGTTGAAGGTCCAGGCTGCGACCGGGCCCTCGTCTCCGCCCTGAGCTAACGCGCCAGTGGCGAGCATCATCGTGAGAGTGCTGAGAAGGACCATCAAGCGGAAACTCTGCATCCGCAACTCCCTCCATGTTTGCCTCAGTAGGACAGGCGCCCTCGCCTGTCGGCGCAAGCGCAGCAGGCACAGGCGGGGGCGCCGGCGCTGCCACAGATGCCTCCATGTGTGCCTCAGTAGGACAGGCGCCCTCGCCTGTCGGCGCAAGCGCAGCAGGCACAGGCGGGGGCGCCGGCGCTACCACAGATGCCTCCATGTGT
>JALGVE010000125.1 GCA_029820045.1 Candidatus Zipacnadia bacterium | reverse complement strand
TAGGGCGCGGACCTGCGCCGCGCCCAGCTCCAAAACCGATGCTCCTGGAGTGTGACCAGGAGCCTGCTTCGCCGAGGCTTCGGCGCCCCAGGCTGCGACCTACGGGTTTTCCCCTGTGCCTGGCGGGGCTGAAGCCCCGCCCTCCGTACGGCGTTCCCATCGCGTCTCGCGTCTCGCGGGCCGGGCTGCCACCTTCGCCAAGGCTTCGGCGCCCAGGAAAGCCCGGCCCCTCCAACGGCTCCCGGCCCGCGCAGGTCGCGCTTCCTAGCCCGACTCTCAATGCGGCGCGACACAGCTCCCGGCCCTACTCAGAAGACCTCACACCCACCAGCCAGCTAAAAACGATGCTCCTGGCCGGGCCGCACGCGCGTATCAATGGTCGGTAGGTGAGGGCGGATGGGTGCCGTTCGTAGATCGCAACTCCTGCTCCGACTCTGTTGGTAGTTGGCGTTCCGTTCCGCAGGGCACACGAGTCGGAGCAGGAGTTCCGACCTACGTGTTTTCCCGCCTACCGAGAATCATTACACACACCCGACCCGGCAATAACCCGCCAGGAAACCACGAATAGCGCGGCTTCTCGGCACTTCCGGGTTGCGGCCTAGTCGTCACTGCCCGGGCTCATCCCGGCTGAGCTCGGCGTCATTGAGCGTGAACCGCCCGCACGGCAGCGACGGCACGCCGCAGACCAGGTGTCTGGATAGCTCGACCTCCTCGGCAGTGGGCATGTGCGTGCCCCGCACGCCCGCGTTGGCGAAGGGAGACTTGAGGCGGCTGAAGGAGCCCTTGCTCCAGTACTCGTCGTACGCGTGCTGGAGCGCCTCGCAGCCCTCCTCAGGGTCCTTGGAGTCCCAGCGCGCCATCCAGCAGAGATACAGCGAGTCAAAAGTCGGGATCTCACACTCTTGTGCATCGGCGCCGTAGAGGATCAGAGCGTCGTTGTCTACCTCGCGTACGCCTGCCAGCCATGCGTCCTCGGGGTAGAACACGGAGACCCGGTTGTGCACTACGTGCTTCATCAGCCCCACGACCTCGCGCACTGAGAACGTGGGCTTGGCCATCCGCGTGAACAGGTAGTGGGCGTGAATGCAGTTGCTGGGAATGTGGGTCGGGCGTACGTGGCCCAGCACCATCTTCGCCTCCGACGATTCCGCCAGCGCATTATGTTTGCCCGTCGAGCAGCCGTTCGCATAGATGAACGACGTCCTGAAGTCCACCCCCTCATCCTGCACCATCTTCGCAAAGAACGTGTCGCTGATGCCCAAGAAGCAGACCGGGATGTTCTTGAACTGCTGGAACCACATGGGGGCGACCGCCTCATGCACTCTCAGCGCCGTCTGGTCCAGGTACCCCGCCGGCACATTGACGTGCATGATATTCGCGACGGTCTCAGAGCCCAGGAAATCGTGAATCTCGGCCTCGCTCTGCCCCGGACCCAGGTAGACCCCCGTCGTGAGGTAGATCCTGTCCCGGCTCGCCCCGCCGTGGGTCGAGATATAGATCATGCCCGGCGCGGGCTTGTTGGTGGTGATGTAATGGTGCAGTCTTCGAGGGGTCGCATTGTAGTCCATTAGCACCGTAACGTCATAGTGGCAGGAGCGCAGCTTGCGCTCGATCAGCTCCAGGTTCTCGCCCAGCTCCTTCCAGCTTGCCATCTTACCGCGCAAGACCTGCTGAAAGGCCCAGAACCTGTGCTCGGTCGCCCAGTAGGGGGCGTTGTGGAACGGCGCGAAGACGAGGGCGGTCTTGCTCGCGGGGTCATCGGGCGCAGTATGCGGCTTGGCCGGGATGTGCGTGCGCGGGTCAACGGCCAGCGGCCCTACCGGCTGGCGCGCGGCCTCCACCTTCTCACCCCCCGCCGTCGCCACCAGCATGATCTCCTTGTGGCCGTTCTCGAACTCGAAGGTGCAACCCTCGCCCTCGTCCCAGACCTCATAGTCCTCGATCTCCACGTTCTCTTCCTCGTCTTCTTCCTCCGCCTCTGCCGAGAGGCGCTTGGCCTCCTCCGCCGCCCGCCGCACGGCCTCTTCCGGAGGCGTCCCGCCCTCTCCCTCCCTGTTGACCACCTGGAAGAAGCGCACCACCGGACCGTCACCAGTGGGCACGACCTCCCACTTCGAAGTACCCTCCCCGTCGCCGATGAACTGCAGCGGCAGAATGAGGATGGCGTCTTCGAGGCTCCAGGGCCTGTTCTGGGCCGACTTGCCCAACTCGGGGAAGTCGAGCGAGATCAGGTTGCCGTTCAGTGTGTAAGTGCCCTGGGTCGTGAGCACGTTACCGGGCATGCTGGCGCCCACGTACATCAGGCCCTGCGCCTCCACCTTCAGCAGGATCTCTGCGCCCTCGGCGGCGGAGATGTCAGCCGGCTGGTCCTCGATGAACCGGTAGAGGCCGACTATGTCCGGCTGCGCCACCGCGGACGCGACCAGGCCGGCGGCCACCACAAGAACGGAAAGCGCAGTGAGTGTGCGGAATCTCAGTTTCATGGCGGCCCTCCAAGGAAGAGTCATTCTCGCCTTCGCGCTCGCAGTATACACTGAATTGAGGAAATGGGGTATCCACTGGACCCACGTTTGCAGGGAGACTGCCTCGGGCAGTCTCTGGGAAGGGGAACAAGCTCCGGCGACCGCGGGGACTGTCCTTGTACGATTGCCAGGCTGTACTATGAGATGAAGGCAAGCGGTGGAGTGGTGTGGAAGGAGACACAGCCCGTCCCCCCTTGCAGAGGGATGGCTTGCCGCGCGGGAGGCGGCAGACTGTTGTTTGCGACACGCTGCTTGCGCTTGGCCGTCGTGCCGTTGCCGTTCACGTGGACGTTCGTTGTGGTTCTCTGCGTGCTCCCGCCTTCGCACCGCCCGCTGGGCGGGACTACGGCGGACAAGCCGCGTCTCCGCGGTAGGCCCTAAGTCGTCAGGGTTGTGATCGCAGTGGTGTGCCGTCCCGAAGCATTTCTGTTCGACCTCGACAACACGCTCTATCCGCCTGGCAGCGGGCTGTTGGAGGCCGGCGACGCCCTCATCACCGCCTTCATTGCCGAGCGCCTGGAGCTTTCGCACTCTGAGGCGGACGCCCTGAGGATCAGGCTGTGGCGGCAGTACGGGGCCACATCATACGGGCTGAAGGTCGAACGAGGCATTCCACTGCGTGAGTTCTACCAGGGCTCCATCGAGCGGCTGAGCCCGGAGGACTACCTCAGCCCGGACCCGAGGGTTGCTGCCATGTTGGCCGACCTTGAGGCCCGCAAGTGCGTCTTCACCAACTCGACTGCTCGCTACGCGCGAGGTGTCCTCGAGGCGCTAGGCATCCGCCAGCATCTGGACAGCATCTTCGATATCGGGTTCGCCGGCGGCATTCCCAAGCCTCAGCTCCAGCCCTACGAGCGAGTCCTGGCCGCCCTCGATTGCCCGGCGCGGCAGGTGGCGCTGCTTGATGACACGGAGGCGAACCTGGAGCCCGCCGCGGAGCTGGGGATGATTACCATCAAGCTCGGGGAGCCGCCGCAGGCGGACCGCCACCTGCACTTGCGCGCGCTCTACGACCTGCCCGGCTTACTCGGCTCGGTCTGATCCCGAGCTTTCCGGCGCGGCCGCCTCGCCTCTGGCGGCCTGTCGGGAGTGGTTGACTACGCTGCGCACCTGCGAGTTGGGGATCACGACCTCCTGCCCGTCCGGAGTGCGCACGCGGGTGTTGCGCAGGCTCAGCTCCGTCACCACGCCGGTCAGCTTCCCGATGGTGACGCGCTCGCCGGGGCCGTAGAGGTAGTCGTAGTGGATGTAGTAGCCACGCGCCGCATCGCGCAGGTGGTCCTTGAAGATGACCACGACCAGCAGCACCGCCGCCAGCAGGATGGGGAGCACCTCCGCGTCCGTCTTCAGCCCGAAGATGCGAAAGATCATCAGGAACGCCACCACGTAGAGCAGAGCGCGGTTAGCCAGGAGAGGCAGGCCTTCGACGATGCGCCGCCGCCTGATGCGCTCCGAGGCCTCCCGCCCCGAATCGCGCCTGAGGACCGGCTGCAGGGCTGTGCGGATGCGCCGGTTGGTCAGGTAGACGAGCAGCTCAAAGACCGACGCGACCAGGATCGCGCGTACGAACTGCACCGGCAGCGGCGACAGCCACTGCCGCTGGATGAACTGTATCAGGCCCTGTCCCACGGCCCTACCTCCTCATCGGACTTCGGACATCCGACCACGGACATCGGACACCCGGCGATGCCGCGCCGTTGAGCGGCCGCCTCCCGCCACCCGTCGTGCGCGCAGACGCCCCCGTCTGCGCAAGCCGCGTCCCTCGATGCGACAGCCAGACGCGAACCCGCTCCAAGCCCTCGGCCAGGAAGTCCGGCTCTCACTCATCAGAGCGGTCCGGGCCCCCGTCGGGCGGCTCGGCGTCATCGCGGATGAGCCGTACGTTCATCATCAGCCGCCGCATCCTCTCCTCCTCCTCCATTCGCCGCCGGATTCTCGCGGACCTGCGCCGCACCAGGATCAGGGCCACCCCGAAGGCCAGTAGGAACAGTCCACCGACGATCATCTGCGAGGGTGGCGGCAGCGTCGCCGACAGGTACCCCGTGCGCGTCTGTTCCAGCCACTCCTGTTCTATCTCCGACACCGGCATGCGGTAGGCCCGGCCGAGGGCCGTACGCACGTCTCGCCCCTTCTTGATCTCGTCCAGCAGCGGCGCGATCCCTAACCCCGGCCGCAGCGAGGCCAGGTAGGACACCAGCGTGTAACTCTCCGCATACGCCAGGTCCACCTGATCCTCCTTTCCGGCGAAGGCCGCGTCCAGCTCATCCAGCGTCAGCAGCTTGTTGCCCAACGCCGCGCGCGCGACGGTGCGGGCCTGCGCCCGGCCCCACTGATGGGCGGCGTACTGCGCAATGCCCTCATGCAGCCAGCGCGGGATGCTCCTGGCGGCAGGCCCCATGCTCACGTCAAGCATGATATGCGCGAGCTCATGCGCAAGCAGCTTGGGCAACCGCTGCGGGCCTACCGGCTTGAGCAGGATCGTGCGCCTGCCCAGCAGCGCCAGGCCTACTACCCACGTGGACTGCTTCGCTCCCGCCAGCTCCTCGAACTCCGCCTGCGAGCGTACAATGTACACATCAATGCGTCCCGCCGGTTTCGCGTTGAGCAGTCGGCGCAGGCGACCGAGCGCCTGCTCGCCGGTCTCCCGCGCCAGCCGCGCCAGGTCATCGTGCTGGGGCCAGTACAGCACCCTCAGGTGCTCGCTGCCCACGATCCAACGTACCGGCTCCTGCGCGGGGACGGGAGCCGCCAACACCAGGACCGTGAGCGATGCCAGCAGGAGGTTTCGCATGAGAGGTGTGGCGCGGGCAGTCATTTCAGCGCCGGGCAGCGGCCCCGCGCGCGACACCATCGGCAGTGCTTGCCGGGTACGGCTGGGAACTCGGTCGCAACGCGGATGCGGTCGGCGATGCGTGTCAGCCGCCTCTTGATACCGTGCGCCTCCTCTGCGTCGAAGCGAACCCGATGCCCGCTGGCGCGGCGCAGGGAATACATCGTCACCGACACGTCCTCCTCTGGGAAGCTGTGCTCCGCCGCGATGAACAGCAAGCCCCAGCTCAAGCTCTCGACTATCTCGGCCGGGGCGGGCGGGCGACGCGTGGACAGCCAGCGCAGCGCGTTGATACCGCCATCCGCCTCGCGCAGCGCCAGGTCGGCGACCGCCACAAAGGCATGTCCGCCTAACTCGACCTCCATGCGCAGGTCCACCTCGACAATCTCGGACCGATCCTGCTGGTGCTTCGCATAGTAGGTCTCGAGCATGCCCACGCCCTGGTCGTGGAGGCGCTCTTCCTCCAAGCTGTCGGCGCACAGCCGGCCGTCCCAGCCGTCCTCGAAGCCCTCGAGCAGGCGCTCCTGCGAGACCTGGGTCGGCCCGCCGAGGCGGTAGCACTCGATGAGGGCCTCGCGCAGAGCCTGGTGCAGGGCGGCTGGCCCGCCGATGAAGCGGCGGCTCTCGGCCCGCGGGACGAAATAAGAGAGCAGGAACTTCTGCGGGCAGAGCTGATAGTCGGCGAGGTTACGCGCGGTGAGGGGCCGCTCGGGTAGGTCGAGCGGGTCAACGACTTGCTTGTCGAAGTCATCATCGGTAGCCATGATCGGTTCGTGCCCACCTTCGCCGAGCCCCATCGCGCGACCTGCCGCGTGGAGGATTCGCC
>JALGVE010000017.1 GCA_029820045.1 Candidatus Zipacnadia bacterium | reverse complement strand
GCAGCAGATCGCCAGGGAGTAAGGCTCCTCTGCCTGCTCCCAGTGCTTGCGCACGTAGGCGGCTCCCTTGCTGACGCCCGCGTCCTTGGAGCGGGTCGAAGCCAGCGCCCAGGTCGCGTAGGCCGTCGGCAGCAGGTCGCTGTTCTGTATGCGGGTCCACGTCTCCTGGTGCAGATAGCTCTCGTCCGGCTTCCAGGAGCCGTCATCCTCCTGCTGGGTCAGCAGCCACTGCTGCGTACGGCTGATGATGTCCGGGTCCACGTTGTGTACGCTCTGCATGTCGTAGAATGCCATCAAACCGAACGCCGTGAGCATCTTGTTGGCTGGCTCGTCGCCGAACCACGAGAAGCCATGCCCCGGGCACTCGTAGCTGACCATCCGCTGGTAGCCGGTGTTGATCAAGCCGGAGGCCTTCATATCAATCTCCGGCGTGACCTGGTCGGTGGTCCGCATGTAATCGAGCACGAGGATGTTCGGGTAGGTGCACGCCGTGGTCTGCTCGAAGCAGCCGAACGGCATCCTCAGCATCGTATCCAGGCCCTCGACCACCTGCGAGAAGACGCCCGGATAGATCTTGACCAGGATGTTGCTGGCATCCTCGAGCGCGTCCTCGGGGATGTTGATGGTGTGCTGCACGCTCTTCTCCAGCCGGTCGCTGATGGTCTGCTCGACCTTCCGCCCGTCCGGCTCGACGCGGATCTTGCGCGAGATGGCGTCGCTCATGTGCGGCCCCAGCCCGTGCACGGTAAGCTGGTGGTCGCCGATCTTGCTCGCCTTGATGGTGAAGTAACGCACATCCACGTCATTGCTGGCGATCTTCATCTCCACGGTGTCCTCGCCCGAAAGCTCGAACCACGGCTCCCGGGTCAGCTCAAGGCGCACCGTCTGCTGCTGCGGAAGGTAGTTGTATACTGCCACGGGGATGGACACCTGATCGTTCTGGGTGAGGGCCACGGGCAGGTCTATGTCAATGAAGAAGTCCTGGAAGCAGCGCAGGCCCTGGGTGGTAGAGCCGAGCTGGCCGGTCGCGCTGTTGGCGAGGCAGGCCATGCGCCAGGTGGTGATGGAGTCGGCCATGGGCATGCTCAGCGTTGCCTTGCCATCCGGCCCGGTGATGAGCGCTGGCTCGAAGAACATCGTCTCCGGGAAGTACTTGCGCACTCGCACGCTCTCCTTCTCCGGCGGCGCAGCAGGCTGGGTCGCTGTCTTGGTCGCTGCCGCCTCGTCCAGAACATGACCCCCGGGCGCACCGGCGGCACGAAGGGGCGGACGGGCCTGTTCCAGAGCCTTCTCACGCACCCCGAATGCCCACCCGCCACGGCCCCCGAACCGCAGGTTGAACGCAGCCCGCGGGTTCTGCCCGGGCATGATCAGATCGTCCATCGTGTCGCGCTTACCATCGGGGCCGGTCGAAACGACGACGATCCATCGCAGCGCCTTTTCCTCGGGTTCGGCGGACTCCACGATCAGGTCACGCCCCCACAAGTCCTTCAGATCGTCCTCCTTGAGCAGACCCTCGCGGACGAGCAGCGCCGCGCCGCCCTCGACGGGCGGGTACTTCTGATGCTTGTTCTCATACTCGTGCAAGGCCGCCTGGAGGCGCTCCACCTGCGGGGCGAGCTTGTCTATCCATTCCTGCTTTGCCGTCTCCAGCCACTGGGCGTAGGTGTCCACCTCAAACGCGTTCAGCTCGGGTGGCTCAACGGAGGCGAAGATGATCTGCGCCGCGCGGTCCTTGCGCTCCCATGCCGCCGGCCGCACACCAGGCTCCTGCGTGATGATGGTCGGCATCTCGAAGCCATGTATCTCGTAGCGCGGCTTCATCAACTCCTGCTCCAGGAAGAAGTAAACCTTCTCCATCCCCGGCTGCAGCTCTTGCAGCGCGAACACGCTCTCGTCCACCACGTTGATGCCCAGCGCCGCAGCGACGGGCCTACCGCTCGCGTCTTTGACCGTGAAGTCAAGCTGCGCCTCAGAGCCCGGCGCGTACGTGTCCCTGTCGGCGCTGATGTCAATTGCCAGGTCCGAGGCTGCGTCCACGTAGATCGGGCGCTGGTCGCGGACGATCTGCCCCAGCGGAGTGATGACGTAGGCGCTCAGCCATGCCGTTCCGCTTACCTGCGGGCCAAGCACAATGCGGGTGGTCGCCCGGCCACCCTCCACGGGCGCGGCCTGTGTGAGCATGGTCTGTCGGTCCTTCACCACGTCAAAGTACACCGTGCCGGAGCCGACGCCGGTGAGGGCCGTCGCGGTCAGGCGCTCCCCGACCTTGTACAGCGCGCGGTCGGTGCGAAGCAGCAGGCTCGTGTCCGGCGAGGAAGGGTCAGCGGTGAGCTTCACATCCTTGCGGACCTGCGTGCCGTCCGTGGCCTTTGCGGTGAGATTGATGGTCACGCTGGCGCCATCACCTGAGCCGCCCCCGAGCGCAACGGCCATCTGTCGCAGACTCGCCGGCACCTCAGCCATCTGCTCCGGCTGCAGCTTCGCTGTGAAAGCCGCTGGCAGCGTGAACTGCGCAATGCCGAGGTCATCAGTGCGCTGAGCGGGCAGCGTCAGGAGGTCCTGCTTCCCATCCGGCCAGGTGACCGTGCCCAGCGACACCCGCGCCGACGCCGGCTCGCCCGTGGGCCGCGAGACCATCACGTACACCATGTTGTCCACGCCCGGCACCAGGTTACCGCTCTCCGGAACCGCATTGACCTCCAGGTCGGCAGCCGCGACCGTCGAGGTGGCGATGGCCGTCTCCGTGTGCTCCGCCTGGTCGGTCACCTCGGCCTCGAACTGCAAGAAGGCCTTCCCCTGCTCGACGGGCTGACCCACGAAGCTGCTCGGCAGGTCGGCCTCGAACTTGAAGCCGCCCCCATCGTCGGTCATCCCGTCAATCGTTGCCAGGTCCCGGAACTCGAAGTCGAAGGTCTTGACTGTGAGCTTGACCTTGCCGCCGGCCACCGGCTTGCCGAAGAAGTAGTCGGCCTGCAGGGTTCCCGCCACATGCTGGCCCGGCAGGTAGTAGTCGCGGTCCGTGTCAATGCTGACCTTGAACTTGGGCAGCACGTAGCGCTTCACGGTGACGGTCTTCTCCGCCTCATCATCGCCGAGGAGGGCCTTCACCTTGTACCGGCCCAGGTTGACCTCGTCGGCGAGGATGAAGTCCGCCGCGACGATGCCGAAGTCGTTGGCGTTCTTGGTCTGCTTGAAAACCTTGTTGCCCTTGGCGTCGCTGACTTCCAGCGTGATCTCGGCTGCGGCGGCGGCCTTGAGCCGGGGCAGGCGCAGCGCCAGCGCGCGCAGGTGCATGGTCTGCGTCGGCTGGTAGATGGGCTTGTCGGTGGTCAGCAGAATCTGGAAGCCGCGCCTGATACTGACCTGCTGGGTCGCCTTCTCGCGCTTATCGCGAGCCTGAGCGTGGACGATGAGCTTGTAGTCGCCGTCCGGCACGTCCGGCACGTGGAACTCCGCGCGCACTGTCCCCAGCCGGTCAGTCCGGCCCGTGAACAGCACCTGCGCCACGCCGCCCTCGGCCCGGGCCAGCCGCACCGAGACCAGCGCGCGAGGCACCGGGGCCTGCGCCAAGGGGTCGGTGACTATGATGCGCAGCGAAGCCGGGCTGTCGGCGAGAAGCTCGCTCTGCCCCATCACTCGCAGGCCCAGCTCCCCCCTCGGCTCATCCGCGCCTAGCACTGGCATCCACAGGGACAGAACGAGCGCACCAGCCGCCATCAGCCCGATTACTATCTTCGCGGCTCGGGGGAACTCAGTCCAACTGCTGATCCTCATAGTCGTGGCCTCCGTTCGCCAACGCTGTCGCTGACGCCGTTTGTTACTGCGTTAGACGTGACCCGTTTGTGCGAGGTTCCGCAGGGAGGGCTTCGCGGAAGGAGCGGAGAACATACTGGCGCGCGCCCATTGCCACGTGCAGCAGGAGTCATGTCATGCTAGCGGGAGTCTGCGATGCTCCAGGGAGCTTCGAGCTGCGGGAGGTTGACTCCCCCTCGCCCGCTTCCGGCGAGGTCCTCATCGAGGTGGCCGCCTGCGGAATCTGCGGGACCGACCTGCACATCCTGGACGGGACCTACCACGCCGACTACCCCATCATCCCAGGACATGAACTGACGGGAACTGTCACAGCGCTCGGCGACGGGGTCAGCCATCTCGAAGTCGGGACGCGCGTAGCGGTCAACCCGAACCTGCCATGTCGGCACTGCCGCCAGTGCCGGCGCGGCAGGCCGCACCTGTGCGAGAATCCTCAGGCAGTCGGCGTGACGCGTTCCGGCGGCTTTGCCGAGAAGTGCGCCTTCCCGGCGGAACTGGCGGTTCGGCTGCCGGATGCGCTCACTCTCGTTGAGGCCGCCCTGATGGAGCCGACCTCCTGCTGCCTGCATGGGATTGAGGTAGCGCGGCCCTCGCCCGGTGACCATGTCATCATCCTGGGCGGCGGCACGGTGGGCCTGCTGCTGCTCCAGCTCGCCCGCCTGTCCGGCGCCGCACAGGTGGTCGTGTCGGAGCTGGTGCCCTCAAAGCGGCAACTCGCGGAGGAGCTTGGCGCTGATGCCTCGGTTGATCCGGCCGCGCACGACGATGCCGTCCAAGCACTCTTAGATGCGGCCGGCGGGCCTGCGGACCTGGTCGTCGAGGCCGCGGGCACGGAAGCGACGGCCACCATCGCGTTGGACCTGGTAGCGCCCGGCGGTACTGTGCTCTTCTTCGGCGTCTGCGAGGAGGAAGTGAGTATTGGGGTGCGCCCGCGTCGCGTTTTCCGCGAAGAGCTGAGGATCGTCGGCTCGTACACCAACCCGTTCACCGACGAAAGGGCCCTCGATCTGCTCGCCTCCGGCAAGATTGAGACCGGCGGGCTGATCTCTGACCGCTTCCCCTTGCAGGATGCGCCGCTCGCGATCGAACGCGCGCGCCAAGCGGATTCAGTCAAGGTCATGCTCGTGCGCGAGTGAGCGTGAGCACGGGCTCTCCAAGAGGGAGCCCTGTGCCGCCTCGCCGCGAGGGAGGAACCATCTTCCCAGGGCAATGTTTGTCTAGGTAAGGCGCTGATGCCGTTCCTTGGTGCAACTGATGTCGTGTACTATGCTCGCGGGTCCTTCGATGAGGAAAGGCGCAAGAATGCGACAAGCGCAAATGACGCTGGCATTCATCGTCCTCGCGGTCGCCTGGGCCAGCGGCGCCGCGGCGGCCCCGCCTCTCAGCGTCCCGGCGCAACGCTGCACTGAGGACCTCGGCGCTCCGGACTACGAGATCTCTCTGGAGCTGTCCCGCGCCGCCGCACAGTTCACGGCCAATCTTGCCTTCGGCTGGAGGGACGAAGGCGACTTCTGCCTGCTCACCATGAGCGAGACCGGAACCATCCTCCAGCGGGTGAGCGATGGCCAGGCACAACTCCTCGACCGCACGCAGAAGAGCGCTCTCGCGGCCGGTCAGGAGAGCGCCGAGGTCATGGTCCGGCGCCGTCGGGCCGATGTGATTGTCAGCGTCGGCGACGAGCTGCTCGCGCGTGGCTTCGTCGAGGAATCGCTGGAGGGGAAGGCGGGCGCTTGGGCGGACAGCGGCGCGAGGGTCGGGGGGATGTCGGTTCAGCCGCTCGGCGACCTCGGACTGCATGATGACTTCTTCGAGCGCGAGAGTGTGCCCTCGAGGTGGGAGACCTTGCGCGGCTCGTGGCATCTCGGCGCGCTTTGGGACCCGCTCCTCAAGCGCGACAAGCACCCGCCCCAGGCCTCCTGGTATGAGCCCGGCGAGGGCGAGTGCCTGGCCGCCACCGGCCTGCCCTTCTGGGCCAGCTACCGCCTGGAGGCGACAGTCAAGCTCCGGCCTGACGGAGTCGGTGGCCTCGCCTTCCACGTGCGCTCTGCCGACGACCTGTGTGCCCTGGTCATCTATCCGACCGCCGATGGCTCCAGCGGGACCGTGCGCCTGCTCCGTTGGGTCGGAGGACAGCTTCGGGTGCTGGCTCAGCAGCCCGGCCGCTTCGCCGCCGACTGTTGGTACCGTCTCCGCATTGACGTCTACCCCGGACGAGCGGAGGCCTACCTCAACGGGGAGCCCGTGGCAGGCGCCGACGTGCCGGTCGCCCTCTCGGGCCGCGTCGGCCTCTATGCGAAGAACGCCGCCGGAAGCCGCTTCGACGACCTGTCAGTCACCGGATTGCGCGCAGCGCGCGATCAATTCAAGGCCCAGCAGCCAGAGCGATGGCTCTATCGTGGCGGGAAGTGGACGTTCGGGAAGGGAGTGCTTCGTGGGCAGACCGGGCCGGGGCAGGTCGCCACGCTGCTGGCCGGTAGCTGGAACGACTGCCGGGTCTCTGCGACCGTGGCGCCGGGAAAGACAGCGACTGCCGGCCTGGTGGCGCATCATGAGTTCGGTGATCGGGCCTACCTGTTCACGCTCACCGCCAGCCGCCAGCCCACCTGGCAATTGCACGCCGTCAGTGCGGGCAAGACCTCGAAGCTCGCGGAGGGGCCGGCTCCCGTCTCCGCCGGCGAGATGTCCCTGAGCTTCGCCGGCGGGCGACTGACTTGCTCGCTGGAGGGCCAGCAGCTCTGCCGCGTGTACGACTTCAAGGTGCGGCCCGGCCGCGTCGGCGTGTACGTCGGCGGCGGCACAGGGACTTTCAAGGCTTTCCGCTGCACTGAGCTATCACGCAAGCCCTTGGGCGTGGTGTGCGACGCTGACGGCACGGTTACCCGGGTGCCCGCGCTTGAAGAGAAGCGAATGCTGTCGAAGATCGGTAACCTCTGGCGTCCGCGATCAGGGCGATGGTACACCACCAACCGCGATGAGGGGCCCACGATTGTCGGCGCGCCGGCAGGGGAGCGGCCCGGCGCCCTCAGGTATTTCCTGACCTCTCCGGGTGACCCACGTGTCATCGCTCAGGGAGTGCGGTTGCAGCCACAGGGTGAGTTCGGCCTAAGCATCTGCGCCGGCGAGCACGAGGGGTATCGGTTCGTCGTGTCGCGCGCCGAGGGGAGCGCGCGCCTGCTGCGTCTGGGCGAGCCCGTGGCCGAGGTCAGCGATCTCGACGGCGCGGGCCTTCTCCCCGCAACCATCGAGATTCTGCGGGACGGTCCCTGGGTCGTCGGGCGACTCGGCGCCGAGCGGGGCCTGGCCTTCCGCGATGACGATCCCCTGCCCTCCGGCTTTGCCGAGGTGCACGTGAGGGGCAGTGAGGTGCGGATGTCGCGCCTAACGCTCGGCAGCGACACCGCGCACAGCTATCGCTTCGACCGCACCGAGCCTGACTGGCGGCCAGCATCCGGCGTCTGGACAGGTCATTCCGGCATGGCGTGCATACTCTGGGACTACTGGATGACCGGCGACGCGCGCCAGGAGCCCGCGTTGACCTGGAACATCCGCTCCATGCCTGCGAACGTGACGCTCGAGGTGATGGCCAGTGAGCATACCGTGGGCTACCCGGATGGTGAGCACAAGCACTTCCCGTACCACGACATTAAGTTGGTGCTTGGGGGATGCCCGGGCGAGCCGGACAGTGGCTACGCCTTCCTCGTCGGGGCCGACGGCGGCAGGAACACGCGCCTGCTGCGCGAGGGGGTGGAGGTCGCGAAGACCGACAGCAGCCGGTTCCGCATCGTCATGGGCGGGCACTGCAACTCGCCGCGGGCGGTGCGACTGCGCGCGGCCAAGCATGGCGGGCATCTGAGCCTGACCTTCAATGAGATGCCTGCCCTCGAGTGGGATGACCCTGCGCCGCTGCCGGCGGGTCATGTCGGCCTGGGCCTGGAGAAGTGCCGGGCGAACTTCCGTGACTGCGTGGTGTACCCCGACCTGACGTGGGAATAGCTGTGCGTCTGTGACATCCCGTGCCTGCCTTGCCGCTACTGCCGGGACCGGAAGCAGTAGACGGAGCCGTCGTTACTACCGACGAAGACCGACCCCTGGGACACCGCGGGCGAGGAGGCTACCTCTCCCCCGGTCTCGTAGTGCCACAGGCACACTCCGCTCTCGACCTCGAGGGCGTAGAGCTTGTGATCGTGGGAGCCGAAGTAGAGAGACCCGCCGCTCACGGCCGGAGAGGACTCCACCCAGTCGCCGCTGTCGAACTGCCACTTCTTCTTGCCCGTGCGCACCTCAACGGCATAGACACAGCCGTCGCGCGAACCCACAAAGACCAGGTCTTCGTGCACCGCCGGCGAGCTGTGTATCTCGGCCCCGGTCTGGAACTCCCACCTCTTCGCCCCCGTCGCCGCGTCCAGTGCATAGAGGCGGTTATCACAGGATCCCACGAAGACGAGACCCTGGGCATAGGCGGGCGTGCTCAGCACCTCGCCTCCGGTTGCGAACTCCCACAACAACTCGCCCTTCGCGGCATCCAGGGCACGCACCTGGTAGTCGCAGGATCCGACGTAGAGGGCGCCCTGCCACACCGCAGGCGATGAGTAAACAGCCATGCCCGTCTCGCGCTTCCACAGCGGCCTTCTCTCGTCGGCATCCATTGCGTAGATGCTGCCCGACCTGTCCGCGAAATAGAGGACACCCTCATACAGGGCGGGGCTGGTCTCGATCAGATCGTCGGCCATTGCGTTCCAGATAGGCTGGCCGGAGCGCGCATCCAGACACATCATCTGCCGATGCGAACCTACGTAGAGCCTTTCGCCGCGCGCAACACAGGGCGTGGTGTTTATCTCGTAACGCGTCTCCAGGTCCCACAACAACTCTCCGTTGCGAGCTTTGATCGCACACAGCCGGCCAAACTTGCCCGCCCGCTCGACGTGCACGCCAACGTAGGCCACGCCGTTCGCCACGCAGGGGGAGGCCAACACCCAGTCACCGGCCCGGTACTGCCAGCGCCTGACGAGAGGCGGGACGACGACCTCCGGTGTGAAGCCGGAGCGCGTGACGTTGCCGCGGAGCATGGGCCAGTTGTAGGCCGGCTGCTTCTTTCTGGCCTTGCTGCGCGCGAACTCAAGCGCCACCTGGTCCAGCAGGGCTCGCGCTTCCTCGTAGTCCGGCCGCAGCTCTGTCGCCTGCCTCAAGGTCTCCAGGGCCTGGCGCAAACGGCCCTCGTTGTGATGTACGACCGCGCGCTGGTACAGCTCCTCCGCCGCCTGGATCTCTTCCTCGGCCGGCTCGGGAGCCGGCCCCGCCTCGACCTCCGCCCGCACCTCCTGCCCCACGGGCACCTCCGGCTCTTGCATGGAGATCATGGTTCCCGCGCAGACCGGACAGGCTCCGTATGAGTGCATGGTCCGGTAGCCGCACTGCTCGCAGCGATAGGCGTCCGCGTCGGCGTACTGCTCCTCGACCAGCTCCCGGACATCGGTCAGCGCGCGCGCGAGGTCCGCGAAGCTCTGGAACCGGCGCCCGCGTCTCTTCCGCAGACACCGGAGCACTATCTCGTCAAGCCTCTCAGGTAAGTCGGGGCGGTGCGCTCTCAGCGCAGGTGGGTCGCTCTCGAGGATGTTGTGGATGAGCTTGCCGACGCTCTCGCCCTTCACTGGATTCTCGCCGGTCAGCGATCGGTAGAGCGCGACACCGAAGGAGTAGATGTCCGAGGTCTTGTCGGCGGAGGCCGCATCAAGGAACTGCTCCGGAGGCATGTACATGTAGGTCCCCAGGCCCATCCCCGCATCTGTCAGCCGCGTCGCCACCCCGTAGACCTTGGCGAGGCCGAAGTCGGTGATCTTCACCTGACCCTGCCGGTTCAGCATGATATTGGCCGGCTTCAGGTCGCGGTGGATCACGCCGCTGTCACCGGGACCGACCTGTGCGGCATGGACGTACTGCATCCCCTCGCATACCTGAAGGGCGTACTCGATCACTTGCGGGGGGAATAACACATCCTCGGCCTCCAGCAGGTCGCCGATGCTGACGCCGTCCACGTACTCCAGGAACAGGAAGGGCTGCCCCTGTATCTCGCGGTATATGATGGCCTCGACGATGTGTTCGTGCCGGCCCAAATTCATCCAGGTGCGCGCCTCCTGGGCGAACCGGTCAACCGCGCCGCGGTCTTCCAGCAACTCCTCCTTCACGGTCTTGACTGCGAAGCGCTTCTGCGAGAAGTCGTCCAGCACGATGTACACGACGCTCATGCCGCCGCGATACTTCTCGATGACGGTGTACTGCTCGTCAATCTTGTCCCGCAGATCGAACTCCACTGCTGCGTCTCCTCAGGTCCGCCCTTGCTGGATGGCGACGCCAATATGCTACCGCCCTTCGGCGAACGCTTCAAGGTCAAGCCTAACCGACCCATGGCAGCGGCTCTATCTTCATTACCTCCAACTCGGGTAGCGCCGTGACGCCTCCGGCCTGAGCCTGCGACGCCTGCTCAATGAGCGCCGCGTGCAGTTCCGCCAGGAAGCGTCTCATGCCTGTAAGCTCTCGCAGCATGTGAGGCACGAGATAGCGTTCGCGCTGCTCTTCAATGCGCGCCATCACCTCATCCATCGCCGCCAGGGCCGCCACGACCTCTTCCGCGCCGTGCGCCAGGGCTTCGGCCACGCCGTCGGCCTCACCGGCGGCGACCTCCTCGCGAAGCCTCTCATACGCGGGCACGACATCGTTGCAGGTGGTGAATGCGTTCGCCAGCGCCGCGTAGCGGGCGCACTCGATGAGATAGATGTTCTTCTTGTCTTCCTCCCGCCACTCCACCGCCTCCAGCAGCTTTGCCGCACGCGTCATGGCGCCCCCAACCGCAGCGATGGCGCCGGTGGTGTGCCGGGGATGCAGTCCTTCGAGCGCCCGTATCTGCCACTGCGGGTAGTTCTCGCGGCCGGTCGCCTGCTCCTCATTCTGACCGTAGTCATAACCGTAACGGACCATCCCCATCCCGATCGAGGCGCCCGCCGGACTGTCCACGACTGTCCCGAAGACCCTCATGCCGGCCAGGCCGTCCTTCCATGTCTCCTCGGAGAACAGGCTCCGGGCATACTTCTTGGCGAAGTCCTCGAGTTCTCCGCCGCCTTCGAAGTTCCAGCCCCACTCGCTCATCGCGCAGAAGTTGCGGTGGAACGCCGGGTCGTAGACGCCGTAGCTTTCGATGCCCTCGGCGCCCTGCTCATGGCCTTTCTGCGCGGCCAGGAAGATGTTCTCGAGGTGCCCGCGGTAGGGGCACTGATAGTAGTACCCGCTCATCGGAGTGACCCAGCGTCGTAGGCCGAACTCCGGGTGGATATCCTCGAAGAAGTCGCTGTATCGCCACCAGTGCAGGACGATGTTGTCCTTCAGGCCGGCCGCCTCGATCTTCTCCAGGAGTTCCTCATTGAGCGACCCGCCGCGCACGAGCTGGTCGTTCCACATCGAGATCTCCGTGATGCCTATCTCCTTGAGATGGCTGGCCAGCCTCAGCACATATTCGACGTAGAGTTGCGACTCCGTCTTCTTCCTGCACTCCTCACACTGACACCAGGGACTGAGGCGCTCGAAGGGTTTGTCGGGGTGCATCCCGATGAGCGGATAGACCTCATCCGCCGCCATGTGCCACGAGTGCACACCGTTGGGGAGGAGATGATTCTCCGCGATGTCGTCAATGATCTCGAACAGGATCTCGTAAGTCCTCTCGTTTGACAGGCAGAACCCGTAGCCCATCGGCTCGCCGTTCTCGTCCTTGGCGGAGACCTCGGGGATGAGCCTCGGTATCAGTGTATTGTGCCCGGGGCCGTTGAAGTGCGGCCTGACGACCATGCCGCGCGCCAACGCGTAAGCGCAGACCTCGCCGAGGAAGTTCTCCTCGAAGATGCGGGGCAGGTACTCCAGGCGCTTGTATTCGCCCTCGCCGGGCGAGTAGTAATCAATGCGCGCAGGCGCCTTCAGCTCCGGATGCGAGGGCGTGGGCACAAAGAAGAACTCGGAAACCTGCCCGTAGTACTGGATGGGCCAGCAGTTGTAGATGCCGATGGTCAGCATGTTAAACTTCAGGTCCACCAGGGCATCCACCGCGTCCTTCCAGTCATCCAGCGTCATCTGGTCCGGGCCCCAGCGCGATTCGCAGAACAGGCCACGCCGCGCCAGGTCGGGCCGGTCTCGTACCAGCACCTGCGGACAGACCGCACCCTCATCTCCTGCGCTGACCAGGTGAGCCAGGGTCACCGCGCCATACAGCAGGCCCGCGGGCGCCGCCGCCGTTATGACGACTCTGTTGTCCGCCGCCCGGAGAGCATAGGCCTGGTCGGCGTTCCTATCCGCGAACTCCACGGCCGTCGCATCAAGGGCCAGCGCAATGTCGGCATGCGTCGCATCATCGGCTTCAAGCACGCTGACTCCTATCTCCCCCATCGCCGTTGTGATTCGTTCAACGGCAACTCGCACAGTATCGTCTTCGCTGGCATCGGCGGCCAGCCTCACTTGGCCGTGCGCTCCCAGCGCGACACTACCCTCGCCCCATACGCTCTCCCACGGCTCCGGAAAAACGGCTTCTCGGCTCATCGTCGCGCCTCCCGTCCCTGAATCAGCGTTCACTCGCAGCCCCATTCGCCCAGGCAGAAACTGATACCTCCCCGCGTACGTAAGCAGACCCGCCTCATGGGCGGGCCTGCACTGCGCAACTACCGATAGCCGTCAGAACTCCATCTGGTACTTGAGCTGAGCCTCAAGCGTATCGTCCATGTTGACGCTCAACCTCGGTGGCTCTTCTCGCCTCACGGTCACGGTGATGAAGCCGCTGTCCAGCCACTGCTTCTTGTAAGTCAAGTCCAGCAGGGAAGCTGGCGGCTCTGCCCTTTTGGGATAGGGCACGAAGTGGCCGGACAGATACGACAGCGCTATCTGCCCTCCTCTGTCCGTCTGTCCGCCATCGAGTTGCACCTTGAAGTGATTCTGCGCATCAGTCTCGTCGGTGGCTCCCGAGAACTTGTAGCCGAGCTCCATCCCGATGCTGCCGAAGATCTTTCGCTGGAAGCCCAGCTCATACAAGTCAGTGAGCATGACTTCCCTGCCCCTCGGCCCCAGAGGATTGTGTACGTAATCGAGACGCAACGCGCCGCCCAGCGTCCTCAAGGCGAGGCCCAGGGCGCGCTCAGGCTCCGGTCGCCCCTCCTGGTCCGTATACGCGGCTCTCATGCCAAGCTTCGCCGGGTCACCAGCGCGCAGTTCCACCGAAGTCGTCGGTTCTTCGAGCGGCTCCAGCTTCTTCTCGTTGTAGTCAGTGTACAGGGCATTCACGCTGACCTTGGTGTCACTGCCGACGCTCAACTGCGCCAGCACAGCCGGCTCGCCTTCTTCCTCCTGCGCACCCCAAGTAGTATATCCTACCCTGACCCCCAGGTCCTCGTCGCTGTGCTTGGTCCTTTGCACTTCCAGATGTCGGACGATAGCGGCGGGCCCGTCCTGGGTCTCCACCTCGCTGATGCTGCCCTGCAAGCTCATCGTATCCGACAGCGCGAGCGCGGTCTGCACCTGGCGATCCTTGGTCTCAGCCCCCGGCCCGCTGTCCGTAAGCTTGTAGTTGGCCGATATGTCCAACGGCTCTATTGGCTTGGCGGTGAGGTCCACGTGCGAGGTGCGGGTGGTCTCAACGCCCACCACGTCCTGCTGCAGGTGCCCGACGCCCAAGGTCATCGTGTTTCCCAGCTCAATCCTCGGGCTCTCAACCAGGGTGCTACGGTGCCGCTCAACGCCATCATCTCTCGGAATGAGCGTTTCGCTGCGCTCGAGCACTCCCTGGCTGTCACCGAACTGCGTGGTCAGACGCAGGAGTCGCTGACTCTGCACGCTGTCGCCGTTGATGGTCTCGGTGGTTATGCGCTCAAGTTGCGAGGCATGACCAAGCAGGGTCATCGGGGTAGCAAGGGTGAGCACGTTGTTCTGCTTGCGCACACCGTTCGTCAACTTCAGCTCCTCGGAGTAGCTGGCGAGAGCGCCCTCGCGCACGAAGTTCAGTGGCAGGCTGAAGTTGGTCTTGCGCTGCTTCTTGCTGGAGGAGCCGCTGCGATCATCAATGACATGATGCTCAGCTAGCGCGGTGGCGCCGTCAACCGCAAAGGGCGCGACAATGTCCATGCGGAGATGGTCTGTCCCCACCCCCTCCTCCAGGCGCCGCAGGAATTCATAGTGCGCCGTTGCGTCACCGCCGGAGAGCGCTGTAGTGAGGTCGCCCTTGTAGGACGACTCTGACAACCGCCCGGACTCCTGGGACTGCTTGCGCTCGGCGCTGGCCTGCAGCTTGAGCCCATACCCCAAGCCGCTGCTCAGGTCCAGGCCCTCCACGAGAGTCTGCAACTCGCCCTGCGCGGGCGTCTCCTCAACGTTGAGCGTGCGATGCAGCGCAAGGGACCCCTCACTGCTGCCCTCACCGAAGCCCTGGGTCAGGGCCATGCCCGTGGACTCGGCGCGCCTCATCATCTGGGACAAGATGTCCTGGACGCTCGTCTCTCGGCGCGTGAACTCCAGGGTGGTGCGAGACTTGAGGCTGAGCGTGGCTGTCGTCCCCGAGGACTCTTGGATGCCTACGCCGAAGCTGGCATCGGCCGCTTCGACTTCCGTGCGCTGGAACTGCCGCTGCAGGCCCAACCCAGAGGGCAATCGCAGGTCGATCTGATACTCGTTCGGGTTGGGCATGAGGTTGAGGATCTGGCCCTCGGAGCTAGCCGGCGCGATGTGCTCCAGGAAAAAGTTGTCGCCCGGCTCTCCGGCTTGCTGCTCACCCTCAGCAAAGCAAGCCGACAGGCCGCCGACCAACAACAAGCTCAGTAAAAGCGCTCGTGCGTGCGTCATATCCCGTCTGTCCCCTGCACTACATGGCCCGCGACGCCGGACCCGGTCCTTGCCGCGCTCTACGTCCTCCCCGTGGGTATATAGACATTTCTCGCGCCAGAATGTTCCGTTCTTCTAAGCCGATTGCAGAGAGTTGCGGCTGGGGATATCATCGCCGACCTCAAACAGTTCGGCGAGAGCCATCCTGCCATGGTAGCCGACCCTGCGGCACTTCCGGCGGCCCCGTCTCCGCGCGGCCGGCGTATCCTCCATCGCCGACAGGAGCATCGTTTTTCCTACCAGTGGGACCGACATTCTTGTCGGCCAATTCCGCCCCAGCCTCTGCGCGATCAGACAGCATGGTGCGACCCCGCCCGAGGGCGGGGTCGCGCCTCGTGATAGGGCACGCATCAGCGCCTAAACGACATCGCCTCAAGGCCGGTGAATGTGGGCCTCCCTCAACCGGAGAAAACCTGGACGCGCGTCCTGCGGCTAGAACCGATGCCCCTGAAAAATGACCTTTAGGTCTTGACTTTAGATATGCTTATATATATAATATAGGCTGTCTTGAGCGTAACATACTCATGCTTCGCGCTTTGCCAAATGAAGCGCGCACGCAAAGGAGGAGGAGCAGCAATGTCCCTGATAAGATGGCGTCGTGCGCCCCTTACCTCACGTCCGTTCGACATGATGGACAGACTGATGGACGAGTTGGAGCGCCATGGGCTTACGTCCTGGGGATGGGGAGAGGACCAGGAGTACGGGCCGGCAGTAGACGTGTACGAGACTGACGATGAGGTCGTGGTCAAGGCACAAATGCCGGGAGTCAAGAAGGACGAGGTGGAGCTCTCGGTTCAGGAGAACACCCTGACCATCCGTGCGGAGATGAAGCGCGAGGAGGAAGTGGACGAAGAGGGCTACTTCCGCCGCGAACTCCGCTACGGCACCCTGGCCCGGACCCTTCCGCTCCCTGCCGACATTGACGAGGAGCAGGTCTCGGCCACGCTCGCCGACGGTATCCTCGAGGTTCACGCCAAGAAGGCAGAGAAGCCTGAGACCGCAGGGCGCAAGATCGAGGTCGAGTAGTCCGCCGAGTGAGTCCACAGTCGCACGGAAGGACAGCGGCGCGGCCCTCGAGGGCCGCGCCGCTTTGTTACAAATGGCCTGTCAGCCCGATACCGCCTCCATCGCGCGAATCAACTCAACTAGTCCTTCCACCGCCTCGTCCGACATCCGCTTGCCCAACTCCGCTGACGCTTTCTCCGGCTCGCCCATCACGCCGACCTTGATGGCCGGATGCTGCCGAACCCAGGGCACCGCGTCCTCGTGGTCCACACGCCTCTCGCGAAGCTGGTAGGCATCCTGATCCTGCCTCATCATCCGCACTACCTCGGGCTCATCGAGCACGTACTCATCGCGGACCTCCTCCGGGTGCCAGTGCAGCATGAGCGAGGTTTCGAAGTACCCCGAGTGAAAATCACCCTCCTCGAAGGCCTTCTGACAAAGCGCTGACTTCGTCCAGAACCGGTAGACGGCGATGTTGCGGTCGCTGAACTGCGGATTGTTGCGCAGGAAGATCTCCGCCGCGTCCTGCGTGGCGACGTCGTTCTCCGAGCCTCCATGGCCCAGCACGATGATCAGGTTCTGCAGCCCCTGCAGGCATAGCGAGTGCAGTATCTCCACCATTATCTGCGTCACCACATGCGGGCTGACATTGATGGTGCCCGGCAGCTCGCCGCCCGAGTAGGTATAAGCGAGCGTCGGGGCCACGAAGCAGCCGCACTGCTCGGCCGCGCGCTTGCTTATCTCCTCACAGTTGTAGCAGTCGGTCCTGATCGGCAGGTGATAGCCGTGCTGCTCGGTCACTCCCTCGGGTATGAGAACGGTGCGCGTCTTGCTCTCAAGCGCCTCGCGCACCTCCCTTACCGTCATGTGTTCCCAGATGAGAGCCTCAGACATGTCCTTCACCTCGGTTGGGTCGTGGTCGCTGGCGGAGGCACGCTTCGCCGACATATCCCGGTTTACCTCCCAGACAGCGAGGCATTGCGGAGGGCGATGTCGAATCATCGGTCCCCGTCTTGCAGGAGGGTCGTGTGTGTATGTCGAAGTAGAGTCTGCCGATTCACGCGAGCCGCAATCCCGCAGGAAAGGTGTGACAGAGGCCATGAAGAGACTCGCGCTGATCGTGGTCGTACTGGCTCTAACGGCGACGCTTGCTTGCGCAGCAGAGGTGTGGATTCAGCGGGTGGAGGAGAACGGGAGGCTGCTGGTCCCGCTGCGCGGCGTCTTCGAGGCGGCAGGCGCAACTGTTGACTGGCAGGGCGCCACGCAGACGATAGAGATAAAGGGGGGCGCCTCTGTCATCGTGATGGTAGTGAACAACTACACGGCGACTGTCAACGGCGCTGCAGTGCAGCTTGACGTGCCCCCGCGTATCGTAGGCAGCAGCACCTACATCCCCCTGCGCTTTGCGGGCGAAGCGCTCGGGCGCACGGTTGACTACAAGGGTGACCGAGTCATCCTGGCCAGCCCCGGGTCCCCCGACATTGTGCTGCTCATTCAGGGAGAAGCCACCGGCGGAGGCACTACCTACGTCCCGCCCGCGACGCCCCCGAGCTCCACCACGGCGCTCAGCATAACCTCTCCCAGGCCCGGTGCCCGCGTCCCCCCCAGGGCCGAGGTCTACGGCACCGCGCCGGGCGGGAGTATGATCGTAGTCTACACTGAGGTGCGCTCGCAGGCTGACAACCACGTGCTCAAGAACGTGCCCGGACTGCGGCATAGCGTCCCCGCCGATGGCAACTGGCATGTAGCCGTCGCCATGCCGGTGCTGCCCGCAAACATATCGGAGCCGCTGTACTACGTCATCAAGGCCTACTACGAAACACCGCAGTACCGCTCTCCGGAGGTCAGTGTCAGAGTCACACGGTAACGGCGGAGGCGAGAAGCGAGAGGCGAGATGCGGGAAACGACGTAAGGCCGAGGCCGAACGCTGGTTTGTCTGCCGTCCTGTCCGCCGCAGCCTTGCCGAAGGCGGATGCCCAAGGCTGGGAACGACCCGGAGCTTTGCGTTGCGAGGTACGTCTCTCTCAGTGTCTCGCCTCGTGCTGGCTTGCATGGACGCGCGCAACATCGGTTTCCACGAGGGAGGTTGTGCGGAGGTCGTGTGCAGGGGGCGTGTGAGGCCCCGGTGCACCGGGGCCGAACTCGGCCCGCTTGTCCGCAACGGCGGGCCGACTTCGGCTGTCCTGCTGCGCAGGACCAGCCTCAGGCGGCCCCCCCATCGTACGGACCCTATTGTGTAACTTAACGCTCTATCAACAGAGCTTCCCCCCCGAGGAGAGTGGCATGATGAGGCGGGTGTTGAGCCGTTCGTGGTCGGGGGCTTACCGACCGAAGCCCTTGTGCGTCGTAGCTCTATGCCCCCTAGCTTCAGCGAGGGGGGAAGCCAGGGGGCCTTGGCGGAGGCGCGTGGCCTCATCGCCCGCAGGGCTGTTGGTGGCGGTCGGATTCCTCCTGCTCCTCGCAAGTGTCGGCACCGCTCATCCCTGGGACTTCCGTGATGAGGTCTACACCTGCGGCACGGCCGGAATGACCCTCGCGGAACTCCAGAGCGCCGGCGTCACACTCGTCAGCCACTGTCCCTGGACGCGCGAGTGGATGGAAGAGGCCCGTGCCCATGGCATCCGCGGGATGCCGTACATCTCGCTGTACAAGGTCTATGACCTCAGCGTCGCAGGCGCGGACCCGAATCATCCCTTCTGGTCCGCCGTCGCGATGAACGATCACCCCGAGTGGGTGTACATCGGCCCCGACGGCGAGCGCAAGCGGCCGTTCAACAACACCTACTATCCGAAGATGTTCTGGCAGTCATGCACAAACACGCCCGGCATCGCCGACGCCTACTGCCGCGGCGCGGCGGGCATCATGGAAGAGGGCGCGGGCGGCGTGTTCATTGATAATGTTCTTCCCGCCAAGACCTGCTACGGCCCCAAGTTCGGCGTCCACGAGCACCTCTACCCCAACCGCGACAACATCTACAGCTTCAAGATCGCCCTCCGTCGGGTGCGAAACACCGTGAAGAGCTACGGCCCTGACTCAGTGGTGATGCTCAACGTGGGTCAGCCATGGGACACCTGGAAGGGCTTCGGCGACTGCATCATGCTCGAGAGCTTCATCTTCAACATCAGCGTGCGCCCCGGGCCGGGGGGCTGGGTAGGGAAGAAGCACGTCCAGGTCAAGCAGTGGCCGCAGATACTTGAGTGGATTAAGCAGAGCGCACCCTTCGTTGACCACGGAGGCAACGTCGTTGCCCTGGAGTACCTCCCCTCCGACCCGGAGAGCGCCTACTTCAGCTACGCATGCGACAAGCTGGCCAACTTCCTGTGGACCGCCTCCTGTCCGGTGCGCCGCGACGTGTTGCGCACCCTGTATCGCTGCCGGCTCCAGCGCGCCAGTGGACCTCTGCAGGAGCGCGAGGGTGTCTACTACCGCCACTACCCGCAGGGGATGGCGGCGGTCAATCCCACGGACGCGCGTGCCAGCGTGCGAGCGCCGGCGCCCGCCGACGTTGAAGCCCTCGCCGATGTTGCCACCGATGAGGTTTTGCCTGTCATCGGCGGCCAGGTGCGACTGCGCCTGAATGCCGGCGCGGGACGTGTCTATGTGCCCCCGCAGCGCTTGGCCGAAGGTCATCTGCGCGAGGCGCTGGTAGCCGTCGAGACCGCGCTGGAGGAGGCGGCCCCCGGCGACTTTGCACAGCCCCCGCCGCTGCTGGCGAAGGCGCTGACAGCTTTGCGAGCCGCGCACGGAGCCGTCCAAGGCAAGGCCTCCCTCGCTGACTGTGCGCAGCCCCTGACCAACGCCTTGCAAAGGCTGGGCGAATGCACGGCCGCGCCGACGGAGCCGGACTTCTCGCAGCGCCTGGCCGCCGGGGAGAAGCTCTCGCGCAAACAGATCCGGGAGGCGCTCCTATCCGAGGAGGGCTCCGGGCCTGAGTGCGAGATCGGTGATGAGGGCACGTTCATCACTGCCGGTGGCATGCGCTGGGAGGTAGGCGGCAAATCGGCGCTGCTAAGCGCCAGGGGCATGGGGGCCAACCTGGGCCTGGACATCCACCCGCTGCATGAAACCCACGGCTGGCTGATGCCCACGAACATCCTCGACGCCAAGCTGACGACTGACGATGCCGACCGTAAGGTCCTCAGCGTGACCATGGACTTCAGCGGCGCGAAGAGCCATGAGGTCATACCCGGCGCGCAGCTTCTTCTGACGCTGGAGGCCCGCGCCGGCGACCCGATGCTCTCGGTCACCAGCACCGTCAGGAACGTTGGGGGGGAGACTATCCCGGCGTACTTCACCTGGTCCACCTGGCACGCAGGCACCTGGTGCAGCCGGCCGGGCGAGGCGGCGGCGAGCGCGGACCACTACGTCAACTTCGCAAGCAGCGAGTGGACCTACGTGCACCGCGGCCAACAGGGCGGCTCCGGGCTGATGCTCTTTACCGATCTGCCGCAGAGCTACAGCCCCTACGCCATCAACCTGTACTCAGAGCCGAAGAGCGGGGAACTCGGCCCCGGCCAGGAGCGAGCGATCAGCTTCGAGATCGGCCTGGTCCACGGCTCGTGGCAGCATGAACCGCGGGCCATGGGCGCCCTCACGCGCGCCCAGGTCTACACCTCCCGCGCCTACGGCCTCGCGACGGGCGTCCAGCCACGCCTGCGCCTGTCGGACCATCCCATCGCCGGCCTGCCCGCGCGGGTCCGCCTGAGCGCCCGGGGAGCCGCTCTACGGGGACATCAGCTAGCGGTGACCTCCGCCTGCCTGCTGGACGCGAACGGGCAGGCGACGGCGCCGGGTGAGATCACCCTCGAGGGCGATGCCGCGCTGGTCCGCACGAAGCCAAGTCTGAGAGACGACCTGTACCTTCAGGTGGTCTGCCAGGTGCAGGACGATGGCGGGGACCTGCCGCCGATAGCGGTCGCCACCGACCTGCGGCCGGCCCCGTCGGTCTCCATGGCCTTCCTGCAGGACGGCGTCTGGGCCGCCTCACGCGGCGAGGGCAGGTGCCGCCTGATGAACCACCTGTTGGAGCCGGTGTCATGCCGCCTGAAGCTGGAGGTCCCCGAGGGTTACCAGGCGACGGCTCTGCAGCCTGTCACACTTGCGGCGGGCGGGATTGCGGACGTGCCGATCGAGGTGACTTCCGACCAGGCGGTCGCGCCGCCAGGCGCCAGCCGCGTTATCCTGCGTCTTGATCCCGCAGGCAACGCGGGCGAGGTCTCCGCCGACCTTGTCTTCCGTCCAACCGCAACCTGCCCGCGCATCACGGCGCCGACGCTGGACGGTCAGCTCGACGACCCCGCCTGGCAGCAGGCGGCGAGGCTGGGCCCCTTCGTGCTCGTAGGCGACGGCTCTGCGCCTAAGGAGCCGACACATGCCCTCATCGGTAGAGATGATGACTATCTCTACGTCGCGTTCGAGTGCATGGAGTCGCGCATGTTGGAGATTCACGCCGAGGCGCAACCCAAGCCCGGCGTGTCGAACCCGGCAGTTCACAAGGACGATTCCGTGGAGGTATACCTTGACCCTCCCGGCGAGGCTCCCTACTTGCAGCTTACGGCGAACTGCCTGGGCGCGCAGAAGACGTCCGGTAAGGTAAAGTGGGAGGTCGCGACCAACCGCGGCAAGGACCGCTGGACGGTCGAGATGCGCATATCCCTAAAGAGCCTTGGCGTACCCATCCGGCCGGGCGCCCGCTGGGGAGCGAACTTCTGCCGTGTGCAGATTCGTCTCAAAGAGAACAGCGCCTGGTCGCCGACAGGCCCCAGCTTTCATACACCTGACCGTTTCGGGATGATCATCTTTGAGTAATGCCCATGCCCTACGGCGCGCCGCTACGCTGCGAATCAGCGAGAGGCGAACCGCACCCCATCCAGCTCGCAGCACACCCACGCGACCGTCGCGGCGCACAACACATGCCCTCGCGACCTGCACTCGGCTTCTCTGCGCCGTCGCGCTTGCCCTGACCCTTTACGCAGCGACCGGGGCGGCGAGCGCCGCCGGCGATCCCGCGAAGGAGATCGCGGCGTTACTGCAAGCGGGCAAGATCCGCGAGGCCGCCGATCGCGCCCATCTCTGGGCGGAGGCCGACCCAGGCAACCTGGAGGCCCTCCAGCAGTGCGCAGCCCTGAGCAGGCGCGTGGGCAGCTACCACGTCGCGGAGGATGCGCTGCGTTCCCTGCTGTTCTTCATGCCCAACGACCCCGAAGCGCTGATCAAGCTTGGCGAGGTGCTCATTGACCGGGGACGTTACGCTGAGGCCCGCGAGCACTTCGAGGACGCTATCCGCATGGACGACTCCCTCGTGGGCGCCTATGTCGGCCTGGCGCGTCTCGCCAGGTTCGAGAGCACGGACGAGGGCGAGATCCTGAGCGCCGCGCAGGTAGCCGTGAGCGTCGGCCCCCAAGACCCGTCCGCCTTGACCTCAATGGGCGCGGCCCTCAATGCCTGCGGCCGGTTTGAGGAGGCGGCGCGCTATCTTGAACAGGTCATCGCCGGCGACGAGAGCTACGCTCCCGCGCTCTTTGAGTTGGGCCTCAGTCGCGCCTTCCTGGGCGCCCGCGAGGAAGCCCGGGGCCAGTGGCGCCGCTATGTCGCGCTTGAGCCGGAAACGGCCCAAGCCTGGCTGCTGCGCAATAACCTGGTAGTCACGGAAGTCAAGCCGCTGATGGACCGGGCCTGGTACGCCACCTATTCCCCCGACGGAAGCCGGATCGCCTATCGCGGGCGCGGCGCTGGCGGTTGGGGCGTCTACGTGGCTCCTGCCGATGACCTCACGCAGGAGAGCCGCATCTGGTCTACCGAGAGCAACCTGCAGGCCCTGTCCTGGAGCCCTGACGGAAGCTCCCTCCTGACGCGCGTTTATGAGAAGACCGAGGTCGAGCAGAAGGGCAAGAAGACGCAGCAGTGGGTCTATCGCATCCTCACCATCCCGGCCGATGGCAAAGGTGAGACGAAGGAGATCACGCAGGGCCGCTGGCTGGGCGAGCCGACCTGGATTCCCGCAACCGGCCATATCGCCGTGCGCAGCTACATCCCCAAGCACGGCTATGCTATCCTGGACATTGACCCTGACACAGGCGACAGCAAGCAACTGCCGGGCGTGGACGCCCGGCTGCCGTACTACACGCCGCGCTGGTCACCGGATGGCTCCAAGTGGTTCGCAACGCGCCGTTCCGCACAGCACCCCGACGGCTCGTACAGCTACCAACTGCTGGTGGCGCCCGCGGCCAACCTGGCGAAGGCTCAGGTCATCTTCGAGACGCCGGACTCTGTCCGCACTCCCAGCCTCTCTCAGAACGGCGCCTTCGTCCTGTTCACCATCACCGGTGGTCAGGGCAGTGGCCACTACCCCATCTGGGCCATGCCCGCGGACGGCTCGCGCGAGCCCTGCCCGGTTTATCACGCGGCTGGCTCCTACACAGCCCCCTCCCTTTCTCCCGACGGTAAGTACATGCTGAGTTCCAACGGCCAGATGCTGGTTCGCCTTACGCTGGAGGGGCTAGCGGGCGAGCAATGAGCGCAGCCGCCGGGGAGGACCGCTCGATGGCTGAGGTGACACCAACGTACCCCGATCCCGACTGGGCGCGCGTGGCGCCCGCTGAGGTCGGCTTGGACCCTCAGAAGTTGGCCGAGGCTGAAGGGTGGCTCAAGCGTCACGCCAGCGAGGGGCGCTATCGCGTCGTCATCATACGCGGCGGCCGTCTGGTCGCCGAGTGGAACTACGGGGTGGCTGGTCAGGAGCAGCTTGCCCTGGCCTCGGCAGCGAAGTCCATCTTCTCGTGCCTCCTGGGGATTGCGATCGAGGAGGGGAGGCTCCCGTCGGCAGATGCCAAGGTAGTTGACTACTACCCGGAGATGATGGACGTGCCCGAGGGGGAGGGCCCAAAGGCCGGGCGCTACGCCTTTGAGAAGGACCGTGGCATCACCTTCCGCCAACTCATCTGCAACACCTCGGGTTACATGAAGCCCGGCGAGGAGCCGGGGCGGACCTTCCACTATCAGACGTACGGCATGAACATCCTGACGCACGCCATCGCCAAGACCTACGGGCTCTACGACATCCGCGACCCCGAGGGCTCGCCCGGCCTGAGGAAGCTGGTGGATGAGAAGCTGCGGATCCCGCTCGGCGCGACCTGGGGCTACTACCAAGGGAACTTCGACCTGCACGAGAAGGCGCGCATTCATATCTTCGGCTACTACGACGGTGTCAGGTCAACCGCCCTCGACATGGCGCGCCTGGGCTGGCTGTGGCGCAACTGGGGGCGCTGGGGAAGCCGGCAACTCATCCCGGAGCAGTGGCTGCGCGAGGCGACGCGGACAGCGCCTGACATACGCGCGAACTGCCCACGCGCGCAGTGGCAGTACGGCCATGGTTTCTGGACTAACGAACACGGTCTCATCTGGCCTAGCCTGCCCCGTGACTCCTACGCCGCCGCTGGCGCGGGCAGCCAACTCATCTGGGTCTGCCCTAGTCTGGACCTGGTGGTCGTGCAAAGCCCCGGGCTCTACGAGAAGAAGGAAGAGAACGACACCGGCCTGCTCGGGCTCGTCGTCGCTGCTTGTGCATAGGAATGCGTGGCGCGAGCGGGCGCGGTCACCCTCCCATCCCCCTGGATCAAAGGAGACCTGAAAGTGGTCAGCATCAGCGGCGAGGACTTCCTCATTGACGGAGAGCTTACTTACTCGGGAATGCGCTACCACGGCGCAAGCGTGGCAGGACTCCTGCTCAACAGCCGCATGGTGCAAGGCATCTTTGATGACGAGAACCCACGGACGCGCACCCTCTGGAGGTACCCGGACGCCGACGACTATGACGCCGAGCGTAACACGCGCGAGTTCGTGGCGGCCATGGCCACATGGCGCGAGCACGGCCTGTTGGCTTTCACGGTCTGCCTCCAGGGCGGAGGGGCAATCTTCGACAAGCCGTTCCCGTACGACGAGTACCTCAACTCGGCCTATGATCCCGCTGGTCAGCTCAAGCCCGCGTACATGGGCCGCCTGGAGGCCATCCTGGACCGCGCCGCTGAACTCAAGATGGCGGTGATCCTCGGCCTGGCGTATTTCGGCGTGGACTACCGCTACCTCGAGGGCCCAGACGCGGTCCGCCGGATGGCCGACGAGGTTGTGAGCTGGCTCGCCGTCCGGGACTATCGGCATGTGCTCATCGAGATCGCGAACGAGCGCACCGAGATCCGCACACAGTCAGAACCAGTCAGCGTTGATGAACTCATCCCTCACATCAAACAGCGCAGCCAACAGGAGTATCCGGACGGCTTCACGCTGCTCTGCTCTACCAGCGGCGGAGGCGGTTGGCTGCCCTCGGACGATCTCATCGAGTTGATGGACTTCATCCTGGTCCACGGCAACGGTCAGACTCCGGCGGACCATCTGCGCATGATCGAGAACCTGCGCTCGCGGGAGGTCTCCAAGCAAGCCCCCAAGCCGATCGTCTTCAACGAGGCGCACACGGACCTCGAATGCCTGCGTGTCTGCGTCGAGAACCACGCATCCTGGGGGTACTTCGACCAGGGCAACGCCAACTACCGAGACGGCTATCAGACCCCACCCGTGCGCTGGGACCTCAACACCGAGACCAAGCGCGCCTTCTTCGACCTTGTGAGGGTCATCTCCACGGGCGCGGAGGCCTAGCACCTGGGCGAAGATCAATGGAGTCGGGCTGGAAGCCCGACCTACGCGGGCCGGGAGACCCACGCGAGGCAGGAGCTGTTGGAGGGGCCGGGCTTTCCTGGCCGCCGAAGCCTTGGCGAAGGTGGCAGCCCGGCCCGCAACTGAGAACGATGCCCCTCCGACGCGCACGAGGTGCATCGGTTTTGCGAGACAGGCTGGGGGCGGGGTGTAGGGCGGGGACCTGTTTGTCCCCCGTAGCCTTGGCGAAGGGGGGTGCCCCGCCCGCGTGGGGCGCGCCGCGGG
>JALGVE010000016.1 GCA_029820045.1 Candidatus Zipacnadia bacterium | reverse complement strand
CCGCCGGCTGTCGTAGATGAAGTTCGGCTGGATACAGGGGCAGTTGTCATACGCCAGGATGAAGGCGTCGGCGCGCTTGATGACCTGCTCGCACTCGGCGGCAAGGGCCTCATTGCCGGCTGCGCGCAGCTTCTTGGCTGCCTCCGCCAACAGCACGTGATACTCATAGTCCTCCAGCCCATCGCGCATCATGCAGATGCGGATGGAGGGGCTGAAGGTCCCATCCGGGTTCGGATACAGAAGGTAGTAGGTGCCCGCCGCGCGGCCCTTGCCTCGGTTCGGCTCTTTCCAGGGGTTCTGCGTCCAGCGGTTCACGGTCCAGATGAGGTAGCCGTCAATGTCGTACTTGTAGTTCATCCAGAACAGCGCGCGGTGGTCCACGCCGCGAGCCGCGACGCGCGTTCCGGCGCGCGGGTTCTTGTAGCCGTTGTACCACCAGACCTTGTTGCCCAGCGCGTGCTGCTCTGCGAGCACATCTGTGTCGAAGCAGTCCATGTTGATGCACCAGATGTTCATGCCTCGCAGTATCGGCGAGGGCGTCTCCGCGCCGAAGATCCTTATCTTCGGGTGCGCGGCGTGGATGGCATCGAAGACGCGGTTGAGCAGTTCGAAGTCGCGCTTCGTGGAGTGCTTGTGCACCACGACCTCATCCACGCAGTAGACGTAGCTTCCCTCCAGCCAGCCTTTCTTCTCAAGCCACTGGGCCGCGACCCGATACGCCTCGGTGATGCGCTGGAGATACTCCGGTGTACCCTTTTCGGCGCCGAGGAAGCTCTTACGGTCGTAGAAATACGGCACCGGCAGGTGGTCAAAGTGATGGCCCATGTCGAGATACATCTGCGCATACTGCTCGAACTCGGTGGTGTCGCCGATGACCACCTGTTTCTTCTCCTCATCATACTTCATCGGCAGATTCCCCAGGCCGGACGGGCACAGCCGGCACCTGCCCAGGTACTTGACGATCTTGGGCTCCCCCTCGTGCAGGAACTCCCAGTACTCAGGATCGCCGAACCACTTCCTGATCTCGTCCGACCAGCCCCACGGCCCGTAGATGGTGGTGCTGGTGCGCAGCGACTGCTTGACGGGAATGTCGAAGTCCCAGACGTGCAGACGCAGCTCGGCGGTCAGGTCGCCGCGGCCCGTGTGCACCGTCACCGGCGCCGAGTAATCGCCCGCTGGCGTGCCGGTTGGCACGTAGACCTCCAGCCAGATGGGGTAGTGCAACTGCCGGTCTGCGGTGAAGGGCTTCGGCCCGGGCAGGGCGTCGGGAAGTCCCTCGGGCGGGCCCTCGTTGGCCGGCACGTAGTAGACCTCGCTCCAGAAGACGTTCTCATCCGCGATCTTCGCGCCGCCTGGCCCGGTCAACTCGCCGACCTCAAGCGAGACCTCGCCCACGCCGCCCTCAGTAAGCGGCCTGACCACAAGCTGGACCGCCTCGGTCTCGTTCCGCGCCGAGGACATGCTCACTACCGGGTCAACCGGGCCTGACAGGTCAACCTCGTCGGCTCGCATGATCTTCCGCGTCGGGCCCTCCATCCAGAGGGTCGCGAAGTCGGCCTTGACCACGGGATGGCGCACGGGGACGACCTCGGGTGGCTGATAGTCGGCGGCCTTCGTAGCCCTCAGATTATCAATGTAGAAGTCAATGACGGCGCCGTCATCGTAGGTGGACTCGCTCAGCCAGAAGCTGACCCACGCGAGGTCGTCGGCGGTGGCGATGTCGCGGATGCACAGTTTCTCATGCGCCCACTTGCCGTGCCGCAGGTCAATGAGCGTGGCGCGGTAGATGCCGTGTTCCTCGGCATTGCGCACGGTGACGTTCATTCCGAAGTCCGGGTCAACGCCGCGCTGGCTCTCGAAGTAGACGTCGAACTCCAGGAAGTCATAGGCGGAGACGTCAACGGGTGTTTCGTACTCCTTCCGCACGGAGGGCCAGCCCATGGGGTACTTGACCCCACCGACGTCCTCGCCGTTCTTGTGGTCAATCTCGACGTGTATATGCAGGGCGTGCTTGCCCTCTTTGACGTGCTGGTCTGAGAGGTCAAAGCTGACTTCCTTCTGCCCGCCGGTCTCCCAGCCGTCGAGCGTCTCGAAGCCCTCGACGAGCAGCGAATCCTGAGCGAACACCAACGGAACGGACACCACTAACATCACGACGATTGCAGCGAGACCGTGCCTCATTGGACTTACCTCCTGTCGATTCTCCATGAACAAGCGCATCCGCGCTCAGCGCAACTCGTACATCTGCACCTCGTAGGTGTCGAACTCGTCGTCGAACGACGTGCCCTCCCTGACCACGCGGGCCGAGCCGTCGAAGTGCGACTTGCACGCCTGCACGTCGGGCAGGTGGAAGGTCACCTTGCCCACCGGCTCCGGTGAATGATTCACCGCCAGGAGGTAGCGCTTGCCGTCGTGCTCCTTGAGCAGCGTGTCTATCGGCGCGTCGGCGGGGTCGAGCTTTACCGTCTGCTGGGAGTCCTTGTCGAGCAGGATCGGGCTGATGCGGTTCAGCTCACCGGCCAGGCGCTTGGTCGCCTCGCAGCAGCCCGGGCAATCTCGTTTGCAGTAGTGGCATGCCCACCACACCACGCCCCTGGCGCCGTGCACGATGGGGAGGTAGGTCTCGAGCCGAATCTCCGCCTCCGTCATCTCGTGCCCGCCGCGATTGTAGCACTGCGGGATGGCCCACAGTGCCTGAAGGCCTTGGACCGCGCCCTCGCCCTTGAGTGCGGTGCGCCGCCACGCGTGGGCGGGTTCGCCCTGGAAGAGCGGGTAGTGATCTGTCGCAAGGATGTCAACCCCTTGGCAGCCCTTGCGGTATCCGCCGCAGTGCTCGCCACCGGGGCAAGTGGCGATGACCGTGGGATGATGGGGGTCCACCAGCTTGATCAGGCGATTCTGGCGGCGCAGTTCTTCGATCGCTCGCCCGTGCCCTATCGGCTCATCCGCGGTGTACCAGCACAACAGCGCCGGATGCTCCATCACCTTCTGCACGCGCCACACCACCTCGGGCGGCGCGTCGTAGTCACCGTTCAGCGGATCGAGCAGATTCCCGATTCCTCCCCGCCGTCGTCGGACGTGGCTCTCCGGCCCCTGTAGGTCGAAGTACACCTTCAGCCCGTGCTCGGCCGCCGCGTCGAGCCAGGGGATGACGAACTCGTCGAAGCGCTCCGGCGTCAGTTGCCAGGCGCCGAGAGAGTAGGTCTGCACCGTGTTGAAGCCCGCAGCCTTGAGTTCCGCGAAGAGCTCGTTCGGCGCATGCCAGCGCTGCGCGCCGCCCAGCGTCACGCAGTAAAGCCCGATGGGGAAGAACGGCTTCCCATCCACAACCGTGTTGTTGTCCGCGTCTATGCCGACCTTCATGTCTTCGAGCTTCAGGTCAGGATCTCGCACCTTGATCCACTCGACCACAGACTCGCTCAGCCGCTCGCCGCCTTGGTCGAGCAACGTCGCCACGACCTGGTACGTCGCGCGCGGCAGTTCCGCCACGTCCAGCAGCAGCTTGCTCTCGGCCGGCACCAGCGGCTTGACCTCACCGGAGGCAAGCACCTCCTCCTCGCCCTTACGGCGCACCTCGACCCTCACCGACGAGCCCTCGGGCGCGAAGCGGTAGTGCGCGAACTCGACGAGGAGCTGGTTGCGGTAGTACAGCTCATTGATCGTGGGCCATGGCGCCAGCGTGCTCACGCGTATGTTGTCCCACTGGCTGTGGCACCGCGTGTCCTCGCCACGATGTGAGCAGACGAAGAACAACTCGCCGTCCTGGAACGGTGTCCACGAGCGGATGGAGTTGACCGCCACAGGCATACTGGTGGAGGGGATGCCGCCGCCGCTCAGCCACGCCTCAAGCGTGCCGTCACCGTAGGACTCGATCCGCACATGGAAGGTGGCATCTCGACCCGGCAGGGCGTGGCGGAACGGGTAATAGAAAAGCCGCTCGCCCTGCCATTTCCCGTGGTCTTTGTACTCGAAGAACCACCACTGCTTGGCAGTGTCAACGTGGAGGCAGAGGCAGGTGCCGGGGTCCGAGTTACTGCGCAGATAGATCGAGTGCCGCGTGTGCCCGGTGGCATCGTCGGCCTTCAGCGTGAAGTCGTACTCGATGGCGCATCGGCAGGGGATGTCGTGGGCGACTGAGCGGATCGAGCAACTGCCCGGCTCGCCTGCGTGGAGCAGGTCGAGCGCCTGATCTGCGATGCGGGCGACGGCGCGCTTCGTACCCTCCACCTCGACCTGGTTGTAGGCATCGAGCGCGCTCTCGGCCATCTGCCCCGGTTGCCACGCATCGCCGAGTTCCGCGCGGTCGAACTCGTCGCCCAGCAACACACGCCCCGGCTGCGCGCCCGCGCTTGGCGCCGCGCCGACCGGGAGGCGAATCGTGAAGTTGATCTCCCACTTCGTGCCCTTGGCAATGGCCTTGGCGCCCTCGAACCAGGGGTCTTTCTTGGCGACAGACAGGTAGAGATGGGGGAAGTTCCCCCACGCTCGGGCATCGGATAGCGAGCCGCTCTCGTTGGGCCCGGCCACGACGTCGAGCGTGCGGCCGCCGGGCGCGTCGAGTTGAAACAGCGAGAAGCCTCCCGCGACCTCATCCTCTTTGCTCCACTCGGCAGGCACAAGCCGCGGAGCCGAGTGATTCAGCCTGCACATCCGCCTCACCGCCAGCTCGGTGGGAATCTCCATCGCGACGCTCACCGGCTTCGGCGGCCACTGAAGCGCGCGCACGATCTCCACCTGGTAGTGACACGCGAGCGTACCGTCCGCTGACCCCTCGACGCGCTGGTGGTAGGCCACGGCCTTGTCCGCCTCTTCGCTCCCGTAGGCCAGCACGCCCTGGCGCTCGATCACCACAACGCCGCGCTCGAGGTCTCGGGTGATCGTGACCCCCGACTCGCCCACGTCGTGGGTATGCTGCCAGAGCCGCTTGTCGCCCTCGATTGACCCGTCGCGGCATGACGCCGACAGATACAACTGCTGCACCATCTCCCGTCCTTGGACGGAAATCTGCCGGAGCACGCCCTGCTCGCTCACGAGCATCGCCACCGAGCCCACCTGGACGATCTGGTCGGCGGCCACGGCTTGGCTCACGCCCGCGGCCAGCAGGCCCAGCGTCAATATCATCTGTCGCTTCCCATGCAACATACTCCGCTCACCTCCTTGAGCAAATGCCCACGTTGTCGTCTTGGCCCCCTCCTCATTCACCTTGCCGCGCTTCTCGCGGCGCGTTGCGCTCGCTCCACTCACGCGCGCCTCGCGCGCATCACCGGCGCTTCAGAGGTGCAGCGCCAAGTGGTTGTTGTCCTCCGCTATCTCGGCGATCTCGCCTGTCGGATCCACGACGACGCGGAGGTTGCCTGCTGCGTCCCCCGGTAAGTCGAAGGTCACCTCGGCCCTCCTCGGCACGAAGTCCAGCGGCGCCTCGATGGCTGGCACCTCCGCCTCGGCAATCATCTTCTCGGCCCCGTAGAGCGCGGCCTTGCACACCGGCGCGTCCTTGCTGCCGACGTTGTGCACGATGACCGTAACCTTCCCCTCTTCGACCTTCGCCCCCTCCAGCGCCGACAGAGCCAGGTCCGGCCGCTCGGGCGACCAGTCGCCCTCATTGAGCATCTCCAGGCTGACCTGCGCCGCAGCGCGCTCAGGGAGGCCCAACAGGACCGGGTCCCCGCGGCACAGGTGCAACTCCTTCACCATCGCCTCTGCGTTTGGCGGTTGGACCGTTACGCGGTATCTGCCCGACGCCAGCCGCCAGACCCGCATGACGACGACGCGCTCTTCGCCGAAGTTGTATGCGGTCAGGCGCAGCGAGTCCCGCTTCGCCTCGTGCACCAGCGCCGCGAAGTCGTACCCGGCCTTCTCCCAGCTAACCGCGATGGTCGGCCACGGCGCGCTGCCTCGCCCATCCAGCGCATTCCCGCCGCAGTACATCCACGGCAGCAGGTACCGCCCCCACGGATAGACGCGGTCCTTGTGCGCATCAATCACAGTGTACATCCGCCGACCGCGCCAGTTGTTGCGGTAGGCGTTGAGCGCCGTCGCCTCCAGGTACTTCATATCGCCGGTTATCAGCCAACCGAGCACACCGGGAAGCTCAGTGTAGTACATCCCGCGCTGGAAGAAGGTGTCATCGGCGATGGTCTGCATGCGCTCGTCGGCGGCGGCCAGCATCAGCTCGTCGTAATCGCCCGGCCCCAGGTCGCGCCGCAGGTCGGCGGCAGCCATGTTCAGGTATTGCGGCCAGCGCGCGTGCCTACGCTCCAGGTATCCGACCAGCGGCTGAAGGTACTTCTCGTCGCCCGTGAGCTGGTAGGCAGCGTTCATCATCATCGTTATCTCGGCTGGATACACGCCGCGGTCCGGCCCCAGCTCATCGGTCTCGAAGTCTATCCACGACGGTATCAGCCCGGCGGGCTTGTCGGCGGTCTCGCGCATGGTGTCCTCGACCCATGCGTCCATCCACTCGGTCAGGTGCTTGGTCGCCTGGGGATGATGTGAGTACCATGCGAGGTACATGCTTGCGGTCATCGCGGTCGCGCACAGGCCGACATCGTGGCCGAAGTGCCCCTCCGTCTTCATCTTGTCGGCGGTGAAGAAGTTGCTGCGGAAGTGCCGGTGCCCGCGGCCATTGATGCCGGTCCAGGTCTCGATGTTGGCGGCGGTCGCCATGAGGCGTTCCAGGTGCACCGGATCGCCGTAGCGCACCAGCGCCATGGTCGGCTCCAGGTAGCTGGCCTCCTCGGCGCTGTGCACGATGTCGGTCCACGGCTCGCTCCAGCCCTTCACCATCCGCCCCGAGGCCCAGTGCGCGTCCAGGTACTTCTCCATTGCCGCCGCTAGCTTCTCATCCCCGCTCAGCAGCCAGAGGAAGGAGTATTCGTTGAAGAGCTTGGTGTCGTCATTCCACATATCTGCGCGCCCAACCATGTATCCGGTCTCGTCCTGGCGCTCATCAATCCACCAGTGGATCACATCGCGCGCCTGCATCGCCGCCAGCCGCGCCCACTTCACCGCGTCGGGGAAGCCCTCAGGGCCCTCCGCCGGCTTGTCGAACTCCGGCCACGGCTCGATCCTTGCCCAGTGCAGCATGTCGTTGGCAATCTCGTTGTCCGGGTCGAACTTCAGAATGCGAGAAAGCGCGCGCGTAAGCGGATTGTCGGTCTCGATGCCGCGCGAGTAGAACTTGAAGTTCTGCGACATGCGCGAGGTGAACTCATCGTTGATGAAGCGCAGGTAGTCGGTGGCGAATGCACGGCCCTCAGCCTGCGGGGCTTCGACCTCCACGGACAGTTCCGGCGCACCAACAAGTTCGAAGCCCTGCGACGAGACCAGCTCGACGAGCAGGCGGCGGTCGGCAGGATAGATCATCCCCGGCCCCTCAAGGCGCAGCTCCAGCACATGCTCGCCCGCGTTATCCCACTCCACGCCAAAGTCGGCCGAGAAGTAGAACACCGTTGGCTCATACGCGTGCGGGAGCGTCACGCGGATGACGTCGCGCTCAGCGGCAGACTTCATCGGCAGGCGCAAATGCAGCCGATTGACCGCGACGTCTTCTCCCATCGGAGGAGCTGCCAGGTAGAGATGGCGCGTCGGCAGCACGGTGATCGGCGCTAGCTCGCCCTCGCCCGGCACCAACAGTTGCCGGTCCGCGGCTTCCAGCTTGTTCAGCAAGCGGTCCGCCTGCCCGCCCAGGTCGCCCGGCTCGGCCAGCGTGGTCAGCTTCCACCGGAGGTCAGGCGCCCACCGCGGCCATCCCGGCGCCCGCCGGAAGAGTTGCACCTCACCGAGGGCGCTCGCGGCCGGCACGTGGAGCACAATCTCGCCGAGGTCAGGCAGCCTCGCCCGCGCCGCCTCACCCTCAGTGGTCTCGAAAGTCAGCTTCTGCGCCGGGAGGAAGAAGCTCGTTCCCTCCGCGGGTTTGCCCTCGATGACCATGTAGTTCGCAGTCTGACCCTCGGGCAGGCGGATGGTCACATCTCGCTCCATCGTCAGCCCACCCTGCGCGAAGACCACGCGCGGCTGAAAGCGCCCGTCGGCCAGGTAGGGCGCAAGGATGAAGCGCATCTGAATGTCCTCGGGTTGCAGCCGCTCCAGGGAGACCTTGATCAGGCCGTCGGTCGCGGTGAAACTCATCCGGTTCGGGTCCTGCTCGATGAGCAACGCTCGCCGCCGCTCCGCAAGCTGCTGCTCGCTCAACTCAACGGGGGCAGTCGCTGGCAGATCCAGGTAGCGCCCCTGCATGAGCAGCGCGACCTCTTCATCGCTGACCGCCCGGTCGAGCATGACCAGCTCATCGTAGACGGCGTCCGCAGATGACGTCCAGGTCGGCCTCTCACGCGGGCCGCTGGCGCCTACCGCAATCTTGTAGGGCGTCGCCGGCGGGAACGGGTCCTCCCCCCAGGTGGAGTACTTCAGGTCCCCGTTGTCGTAGAAGCGCATCCCCTGCGTGGCGTCCCAGGTCATCACCAGGTGATGCCACTGCCCGCGCTTCCAGGTCTGAATGCCCTCCGAGTAGCTGGGCCCGTGCGACTTCCCCTCGCGGTCCACCACCCAGAAGTAGAAGGCGTCGCCCTTGATGTTGGCGCGGATGAACTGATGGTAGTACGTGTCCTCGACCGCCGAGACATTGACCAGGTAGGGCCCGGTGCTGTTGCTGCCGGAGCGGATGGTCGGGTCATCGGCGTCATAGAGCGGCTGGAACCAGTAGGCGAGAGTGCCGCGCTCGCCGTAGAGGTTCCCGGCGGCGGAGTATATCAGGCCGCTGGCACGTCCCTTGACCTTGCCCAGCTCCTGCTCGCGGCCCTTCCTGGTAAGCGCCGCCTGCCCGATCTTCCCCTCGACGAAGTCAACGCTGTCGAGGTAGACAGGCTCCGGGGCCCCGCGCGCGTACGCCGGCTCAACCGAGCCATCAAAGGGGGCGTAGAAGGTCACGCCCCTCTTGGCAAGCTGTGCGGCATCAAACGCCTCCTGCGCGCCGACCGGCAAGGCCACCGCCATTGCGAGGAGCGCCAAGCTGAGTCCCACACACTGCATACCCTTGGCCTTCACTTCCCCTATTCCCTCTGTCTGTACTGGGACCATGTTAACCCATAGGAGAGACCGCGCCTCCGCGTGCTGCATGGAGGAGCGGGGCTCTTCCGTGTTGTAAGGAGGGGCTGGGCTTTAGCTCAGCCCAAGCCGTATGTCGTCTTCCCGCCCGGCGCGTACGCCAACAACCTCGGCCGAGCTAAAGCCCGGCCGCTCCATACGCCCACGGCCTCGGCCCTCAGAGGGGCCGGTCCCGCCTTGGCGGGATCGGCCCACGTCGTCGATGCTAGTGCAGCGGCATCAGAATCCCCGCCTCGCCCAGGCGCAGCTTGATCTGCCGCGTGGCCTCGCCCAGCGTCCCGTCAGCCTGGAGGGGGCGGTACGTGCCGTCTAGGTCATAGTCAATGGCCGTCCCATCTCCCCATCCCACCGCAGGCTGGCTCGGTCTGACAACTACCAGCGCCTTCGAGAACCGGCGCGTGTAGAGCGTATTCGCGCCGAACGCCCCCTCGAGGATGCGGATGTCATCGAACCACGCCGTCCCCGTCGAGCCGTAGACGCGGAAGTTGACCCGGCCCTCTGCATCATCGCCCGTGGTAAAGGTCTGCGTGGCGCGTGTCCAGTCGTTGGTGCCGTGAAAGACGATGGTTATGCCGCCGCTTTCCGCGCCGTCGAAGTCGTAGACGTAGACCTGCGCGCCCGCGCCGCCCTTGATCTCCTCGGTCTTCACCCACGCCGAGAGGGTGTACGTCGTGTTCGGCTTGAGCGTGAGCCAGTTCTTGCTGAAGTTGTTTATCTGCACGTTGTCGCTGTCTATGCGCACCGAGCGCTTGCCCGACTTGACGACCTCCTCATCGAAGACCACCGGCGGGACGATCTCCCAGACATCAGGCAGGCCGTCGCCGTCCTCGTCTATCTCGAAGTCACCGTTCGGAACCAGGTTACCTTCCTCAGGCAACGCGTCTTGCTGCAGAACGATCCTCTCATAGGGCCCCTCGGGCTTGCCGACGTCGAAGTCCGCCGCCGGGTTGTACCAGCTCAGCGACTTCGCGTAAGGGTGCCGCCCGTAGCCGTAGTAGGTGTAATCGCCAGCCACCAGGTAGTAGGTCGCCAGCCCGAAGATCGCATCACGCTCGAGCTCGATGGGGACCTTCGGCCCGAACTCGCTGCGCTCCGGCTCGAAGATCGGGTTGTACTGCAGCAGTTGGATCTTGCCGCGCCTATCGAGCTTCGCCGCCCTTTCCAGCGCCGCATCGAAGCCCCGCCCACTGCGTGTGATGTTGAGCCATCCCTCGCTCTCCATGCCGTCAAGCACGAAAGGATCGGCGCTCCAGCCGTTCGCTGTCAGCACGCTGTCGGGGAGCGCAATCTTGACCTTCGCCATCGCCGTCTGCATGTCGCGCATCCAGGCATCCTCTTCGCCCGGCCCGCGCGGGTATTCCAGGACGTCTGCGTTAGCACCGGCGCCGGGCACATCTGCCGGCGTCGTGTCCACGAAGAAGCCATCATAGCCGCCCTCGAGCTGGTCAGGCATGTACTTCTCAGCGAGGTAGCGCTGGTAGTCGGGATGGCCGATGTTCATCACGAAGTCATCGCGCGGCGGGCCCCAGAAGTAGACGGGGATGCGCGCCTGCTTCATCTCGCGCGCATGGGCCTGCGGGTTGGCGAGGTCGGCGAACTCCTCGTCATCCACGCGGCCGTCTCCGTTGCGGTCATTGGCCGGGTCCCAGCCGGGGATGAGGCGCTTCTCGCGGGGATTCTCGGCCCTCTCGGCGCCAACGTGCAGCGTGACCTCACGGTCGGTGCGGAAGTGACACCACATCGTCTCAGGCGGCTCGTCTCCCAGCCCCTGTTCAGCACACCAGGCCTTGAGGTCATCATACTTGGCCGAGGGGATGACCATGGTCGCCATCAGGCAGTAGTGCACGCCGATATACGCCGGCCGGACCTCGTTGGGCCCGGGGCGGAAGCTGAGGTCGTAACGGCTCGCCATCAGCTCCGAGTCGTTGCCCCCGAAGTTGACAAAGTAGCGCATGTGCGGGCGCAGCGCGGGCAAGGGCTTGAAGTTCGTGGTGAACCGCTGCACCTGGCTCCACGCACCTGCTTGATCGTCTTCGCCCCAAAGCCGCACCTTCCAGAAGTACGGCGTCTCGTTCGCCAGCGGCTCGCCGGCGTACTCGATGATCGGCAGACGGCTCTCGACCTTGCCGCTATCCCAGGCATCGGCCTTGCCCTCGGCCAACCCGTCCTGCTGAGTCGCCACGAGCACCTGGCAGGCACGCTGGCCCTCGGTCTCCCAGTAGAACTCCGGGCAGATGTCGCGGACGGCCTGGTTGTTGACCCGCCACTCACACCGCAGATCCGACGGGGTTGGCGCTCCCCACGCCACCGACAGCCCCGCCAGGAGCAGCGCCGTCCGTATGAGCCCACAGCTACACGACGAACTAGTGGAGAACATGATCACGCCTCCCTTGGGTTCACGTAACATCTGAAGCCGCACGATTCCTCGCCATGAGGTACTCGGCCCACGGCGGCGGGCCGGGGTCACTGACCTCGTTGAGCATCGCCGGCATCGGCTGGTTCAGCACCGCCTCGATGCGGCGGCGCTGCCTCGCCACCACCTCCGGATGCTCATCACGCACGTTGTCCTCCTCATCCGGCAGGCGGAACAGCGCCGCGTTCGGGTCATCCTCGTGCACGGCGGTCCAGTACAGCCACTCCTCGTCGCGCACCGCCGCCCACGAGCCAGCGCGTCCCTCCTTCGCCGCGCACCAGCCGGTCACGATATGATCCCGCAGCCGATCTGCCTCGCCCGTCACCAGCGGCCACACGTTCATGCCCTCGGTCCAGTGCGGGACGCCCAAGAGCGAGAGGAGGGTCGGCATCACGTCGTGGCTCTGCACGTAGGCGTCAACGACCTTGCCCGAGGGCCCGTCCGGGTGGCGCATGTACCAGACGATCCCCGTGTTGTACGAGCGCAGGTTGCCGCCGCCCTTGCCGAATCTGCCGTGGTCCATGAGCTGCGTCCCGTGATCGGACAGCACCATCACAATCGTGTCGTCCCACAGGTTCAACTCCGTGATCTTGTCGAAGAGCGTCCCCACCCATTTGTCCACCAAGGTGACCTCGCCCAGGTACAGCGCCTTAATGCGCTCCAGCTCGCGCTCGGTCGGCTCCTGGTTCTCGTAGGCGGCGCCGGGGAACACGAAGTCCTTGCCCTCGTAGTCGGAACAGTAGAGGTCCGCGTATTCGCTGGGCGGGTCCCACGGCTCGTGCGGGTCGAAGCACTCAACCCAGAGGAAGAAGGGGGCGTTGCGGTGACACTCCTCCAGCCACTCGGATGCCCGCCGGCATACCCGCGCGCACAGGTAGTCCTCTTCCCTCTCGCGCCCGCGCATGTTGAAGAGGTACTGCGCCAGCGTCGCGTGTTTGCGCCAGTTGATAGGCTCGCGCACGCGCTTGCGCATTTCGTCCTCGATCATGTCGTAGGTGCCGCCGCGCCAGTTGTCGCTCTCCTGCCCGCGGACGAAGTCGTAGTTGACAAAGCCCCGCGTGTAGTTCATGCTCGGCTTGAACATGTGATAGGTGTCGGCGACCATCCCGGTGTAGTAGCCATGCCGAGTGAGTATCTCGGCGATGGTATCCTGTTCGGGCGGGATCTTGTGCCAGCCGGGCTGGTGGTGCCACAGTCCCCGGCGGTCGAAGTTGTAGCGCCAGGGGAAGGACCGGCGGCCGGTGAAGAAGGCGCGCCGGATCTGGAGCGTGGGCTGTCCCTCGCCATGCGCGCCCTCGAAGGCGATCCCGCCGGCGCGGAACTGGTCGAGGTTCGGGGTCTGGCAGTAGCTGAGCTTCTTGCCTTCGCCCACGATGTCATTGCGGAAGGTGTCAAGGACGATGGAGATGACGTTCACAGTGTGGCTCTCCCTTCGCGACATGTCACCCAGGATGGGTTCACTCGTCAAGTGCCATTTCCCCGCACCGCTGAACTTGCCCTTCGTGCGTCGGTTTTCTGGCGGCGAGCGCGAAGAGGTTCCTTTGTCGGGCCCTCACACAGCCTAACCTTATAAAGGATTGCATAAGTGACTTGACAAGGATAGGCTCAAGCTATATAATAGCGTCAGTATTGATAGAGTGCACTTCGGGCCATGCCGCGACCTTCGGAAGGCTCCGGCAGCCTTTTGCGTCGAATAGCAATCCAAGGCCCTCGGGCGCCCCAGGGCGGCGCGCGGCCCAATGTCAAGAAGGCGGTGACCAGCAGTGGCAAAGGCAGTGGGAATTGACCTCGGCACCACGAACTCGTGTGTTGCCGTTGTCGAGGCGGGTGACCCAAAGGTTATAACTAACACCGAGGGCGGGCGCACCACGCCGTCCGTGGTGGGCTTCAGCAAGGAGGGCGAACGCCTGGTCGGCCAACCGGCCAAGCGGCAGGCGATTCTGAACCCGGACCGCACGATCTCGTCCATTAAGCGCGAGATGGGCACGCGCAACACGCATACCGTAGATGGCAAGGACTACACGCCGGAGCAAATCTCCTCAATGATCCTGCGTAAGCTCAAGGATGACGCCAGCGAGTACCTCGGCGAAGAGGTAAAGCAAGCGGTTATCACCGTGCCGGCCTATTTCGATGACAACCAGCGTACCGCCACCAAGCAGGCGGGCGAGATCGCGGGCCTCGAGGTGCTGCGTATCATCAACGAGCCGACCGCCGCCGCGCTGGCCTACGGCCATCAGAGCGAGAAGCTGGAGGGTACCATCCTCATCTACGACCTCGGCGGAGGCACCTTCGACGTTTCCATCCTGGACGTGGAGGTTGATAAGGCCGCAAAGGACGAGCGTGACTACTATGAGGTCCGCTCGACCGCCGGTGACACCCACTTGGGCGGCGATGACTTCGACGAGCGCATCATGAACTACCTCGCCGACGAGTTCAAGAGGGACACGGGCATTGACCTGCGCCAGGACCGGCAGGCCCTACAGCGCCTCAAGGAGGCCGCAGAGAAGGCCAAGTGCGAGCTGTCCAGTTCGGTTCAGACTACCATCAGCCTGCCCTTCATCACCTCGGTCGAGGGCGAGGGGCCCAAGCACTTGGAGATGACCCTCACGCGCGGCAAGCTGGAAGAGCTCATCGGCGACCTCATCAGCAAGACCGCCGAGTCCGTCAACCGCGCCATGCAGGACGCGAAGGTCGGCAAGGACGACATTGACGAGGTTATCTTGGTGGGCGGCTCGACCCGAATGCCGGCGGTGCAGGCCCTGGTCGAGGAACTGACCGGCAAGGCCCCGCGCAAGGGCATCAACCCGGATGAGGTCGTCGCCGTTGGCGCGGCCATCCAGGCTGCGGTCCTCACCGAAGAAATGGGGGACATGGTGCTCGTTGACGTGACGCCGCTGAGTCTGGGCATCGAGACGCTGGGCGATGTCTTCGACATCCTCATCGAGCGTAACACCTCGATCCCGACGCGAGTCGAGCGCACCTACACGACCGCCTCGGACAGCCAGACCATGGTGGAGGTTCATGTGCTTCAGGGAGAGCGCGCTCGCGCCAGCGCGAACAAGTCCCTTGGCAAGTTCCATCTCACCGGCATCCCTCCCGCGCCGAGGGGTGTCCCACAGATCGAGGTGTCCTTCGACATTGACGCCAACGGCATCCTGAACGTCACGGCCAAGGACAAGGCCACCGGCCGCGAGCAGGAGATAACCATCACCGGCTCCGGCCAACTCTCCGAGGATGATGTCAATCGCATGGTGCGCGATGCCGAGCAGTACGCCGAGGAGGACCAGAAGTTCGAGGAGCTGGCGCAGGCCCGCAACCGGGCGGACCAACTCTCTTACCAGCTTGAGAACACCCTGAAGGAACTCGGCGACAAGGTGTCCGCAGGCGATGCCGAGGCCGTGCGCGGCAAGATCGAGGCCATGCGCGAGGCCGCCAAGGGCGACGACGCGGCTGCTATCCAGGCCGCGATAGACGAGGCGCAGCAGGAGTTCGGCCGCATTTCGCAAGCGGCTTACGAGGCGGCGGCAGCCGCAGAGGCACAGCAGCAGGCCGCCGAGGGCACGACCGGCGGGCCCGCCGGAGGCCCGGAGACCGCCGGCCCTCAAACCGGCGGCGCCACGGGAGACGATGAGGTCATTGACGCCGAGTTCGAGGCGGAGGACGAGTAGGGGGCTGGTATCCGATTTCTGACATCCGACTTCCGACCAACGGGGAAGGGCTGACGAGAAAGCGGGCGCCGGCATGGTCGTGGTCGGAAGTCGCTGGTCCGTAGTCGGTAGCCCGAGAGAGGTTGAGCCATGCGTCCGTCGTGGGCAGACCCAACTGAAGAGGTGTTCGCGCTCAGGGAGCGGCTCTACCGGCTGCTCGACGCCAGCTTCGTCTCGGAGCAGGCGCTCCAGCCACCCAGCTCCTTCAGCCCTAATGTTGACATACTCGCCACCGATGAGCAGGTCATCATGCTGGTGGAGGTCCCGGGCATGACCCGGGACGATCTCTCGGTGCAGGTCGAGGACGGCGTCGTGACCATCGCGGGCGAGCGCAACCTGCCCGACACCGACGGGGCGTTCCATCGGCGCGAGCGGCGGGCGGGACGCTTCTCCCGCTCGTTCGCGCTGGCATACGACCTCGACCCGGCTACGGTGGCGGCGAAGCTGGAGGACGGGCTTCTGAGAGTGAGCGTGCAGCGGCGTTCGGCAGGAACCCAGGTAACCGTGCAGTAGCCAACGCGTAGGTCGGGCTTCCTAGCCCGACAGGTCCGTGGTTTGCCCAAGGCCAACCGAGTCGGGCAAGGATGCCCGACCTACGCGTGTCCTACCAAGGCGGGCGACCCAGGTCGGCCTGCGCGTGGCCCCGCCCAGCGGGCGGAGACAGGCGCAGGTGGAAGCGGGTCCTCCAGCGCTTTCAGCTTCCAGCCCGACGCCGTTCTGCGGGGCCTGACGGCAGGCCCCGCCACGATACCACGCGCGAGGAGCGTCGAAGGTGAGAATGCGTTCCGTTAGCCCCTTTCAGCAACTGGGCGAACTGCGTGATGCGGTGCTCGACACCCTTGCCCTCGAGCGGCGACGACAGCCTGCGCGAGGGCAGGCCTGGCAGCCGCCGGCTGACCTCGCGGTCAGTGATGACGAGTACATCGTACTGCTGGACCTGCCGGGTGTGAGGCGTGAGCAGGTGGAGGCGACCGCTGATGACGGCGTGGTGCGCATCCGCGGGGTGTCGGCGCAGCCCGAGGAAGCGGCCGATGCCCAGCCGCTCAGGAGCGAGCGCCCGACCGGGCAGTTCGTGCGCTCTGTCCGCCTGCCCACGGACGCCGACATGAGCCGCATCTCGGCGAAGCTGGCCGAGGGCGTGCTGGAGATACGCGTCGGGCGGCGAAGGCCGAAGAGTTCGCAAGTCAGCATCGAGATCGGACAGTGACACCATTGCGCGTGGACCAGAAGCCGGATTTCTACGAGATACTAGGAGTTAGCTCCGACGCCTCCCAGGCGGAGATAAAGAAGGCGTACCGGAGGCTGGCGCGCAAGTACCACCCGGACGTCAATCCCGGCGACGCTCAGGCGGAGGAGAAGTTCAAGGAGATCAGCCAAGCTTATAGTACCCTCAGCGACCCGGAGAAGCGGCAGAAATACGACCAGTTCGGCGACGCGTGGGAGCAGGCGCGGGCCACCGGTCAGTGGCAGTCTGGCGACTTTCAGAACTTCGTCTACCAGACCTTTGGCTCCGGCTCATTCGCGGACGTGTTTGGCGACCTCTTCGGCGATCTGGGCGGCTTCACGGTCACCAGCGGGAGGAACCGCGTCCGGCCTGAGCCGGCGCCTCAGCGGGGGGAGGATGTCGTCTACGATCTGCCGGTTACTCTTGCGGAGGCCGTCAAGGGCACGGAGAAGGAGATCGTGCTCACCATCGAGGACCGCTGCCCGGACTGCGACGGCATGGGCGGAGAGGCGACCGTCTGTCCCGCCTGCGGGGGAACGGGCCGGGCGCAGGGCGGCGGCGGCTTCTTCGGGATGGGGGCTGCGTGTCCGCAGTGCCATGGGACCGGGAAAGTCATCACGAGCCGCTGCAAGCGCTGCCGGGGCACGGGCGTCACGACCCGCAATCGTCGCATAAAGGTGCATGTGCCGGCGGGCGTGCGCAGCGGCAAGAAGCTGCGCGTGACCGGCGAGGGCGGCAGGGGGGTGCGCGGCGCGCCGAACGGTGACCTGCTCCTCAACGTTCAGGTCCAGCCGCACGACTTCTTCAAGCGCAACGGTGACGACATACACATCGAGCTCCCCGTGACCTTTGTTGAGGCAGCGCATGGCGCAAAGGTCAGGGTGCCAACCATTGAGGGACAGGTCACCATGACCATCCCGCCCGGCACGCGGAGCGGACAGGAGCTGCGCCTGAAGGGTCGGGGCATGCCCAGGGCCAGCGGCGAGGGCCGCGGTGATCAGTACGTCACAATTCAGATCGTCGTACCCAAGAACCTGAGCGAGAAGCAGCGGGAGCTGCTGGAGGAGTTCGACCAGACCTGGCACGAGAACCCGCGCGCCTCGCTGCCGCGGTCGCTCTAGCACGACCAGGCGGACTGGCAGACGATATATAGGTGGACTGGACGGCAGGTGAAATGAATGCCTGAGCAGGATGACCAACCACGCTATCAGATAGGAGTGGCGTCGCGCTTGCTGGACTGTCACCCACAGACGTTGCGACTTTACGAGCGCGAGGGCCTCATCCAGCCGGAGCGCACCGACAGCGGAGTCAGGCTCTACTGTGACGCCGACATCGAGCTTGTGCGCCGAGTCCAGCGCTTCACCCATGACCTCGGCGTAAATCTGGCCGGGGTGCACATCATATTGGAACTCCTGGAGCGCATAGAGAAGATGCAGGCTGAGATGGACCGCCTCAGACATGATCTGGAGGAGGGACCCAAAGCGCTGGGGCCCGGTGAAGAAGAGACCCCGCGCAAGGTGCGGGTGGAGATAAGTACACCGGAGGACTAGCAGTGACCGAACGGGTGCGGAGGGGACGTCAATGAGCCTGCAGGCGACGATTGACCGGATTGTCGCGACAATAAGGGACGGCTATGCGCCAGAGAAGATCATCGTGTTCGGCTCTCATGCACGGGGCACCGGCAGGCCGGACAGCGACCTCGACCTGCTCGTCATAAAGCAGAGCAAGCAGCCGGAGCCTGAGCGTATCAGAGAGGTCTCGAGGCTACTGAGGCCGCGACCGATGCCCCTTGACATACTGGTGAAGACGCCGGCGGAGATTCAGGAGCGCCTGGCGATCAACGACAGTTTCATCCAGGAGCTCCTGCGCGAGGGGACCGTGGTGTATGAGCGAGAGGCAGATTGACGCCGACGCTCACGCCAAGGAATGGGTGAGCAAAGCGGAGCAGGACTATCGGACGGCAGTGGCCCTGGAGCCCACTGACGTGCCGGACGTGGTGTGTTTCCACTGTCAGCAATGTGTCAAGAAGTACCTGAAGGCCACGGTGGCCGCCTACACCGAACCAGTACCTCGAACCCACGACCTGACGGAATTGAACAAGCGAGCCGAAGTGCATGAACACAGCTTGGCGCGTATCTATGAGGCACTGGACACCTTGAACCCGTACTCGGTTCTGATTCGGTATCCCGGGTACAATGCGACCGTCAACGACGCAGAGAGCGCGTTGGATGCGATGAAGCGTGCGCGCGCTGTGCTCAGACGCACTGATGCGCTCTCGGTACTGTCGGAATAGCGACACCCGCAGCGCGACAGACCAGGTGAAAAGATGGATTTCGAGAGATTCACTAACAAGGCCAAGGAAGCTGTAGCGCACAGTCAGCAGATCCTGCGCCGCTACCAGCATAATCAGCTAGACGTCGAGCACGTCCTGCTGGCCCTGCTGGAGCAGGAGGGCGGTGTCGTGCCGCGCCTGCTGGAGAGGATGGGCGTAGACCAGCAGGCGATCGCGTCGCAGGTGGAGCGCGAGCTTGGCAGCCGGCCCCAGGTGGCAGTGAGCGGCCAAGACACCGAGCAGATATTCATCACCCCTCAGGCCAACCAGCTCTTCGAGGCCGCCTGGCAGCGCGCGCAGCGGTTCGGCGACAGCTTCGTCGCCTGCGAGCACCTCTTTCTGGCGATGCTGGGCCTGACCGGCTCTCCCGTCTCCCGGATACTGGCGGAAGCCGGCATCACCGAGGAGGCAGCGCTCTCAGCACTACAGGAGATCCGCGGCAGTCATGCTGTGAGCGACGAGAGCGCCGAATCCAAGTACGAGGCGCTCGAGCGTTACTCGCGCGACCTGACGGAGCTGGCGCGCGAGGGCAAGCTGGACCCGGTCATCGGCCGCGACAAGGAGATCAAGCGTGTTATCCAGGTGCTATCGCGACGCACCAAGAACAACCCGGTGCTCGTCGGCGAGGCGGGCGTAGGTAAGACGGCCGTCGTCGAGGGCCTCGCGCAGGCTGTCGCCTCCGGCGAGGCGCCCTCGATGCTGGAGGACAAGCGCATCGTGGCGCTGGACCTGGGGGGAATGATCGCCGGCAGCAAGTATCGCGGCGAGTTCGAGGAGCGCCTCAAGGGGGTGATGGATGAGATCCGCGCCGCCCAGGGGCAGATCATCGTCTTCATAGATGAACTTCACACCGTGGTCGGCGCCGGCGCGGCTGAGGGCGCCATGGACGCCTCGAACATGCTCAAGCCCGCCCTCGCGCGTGGTGAGTTGCAGTGTATCGGCGCAACTACCCTAGACGAGTACCGCGAGAACATCGAGAAGGACGCGGCGCTGGAGCGCAGGTTCCAGCCCATCATGGTGGAGGAGCCCTCAGTCGAGGACACGGTTAGAATCCTGGAGGGCCTGCGGGAACGCTACGAGGAGCATCATGGTGTCAAGATATCGGATGAGGCGCTCAAGGCCGCCGCCGACCTCTCCGACCGTTACATCTCCGACCGGCACCTCCCGGACAAGGCCATTGACCTCATAGACGAGGCGGCCAGCAAGATACGCATCGAGACCTACGACCTGCCGCCTCGGCCTGAGGGCTTGCGCAAGGACATCGCTGACTTGACCGAGCAGGGCCAGCAGGCGGCGGCGGCCGGCCGCTACGAGGAGGCCGAGCGCCTTAAGCAGCAGATTGACGACCTCGCCGGCAAGCTCCCCGACGCCGAGGAGAGGTGGGCAGGTATCGAGGACATTGATGATACCGTGGACGCCGAGGACGTGGCGGAGATAGTCGCCGAGTGGACCGGCATCCCCGTGCACCGCATGTTCGAGGAGGAAGCGACCAAGCTGCTGGAGATGGAGCAACGCCTGCACGAGCGGGTCAAGGGGCAGGATGAGGCGATTGTCGCGGTGTCAGAGGCGATCCGGCGGGCCCGCACCGGCCTCAAGGACCCGCGCCGCCCCATCGGCTCCTTCATCTTCCTGGGGCCAACCGGCGTGGGTAAGACCGAGCTGGCGAAGAGCCTGGCCTGGTTCATGTTCGACGACGAGGAGGCGCTCGTGCGCATAGACATGAGCGAGTACATGGAGCGGCACGCGGTCTCGCGGCTGATCGGCGCGCCGCCGGGATACATCGGTTACGAGGAGGGCGGTCAGCTCACAGAGGCGGTGCGGCGGCGCCCCTACCGCGTGATCCTGCTCGACGAGATTGAGAAAGCGCATCCCGACGTGTTCAACATCCTGCTGCAAATTCTCGAGGACGGGCGGCTGACCGACAACGCAGGGCGCACCGTTGACTTCAAGAACACGGTCATCATCATGACCTCTAACATCGGTAGCGAACTGATCACGCCGCCGCCGGATACCGCGTCCGAGGAGGAACGCCGCGAGCACTACGAGAATATGCGCGCTCAGGTCACGGAGGCGCTGTCGGGGCACTTCCGTCCCGAGCTGCTCAACCGCATTGACGAGATCATCGTCTTTCACTCACTCACCGCCAGGGAGATTCGCGAGATCGTGGACCTCATGCTCAGCCGCGTCGCCCACGCGGTCTCCGAGCGCGATATGAAGCTGGAGGTGACGGACGCCGCCAAGGAACTACTGGCCCGGGAGGGCTATGATCCCGTCTACGGCGCGCGCCCGCTGAGGCGCACGATACAGAAGCTCGTCGAGAACCCCATGTCCAGCGCAATCCTGCGCGGCGAGTTCACAGAGGGCGATACAGTACTCGTGGACGCGGGGGGGGAAGGAATCGAGCTGCGGCTGAAGGTCGAGGACGCCGCGGCGGCGCATTAGCCTTTTCGGCTCCGCATCAGGCGGGGCCAGGATTCCCACCGTAGGAAGGGAGGTTGCACACACATACCCAAGCTGCCCATCAGAGTGCCAGGCGAGCGGGTGCTCGTCAAGCCGCTCGAGGCGGTGACCACGAGCGAGGCCATCCATCTGCTTGGGGCAGCGGAGAAGCCGCAAGGCGGCGAAATCGTCGCCACCAGCACTGGACAGACCGCGGATGCCGACGAGGCTCCCGCGTTCCATGCTAAGGTCCGCGACGCGGTCGCCCTCACCAAGCACCGCGGCACTGAGTTGACCGTGGACGGCGGTGACTACGTCGTCCTGAACTTCGACTAGATCCTGACCGAAGAGTAACCGGGCGCACGTAGTCAGCCCAACACCAAGCTACAAAGGAGAGAGATAGGCAAAATGGCTGCGAAAGGTATTCTTTATGATGAGGAGGCACGGCGCGCGCTGGAACGGGGGGCCAACATGGTGGCCCAGGCCGTCAAGGTCACTCTCGGCCCCACCGGCCGCAACGTGCTGCTCGAGAAGAAGTTCGGTTCGCCCACGATCACCAAGGACGGCGTTACCGTTGCCAAGGAGATTGAGCTCGAGGATAACTTCGAGAACAGCGGCGCACAGTTGATCAAGGAGGTAGCCTCCCAGACCAACGACGTCGCCGGCGACGGCACCACCACGGCAACCGTGCTCGCGCAGGCGATGCTGCGCGATGGCCTGAAGGCAGTCACCGCGGGTGCGAACCCGATGTTCGTCAAGCGTGGCATTGACCTTGGCGTCGAGGCGATTGTCAAGGCGCTGCGCGACATGGCGCTGGAGGTCAGCACCAAGGACGAGATGTACAACGTGGCCTCCATCGCCGGCAACGATTCCGAGATAGGCAGGGTTGTCGCAAATGCCATGGAGGAGGTCGGCAAGGACGGTGTCATCACTGTCGAGGAGTCCCAAGGCACGGAGACGACGCTGGAACTCGTGGAGGGGATGCAGTTCGACAAGGGTTACCTGTCCCCTTACATGATCACGGATGCTGAGCAGCTTGCGGCGGTCCTGGATGAGCCGGTGATCCTCCTCTACGAGAAAAAGATCAGCACCGCGAAGGACATCGTCCCTGTCCTCGAACAGATCGTGCAGGCCGGGAAGAGCCTGTTAGTCGTCGCCGAGGACATTGAGGGCGAGGCGCTTGCCACGCTCGTGGTCAACAAGCTGCGCGGCGCGCTTCAGGCCTGCGCAGTCAAGGCCCCCGGCTTCGGCGACCGGCGCAAGAGGACGATGGAGGACCTTGCCATCCTTACCGGCGGCACCTTCATCTCCGAGGAACTGGGCCTCAAGCTCGAGAACATCACGCTCGACCAGCTCGGCACCGCCAAGCAGGTCAGGGTGACCAAGGACGACACCACCATCATCGAGGGCGGCGGCTCGACCAAGGCGATCCAGGCCCGTATCGAGCAGATCCGCGAGGAGATCGAGGAGACCGACTCCAACTACGATCGCGAGAAGCTGGAGGAACGCCTCGCGAAGCTGTCCGGCGGCGTCGCGGTCATCAGGGTCGGCGCCGCCACCGAGACTGAACTCAAGGAGAAGCAGCACCGCTTCGAGGACGCTCTGTCCGCTACGCGTGCGGCCGTGGAGGAGGGCATTGTGGCCGGCGGCGGTGTCGCGTTGCTGAACGCGATGCCGGCCCTGGACAAGGTGAAGGCGAAGGGCGACGAGCGTATCGGCGTGGACATCCTGCGCAGCGCCCTCTCCGAACCGGTGCGTCAGATCGCCGAGAACACCGGCCTGGAGGGCTCGGTTGTCGTCCAGAACCTCCTTGACGCGGACAAGCCGGGCTGGGGCCTCAATGCCATCACTGGCAATTACGAGGACATGACCGAGGCCGGCATTATCGATCCCCTCAAGGTCACCCGCTCCGCTCTCGAGAATGCAGCGAGCGTCGCGGGCATGATCCTGACTACCGAGGGTCTGCTGGCTGAAGCTCCGGAGAAGGAAGCTGAAGGCAAGAACGGCGGCTAGGCCCCACCAAGAAGTGCCACGCGCACCGGGCCTTATCCGGGAAGATGCGCGGGGCGGGCCGGTCATGACCTGGCTCGCCCCGCGTTGCTGTCCCCGTTTCCGGGCGGAGAAGCTATGATACCGCTACGCGACAACATCCGATCCTTGCACTTCCCCATCGTCAACACGGCGATCATAGTCGCGTGTGTGGTGGTGTTCTTCGCGCAGCTTAGCACCCCGGACCATGGCCTGTCGTGGGCGTTCGTTCCCCACGATCTCGTCTCGGGGGAGGCGCTGTCGCCACACGGCATGGTTCGGGTGCTGCTGGCGCTGGTGGCCTCGATATTCATGCACGGCGGCTTCATGCACATCGGCTCGAACATGCTCTTCCTGTGGGTGTTCGGTGACAACGTCGAGGACCGCATGGGGCACCTGCGATACTTGGTCTTCTACCTCCTGTGCGGCGTAGCGGCCTCTCTGGCGCAATCGCTGTTCTCGGGCTTCTCGACGACGCCCATGATCGGCGCCAGCGGGGCCATCGCCGGCGTGTTGGGCGCCTACCTGGTGCTTTTCCGCTACAGTACTATCCGGGCGCTGGTCTTTTTCTTCTTCATCTTCATGGTTGACATCTCGGCGCCGGTCTTCATCATCTACTGGTTCATCTTGCAGCTCTTCTCTGGGATTGGGAGTATCGGTCTGCACGCGGGAGTTGCATATTGGGCCCACATCGGCGGCTTCGGCCTCGGTTACTTGTTAGTGCGGCGCCTTGCTCCACCGTTGCGGCCTGCTCCTCCCATGGGCCGGCCCCTGCGCCCCAGGGTGACGAGGTTCACCGTCGAGTAAGTTACCGGGTGCAGGCTTGTGCCGAGCCGTCATCATGTTCCTGGCTGCTGCCTCGGCGCGCGGGAGCATCGGTTTGGGCTACGGGGCCTGCGTGCAGGTCTTCTCTGTTCAGGAAAGCCCGCAGGCGTAGGCTTTGGCCTGCTGTGCTTTGAGCGCGGAGGGCTGGGCTATCAGGAGGCGCGACATTCCTGTCGCGCTATGCCGTCCGATGGCGCGGAGTCCAAGGGCAGGATTAGCCGACAATAATGTGGGCCCCACTGGCAAGAAGAACGAGGCTCGCACAATGGGCGCGGATCGTAGTTGAGGACCCATGACAAGTGGGGTATAATAGCAATTGGAGAGTGTGTTGAGCGGTCGCGTTCCCGGGACGCCTGGCGTTCGCGGGGATGAGGAAAGTCCGAGCTCCACAGGGCGGAGCGCTGGGTAACACCCAGGCGGAGTGATCCGACGGAAAGTGGCACAGAAACTACACCGCCCGCGCCGCCCTTAGAGGCGGGGCGGGTAAGGGTGAAATGGTGCGGTAAGAGCGCACTGGCGGCATGGTGACATGTTAGCTGGCCAAACCCCGCTCGGAGCAAGCCCGAATAGGGGAGCGACACGGTGGCCCGCCGTGCTCCCGGGTAGGGTGCATGAGGCGGCCGGTGACGGTCGTCCTAGCTGAATGACCGCAGCCCCTTTCGGGGGCACAGAACTCGGCTTATAGACACACTCTCCTGAACTTATGTCCTCGCTTCTGAGTGCATTGTGTGAAAGGCACTCGGGACTGAGCCTAGTTGCGTAGTTATAGGCACGGTTCTGCGGCCCGCCGGAGTCGCGAGCAGGCCATCCGTAGTGTGCCCATAACGTTGCATCTGTGCTCACCGCCAGACCGTGGGCCGACAGCGCCGTCGCCCCGCCCCCCAGACATTTCGCTGCGAGGGTAGCAAGTCCTTCTCCCGAGTAACCGACGTGAGAAAGGCTGTCTGGGCATGGGCCTCTCGTATCCCGCAAGCGGCAAGAGCTCCCCATCAAGTGGCTGCCGAGCAACGCGAAGTCGTGGCATTACCAAGCCCTATGCGTAGCGCCGTCTTTCCAGTGCAACCAAACCCGAGTTACGGACACACCAGACCGTCAGGCGTACCCATAACTCCCAGGGCTATGAACACACTCGGAGCGGAGGTTATGTTGCAGTCTACCCAGCAGGCAACACGAATTGATGGGTACAACATCTTTGGTTCGTCGAGTCCCTTTGTGAGTCCTTCCCCCGATCTGGGCTTCACACGTCTCGCGCGAGACCTCTCGCCCCACTCACTACGCGTGGGCGCGTCCGACGCTCGACGGCGGTAAGCTCTCAGCAGCACCTCGGTTACTATCCGAGCTGATCAGCGGGGCCTATGAGGACACCAGCCTCATCGTAACCACCAATCTGCCCTTCGAGAACTGGACTGATGTCACGGGCTCAGAAAGGCTGACGGGAGCTTTGCTCGACCGCCTCACCCACCGCGTCCACATCGTGGAGGCCAACGGTGAAGGCTACCGCCTGCGGGTGACCTTGCCCCCGAAAACGGGTCCAGGTGTTATGTTAGAATCTGGGCATCTGGACGCGATAGAGAGGGGCAGTGAGATGAGCAAGAAATGGCACACACCTCAGCAGATCATCAACAAGCTGAGGCAGGCGGAGGTGGAGCTGGCCAACGATGCGACGGCGGCGCAGGCGTGCAAGAAGATCGGCGTAACCGAGCAGACTTACTACCGCTGGCGCTCTGAGTACCGCGGCATGCGCGTGGATCAGGCCAAGCGCCTCAAGGAGCTGGAGAAGGTGCGGATGCAGGTGGGCATAGCTCTGTTGGTGATGGTGGCAGGAGTGTGGGCGATGGTGGCGAGGGGCAAAGTTGAACAGGCGCGGCGGCTCGTGAGACTGGCGGCGTAAGCAGGCCCGAGATCGGAGGGGCAGAAGCGGGGAGCCCAGGGAGGAGTATGGCTGCGGACGGGTGATGAGGGGGCGAAGGGGGCTGCGGGCGAGAATTCGAGCGGCAACAGAGCCGGCCAGGGAGGGCCGACAAGTCCGCGCCAGCCATGACACCCTCCCTCACACCCTCCACCACCCCTTCACAGCCCTCTATCGCAAGAGGCTCATCCTCCGTTCTGTCAAGGCAAAGTAGAAATGTCCGGTTCTGAGCAACATAGAAATGTCCGGTTGTAGTGGTCGTTGATGGGTCGTTAGTCGTTGGTAGTCGTTGCTGTTGCCCTGCGCCCCCCGAGGGGGGCGCGCTCGGCTCACGGTTAGATCGGCCCGTCGGGCATATTGCGGTAGCCCTGTCGCCAGGGAT
>JALGVE010000124.1 GCA_029820045.1 Candidatus Zipacnadia bacterium | reverse complement strand
TCCATGGGGCGCGTCCATACGGCCCCGGCCCGGCATCCCGCCCGATGGGCGGGACGCCCTACACCGAAAAGAAGCTTGCACGCCCGTCAGCCAGCTAAAAACGATGCTCCTGGCAGAGACAGCGCGGGGATTGACAGGGAGCGGGCGCTCGGCTATAATCTGGGTCGTAAGGTGCCCTCATGGTCTAGTGGTCAGGATACCGGGTTCTCAGCCCGGGGGCCGGGGTTCGACTCCCCGTGGGGGTACCATAGCTAACAACTAGCGCCAGCCCGCTGTGTCATATGCAGAGCCGACCGCGGGCCGGGCATCGGATACTTCGACCGGCCGCGTGTAATCACAAGCGCGGCCGTAACTGTTATATGCCCGTGTGGGCGGGGTTTGCAGGCCGACAGGCCCGCGCAGGTTGGGCTTCCAGCCTGACACGCAGGTTGTGCGTGCAGCACTCAAGCTCCTGCACGGGATATGGTCAGGAGGCGCAGCGACTCTCTTGGCTACGTATGAGGCGCAGGGCCTGCGCGTGGAGGTCGTCGAGGGGGACATCACCAAGGCCGATGCCGAAGCGATCACGAACGCCGCGAATAACCGTCTGTGGATGGGGGCTGGTGTGGCGGGCGCCATCAAGCGACGCGGCGGTGAAGAGATCGAGCGCGACGCGGTAGCAAAGGGCCCCATCGAGATCGGTAGCGCTGTGGAAAGCACGGCGGGGCAACTGCCCTACAGATACGTTATCCACGGCGCAGTTATGGGCGAGGACCTGAGGACAAGCGCGGACCTGATCGCCAGGACTACGCGAAGCTGCCTGGAGTTGGCGGACAGGTTGGAGTTGGACTCGCTCGCGCTGCCAGCCTTTGGGACCGGCGTGGGCGGCTTTGATGCCAGCGAGTGCGCAAGGATAATGATGAAGGCGATTGCGGAGTTCGCGCCCATGCGCAAGAGCCTGCGGCGCGTGGTGTTGGTGCTGTTTGGGGCTGAGACCTGCGCTAAGTTCGAGCGAGCCGCGGCAGCGATGTGGAGCAAGGAGAGCAGGTAAGTCGGCAATGCGGGAACTCGCCGCAGCGCTCATAGCAGTTGCCTTGACTGGCACGCTCTCAAGTGCGGCCGAGGTGGTGGGCTCGCCTACGGGGGAGGAGGCCGCCGAGTACCTCGCCGCGCGGGAGCGACTGGCCCCGCTGCCCGTGTTCTACGGGCAGGAGCTACGGGGTCGGTTGTCGACCCTGCGGGGCTGTGAGGTCGAGTTGGTGGGGAACGTGGCGGGGATGGCCGGCTCGGGTGAGGGGCAGGATGACGAGGCGCGAGTGCTCATGCTGGAGCTGCTCGATGGCGCCGCTGTGCCGCTAGCTGCGAATGGCGACGTTGATGAGTTGCGCCTTGGCGAGGCCGTCTGCGTGATCGCGATGGTGCCATCGTCTGCCGGCGCCGTAAGCGATCTGACGGTGAGCGCCTGGGTGCGCGAGTGGGACCTGCCGGAGGACCAGCGGCCGCAGCGGCCGGGCGTGCCGGACACAGCCGACCTGGAAGAAAGGCCGCCCGAGGCTCGCGCAGGTCGCGCTTCTCCGCGTAGGTCGGGCTTCCAGCCCGACATCCCGAGCGCCTCCACGCCGCCAACGCAGCCGAGCAAGAAGCCTCGACCTCCCGTGGCAGTGGCCCAGCCGAAACGGACCAGCGCCATTGACGTCTGGAAGCGCTGGGTCCTGCAGCAGAACGCCGCGCTGACGGATGAGCAGGCCACGTCCATCGTGAAATGGGTGTTGCACTACTCGAAGGAGTTCGGGGTGAATCACCGGCTGATATTCTCGGTGATAAAGTGGGAGTCCGACTTCCACCCCGGGTCCCGCTCGCACGCGGGCGCGATCGGCCTGATGCAGCTCATGCCGGGCACCGCACGGTGGCTGGGCGTGGACCCGTGGAATGTGCAGCAGAACATCAAGGGTGGCGTGCAGTACCTGGCAGAGCAGTTGGCGGAGTACCGGGGACGGTCCAACTACGAGCAGTGCATCCTGGCGCTGGCGGCGTACAACGCCGGACCAAATGCAGTGAAGCGAGCCGGCGGTGTGCCCAACATCGCGGAAACGCAGCGCTACGTGAAGAAGGTCGCCAACACGTTCTATGAGCTGTCGAAGGCGAACTTTCCGTAACGGCGAGCAAGCGGTAGACGGCAACAATTACGAAGACGGCGGGCCCTGAGGGCTCGCCGTTTGCGTGTACATCGGTGGTTGGTCAAGCCTTTGCGCAGGCTGCCGCGAAGGCCTCGAAGAGGGCGGCGATGCGCGAATCGTGGGAGGCCATCAGTTCCGGGTGGAACTGGACGCCCATGCAGAAGCCGCCCTCGGTGCGTTCGATGGCCTCGGTTACGCCGTCATCCGTTCGGGCTACGACCTCGAAGCCAGGCGCGACGCTCGAGACGGCCTGGTGATGGAAGCTGTTCACGGGGAGGCGCACCGCTCCCACGATCTCTCGCAGGCGACTGTCCTTGGCGATGTCTATGTCGTGAGTCCCCCACCACCCCGGCGCCGATTGACTGTGCTTCAAAGCGCCCTCCACCTGAGACGGGATGTCCTGGACGAGGTCGCCGCCCGCCACTACGTTCAGAGACTGAATGCCGCGGCAGATGCCCAGCACAGGCACTTCGGGGCGTTCGAGAGCATAGCTGACGGCCACCCGGTCGAGGTGGTCGCGGGCAGGGGAGACTGCGCCGAGCTTGGACTGAGGCTGCTGGCCGTAGGCGCGGGGATCGAAGTCAGCGCCGCCAGTGATAAGCAGGCCATCGGCGCGCTCCAGCAGGGCGATGATGCGGTCGTCGTCTTCCAGGCAAGGGACGAGCAGAGGCGTTGCGCCAGCGCCCACGAGCGCATCCACGTATGCCTGATTAAGCACCTGGCGGGCAGAGAAGGCGCCGGCATCACCCTCGACGGGATTGCACAGGGCAGCAACGATCGGAGCCGACAAAGTCACCCCTCCTTCGGCGCGGGAGCCTTGGTGCGCGGGCAGGCAAGGACCGTGGCCAACCAGACTGCGAAACAGAAGACGACCAGCGGCAGATCGCCGATGCGGTGGTAGGTGGAGAGTTGATCACGCGCGTGAACGTCGGCCCAGGCAACCCCTGGATGGTAGAGAGGAACGTCGGCGATGACGCGGCCGTACGGCGAGATGATGGACGAGATGCCCCAGGTGGCCGCGCGAATAACGTAGCGACGGCTCTCCACCGCGCGCAGGGGCGCGGTGTATGAGTGCTGTGCGACCTCCGGCGTGCCCGCCGCCCATTCATCGCTGGTAGCGAACACAAGCACCTGAGCGCCCATCCTGGTGAGGTTGCGCACGACATGGGGGAAGAGCGCCTCAAAGCAGATGAGCGGGCCGATGCGGAGGTCCCCGGCCGGAAGGATCTTGTGGGCGTCGCCGGGGGAGAAGTCAAACTTGCGAACTGCGAACTTCGCCAGGAAGGGGAAGCGCTCGCGCTGGGGCACGTACTCGCCGAAGGGGACGAGGAGCACCTTGCGATAGAGGTCCAGGTCCTGGCCCTCCGGTGAGATGAAGTAAAGGGTATTGAAGGTCTCTCCGCTCTCGCCGCGTTCGGCGCCGCCCGCAAGGAGGTAGGCGTCCTTCTTGACTGCGGTTTCCCGGATTTGCGCCATCATGCCCGGGGTCATGTTGAGGGCGGCGGGAACAGCGGTCTCAGGCCAGACGATGAGTCTGGTCTCATCCGGGATCGTGCGGCTGAGTTGCAGGTAGGCGTCGAGGGAGCGCTTCACGTCGAGAGCAGTGACCTGCTCTTCAACGGGCACCGAGCCCTGGACTGCGGCCACGGAGATGGGCGGCGTCTCCTCGGTTCCATCGGCGCGCATCACGGCGGCGCCCCAGAAGTAAAGGAGGAAGAGGACGATGTAGACAGACACGACAGTCCTGGCGGCTCGCTGCGCGAAGGCCTTCGGGTCACCGGCGGGACGGAGGAAGACGCCGGGAACTACCCCGAGAACCGCCTGAGTGAGAGCCGAGTTCAGGAGCGCTATCACAAAGCCGAGACCGTAGTGCCCGACGATGCTCGCGGTTTGCAGCAGCGGCAATTGATCGTGCTGAGTGTAACCGAGGTCACCGAGGGTGAAGCCCAGGCCGCCGATGCTGCCTCGCAGGAACTCGGCGAGCGTCCAGGCGCCAGCCATGCCGAGGGCGCGCAGCAGAGGATCGGAGCAGCGGTTGCACGCCGCGGCGGCGGCGCCGGCCAGGGCGAAGAACGCTCCCTGGAACAGCGCAATGGCGACACATCCCACCACGCCGTAGGTGAGCATGTAGGAGGCGTAGAGCAGAATGAAGCAGGTGCCGAACACCAGGCCCAGCAGCGCGCCGGCGGCCGGGCGGACCTGGGTCAGGGAGAAGAAGAAGGGAACCAGCGCGAGCCAGACAAGTGGGCCGAGATCAGCCGGAGGGAAACATAGGTAGAGAAGCAAGGCGGCAAGCAAGGCGAGGGCGAGCTTCCACCAGGTGAGGCGGTAAGTGGCTGTGCTCAAACGCCGAAGGGCCTGGCTCATCGCGGCTCGCTGCACCTCCAGGTCGGCGGGTTCAGCCTTGTGACTGCGGGACGTCGATCTCGCCGGCTTCCAGCCGATAGAGGAAGCGCTCCATGCGCGCCAGGGCCTCTCTCAAGTCGGCGATGCTGCTGGCATAAGTGCAGCGGATGTGTCCCTCCCCGCAGTGCCCAAAGGCCGAGCCAGGCACGGCGGCGACCTTCTGATCCTCAAGCAGGGCCCGTGAGAACTGCTGAGAGGTGAGGCCGGTGTGCTGGATGCTGGGGAAGGCGTAGAAGGCGCCCCTCGGCTCGAAGCAAGTCAGGCCGATGCGGTTGAGGCCGCCAACGAAGACGCGACGCCGCTGGTCGTAGTCAGCGATCATCCGCGCGCGGTCGCCGGCGCCGTTGCGGAGCGCCTCGATAGCCGCAGTCTGCGCGACGATGGGAGCGCACAGCGCAACATAGGCGTGGATGCGCACCATCGCCTCGATTATGTCCTCGGGGCCGCAAGCGTAGCCTACACGCCAGCCCGTCATGGCGTAGGCCTTTGAGAAGCCGTTGAGCAGAACGGTGCGCTCGCGCATGCCCGGCAGACTCGGGACGCAGGTGTGCTCTCCTTCGTAGGTCAACTCCGCATATATCTCGTCGGAGACCACAACCAGGTCATTCGCGACGGCAACGCGGGCCACGTCTTCGAGGTCGGCTCGGGTCATGACAGCGCCCGTGGGGTTGTTCGGATAGCCGATCAGCAGGGCCCGAGTGTTGTTGGTGACGGCCCCTGAGACGGTGTCGGGCTGGAGCTTGAACTCGTCCTCAAGGCGAGTTGGGATGAAGACGGGCCGTCCCTGCGCCAACTCAACACAGGGGCCGTAGGAGACGTAGGAGGGATCAGGCACGAGGACTTCGTCACCCGGGTCGAGGAGCGCGCGCATAACCACGTCGAGGGCCTCGCTGACGCCGACCGTGACCAGGATCTCAGTCTCGGGATCGTACTGAACACCGTAGCGCCGCTCCAGATAGTGGGCTATCTCAACGCGGAGTTCGAGGAGGCCACGATTGCTGGTGTAAGAGGTCTGACCATGTCGGAGGGAGTCCACCACGGCATCGCAGATGCGCCAGGGGGTGGGAAAGTCGGGCTCACCGACACCGAGGCTGATTACGTTGTCCATGCCGACAACGAGGTCAAAGAACTCGCGGATGCCGGATGGTTGCAGCCTCTCAGCCAGTCGGGAGAGGCGAGAGCCGGAGGCATCGGGGGTCATGGCGAGACCGCAAGCCTCCTGACGCTGGGCGCCTCGCCGAGGACTATGCCCTCCATCTTGTAGGTCCTGAGCACAAAGGAAGTCGCAGTGCCCGTTACGCCGGGGGTGGGGGCCAGCTTCTCGGCGACGAAGCGCGCGATCTCGCGGAAATCGTCGCCCTCCACGACCACGGTAAGGTCGGCCTCGCCGGAGGTCAGATGCACCGAGTGGACCTCCTCGAATCGGGCCACGGTCTCGGCCACCTTCTCGAAGCCGACACCGTGTTCGGGACTTGCGTCCACCAAGATAAAGGCGAATACGCGCTCGATGCCAGTGCGTGACCAGTCAATCAAGGCGCGATAGCCGCGAATGGCGCCCTCCGCCTCGAGCGCTCGCACAGTCTGCTCAACTTCTTGGGCTGAGATGCCGAGGCGCTCGCCTATATCCTCGAAGGAGGCGCGGCCCTCTCTCCCAAGTATCTGGAGTATCTTCTCGCGCATAGCTCACCTCGAACAACCGGCTACCGACGTCCGACTAACGGCCACGCAGCCTGTCCGAAAAGTCAGACTCCTCAAAGTTAGACAAATGTGCTAGAATAGGGATGCAGTAGGATCGCTGAAGATGGATACAGCGTCGTGTATGGAGTCAGGCTATGAAG
>JALGVE010000015.1 GCA_029820045.1 Candidatus Zipacnadia bacterium | reverse complement strand
CGGCAACGTCCGGCAGGACTGAAGTCCTGGCCTCCGTACGGCACGGCTTTGCTAGCCGCCGTGCCCCGCCCTACACTACTCACAAGCCGACTTACTCTAAAACCGATGCTCCTGGCTCAGGTTGACAGTCCTCGCGGGCCGGTGCTATCATAGCCGGGCATCGAGGACGCCCTGCGGCAGGCCGCCGTGGGAGACACAACTAGCGGGTGGCACCTTGGCCCCTGAAGAGACCAAGCCACGTCAGACCGACATCGCCGACTACATACGCATCATCCAGAAACGCAAGTGGTTCATCGCCCTCGTCACCGCCGCAGCCATCATAGTTGGCGGGCTCTACGCGGTGTCCACGGAGGAGCGCTATCGCGCCACGGCGCTGGTGCTGGTGCGTCAGCAGCCGCGCGGCATGTTCTGGGTCGGCGGTGAGACGGCGAACATCATGCCGACCGTGGCCATGGAGACCTACGCGCGCATTGCCAAGAGCGTCGAGGTCGCCAAGAACGTGGCAAAGCAGCTTCAGTTGCTGCCCAGCGAGGAGCGCGTTATGGCCTCCCCGCAGGAGGTGCGGGCAGCGCTGGAGGTCAGCGTCATTGAGCCCGACCTGTTGCGCATTGATGCTACCTCCCCCGACAAGACCAAGGCCATATACTTCGCCAACCAGGCCGCGTCCAGCTTCGTGGACGAGAACACGAAGATGCGCCGCAAGGAGAGCGAGGTGGCGCGGCAGTTCCTGGAGGAGCAAGTCAAGAAGGCCAAGGCGGACCTCGACAATGCCATGCAGGACGCGGTGGACCTGAGCCGCCGCGTAGGCATGGTTGATGTCGAGGCGGAGTCGGCGGCCGCGGTCTCGGAACTGCGCCGCTACCAGGACCAGAGCAGGCAGGCCCTGGCAGAGCTGCGCCAAGCCCAGGCCGAGGTCGAGAGGCTGACACAATCCATCAACAGCGAGCATGAGATCACGGTCCAGGAGAACCCGGCTCCCAACCCCGCCTGGTCCAGGGTGAAGCAGGAGCTTACCAGCGCACGCATAACGCTGAGCCAACTCGAGGCGCGCTACACCGCCGGACACCCCGCGGTTCAAGAGGCAAAGGCGCGGGTTGAGGAGTTGGAGCATGAGTTGGCAGAGACCCCCGAGGTGCTGCCCAGGCCCGAGGTCAAACGAAGCGACTTGCTGCCGAGCCTGCGCCAGCAGCTAGCGCAGGCGCGCGTAAGGGTCGCCGCGGTCCAGGCGCGCCATGATGCCCTCGAGTCGATGATCAGCACGATGCGCAGCCGCACTCAGGACCTCCCCGAGGACCGACAACAGTGGCAGGCGCTGGCCGACCGAACTGAGTTGGCTCGCAGCGTGTACCAGAACTTGCTCTCCGAACTGGAGCAGGCGAAGCTCAACGAAGCCATCAAGCAGGGCAATGCCTTGGTGGTTGACATTGCCGACAGTGCGACGGGAATGCGCGCACCGCTGGGCCGGGCGCTGGTGTTCGCAGCTGTGCTGGGAATCTTCTCCGGGCTGGGGCTGGCGCTGCTGCTGGAGGCGCTCGATGACACCATATCCACCCCCGAGGAGCTCGCCCGCATCAGCGACATGCGCTTCCTCGGCGTCGTTCCCCTTCGTAGCGATCAGACCAATGACCTGGTCACCATGGTCGCGCCCAAGAGCCCGCCTGCTGAAGCCTACCGCACCTTGCGCAGCAATATCAGGTTCGCCCTCTTTGATGAGCCAGCGCAGAGCTTCGTCGTGTGCAGCGCCGGGGCGGGCGAGGGCAAGTCACTTACGGCCGCGAACCTGGCTGTGGTTTGCGCTCAGGGCGGCGACTCGGTCATCCTGGTTGACACGGACCTGCGCCGCCCGGTCCTACACCGTTACCTCGGGTGCGAGTCCTCCCCCGGCCTGACGAACATGCTCGTCGGCGATGTGGACCTATCCGAGACGCTCCAGGACACTGAGGTACCAGGTCTGCGGCTGCTCCCCAGCGGGCCCCTGCCACCAAATCCCGCGGAACTGCTGGACTCTGAGCGCATGACTGAGGCCCTCGAGGAGATCGGCTCACAAGCCGATGTAGTCATCTTGGACTCGCCACCGGCCATAATGCTCACGGACGCGGGCATCCTCGCCTCCAAGGCCGACCGGACCATCATCGTGGCCGAGGCCGGCCAGATCACGGAGCGGGCGTTCGCGGACTTGCTCCGCCTCTTCGAGCACGCCAGAGCCAATGTGCTGGGCGTCGTGCTCAACAAGCTGCGTGTGGGCGCAGGCGACTACTATTACTACTACTATTACTACTATGACTACGGAGAGCGAGAGCCCACGGCCGGGAACGAGGGCTGATGGCGGAGGAGGTGTTGAGATGAGAGAGCTTCGGTATCTGGCAGTGACCCTCATCGCGGCCAGCCTGGCGATCGCGCTCTCGTCATGCGGGCCGTCGAACGACAAGGAAGAGGCTGCGCCGCCGCAACCGGCAGCGACTGGGACGGCCACCAGGACCGAGGTAGTGCCCGAGCAATACCTGGTAAACATCCAGCCCCAAGCTGAGACCTACGAGATCCCTGAGGACCTCAGCACCGTCGGGAACCTGGCGCACTACACGGAGCTGACCAACTCTCAGAAGCGACAGCTTGCGAAGACCGGCTTCGTGGTCGTGCCCGACGAGGCCGAGCAGATGTTCTTCCTCTACGAGGAATACGCCGAGACCGACGACGCGGCGAACTTCATCACCGTTGACTCCGTGCTGCAAGCCTACCACATCTTCTTCGACTACAGCCTGCGGACCGTCGAGGCCATGCACCTGTGCCAGGCCGCGCAGGAGATGACCGAGGCTCTGCTCACGGGAAGCCTGAAGCTGCTCGATGGAGCCCCCGAGGGGGCGGTCGCGGAGGCCGCGCAGCGCAACGTCGCTTACTTCGCAGTCGCCGCCGCGCTGCTCGACCCCAAGGCCGAGCCTCCGGCACAGGTGAAGAAGCTGGTGGCCGACGAGCTGGAGCTTATTCACGCCCACGCAGCCCGGATGCCCTCTCCCATCTTCGGCACCACCATCCACTACACGCAGTTCAACCCGCGCGGCCATTACACGCGCAGCGAGCAGTTCGAGAAGTACTTCCGCGCGATGATGTGGTACGGCCTGATCGGCTTCGAGCTGGACGCCAGGGAGAGCGACCCTCCGGAGCGCCAGGAGCTGGTCAGGCGGCACACGCGCCAAGCGCTGCTGATAACCAAGCTGCTGGCCGAGAACGAGCAGACGCGGGCGCTGTGGGACAAGATCTACGAGCCGACGAAGTTCTTCGTGGGCGGCGCCGACGACCTGCGCTACGATCAGTACCTGCCGATCGCCAAGCGGGTATTCGGGGAGGACCTCTCGCCGGCGAGCTTCGGCGATGAGCAGAAACTCGAGGAGTTCCTCACCCAGGCGCGAGGTGAGCTGCCGGCGCCGCGGATCGCTCCGTTCTTCGTGGGCGCTCCAGGCGAGAAAGGCACCCAGGGCCGTCAGTTCCGGCTCATGGGCCAGAGGTTTATTCCGGATTCCTACATCTTGCAGCAACTCGTGGCGCCGCTCGTCAGAGGACAGAGGTACATGCCGATGGGGCTGGATGTGGCTGCGGCGCTGGGGTCGGCGCGGGCCCGTTATCTGCTGCTGGAGGTTTACGACCAGGGCCGCTATCCGAACTACACCGAGCAGCTCGACAAGATGCAGGCGGAGTTCACCGGAACCGAGGAGAGCAAGTGGCGCTCGAACCTCTACTGGGGCTGGCTCTACAGCCTGCTGCCCCTGTTCGAGGAGAAGGGCGAGGGTTATCCGACCTTCATGCAGAGCGAACAGTGGCAGGACAAGGAGCTGAACACCTCGCTGTCGAGCTGGGCGGAGCTGCGGCATGACACGATACTCTACGCCAAGCAGTCGGGAGCCGAGATGGGCGGCGGGCCCGAGGGTAAGCCCAAGGGCTACGTCGAGCCGTACCCGGAGGTCTACGGCCGGCTCGCCTACCTCGCCTGGCGTTCGCGGCAAGGGCTCGAGGAACGCGGAATGCTCCCCGAGAAGCTGGCAGAGGCCTACGGCAAGTTCGAGGACACGCTCATGTTCCTGAAGGGCATCGCTGAGAAGGAGTTGACCAACGAGCCGCGAACGGCTGAGGAGTATAAGCGGATACAGTACTTCGGCGGTGAGCTGGAGCGGCTGACGCTTGAGGTCGCGCAAGGCGATCAAGGCGCGGCCAAGTGGTTCGAGATAACTAGCGAGGCGGACCGCAACTTGGCGTGTGTTGCCGACGTGCATACTTCCTTCGGTTCCTGCCTGGAGGTCGGAGTCGGGCCGGCCTACCGCATCTACGTGGTGGTCCCGCACCCCGATGGGGGCTTGCAGATAGCCAAGGGCGGCGTCTTCGCCTACTACGAGTTCTCCTGGCCCGCCAGCGACCGGCTCACGGACGAGAAGTGGCAGGCGCTGCTCAAGAGCGGCCAAGCGCCCGAGCAGCCCGAATGGACGAAGAGCTTCGTAGTGCCAGGATCGGCATTGCCGGGAGGGTAGATGATGAGCGAGCAGATGGACCTGGAAGAGCTGTGGAAGCAGGCCCAGGAGGCGCTGGTGGCCGAGGACACCAGCCGGAGTGTCTGGGACGCCGCGCGGGCCGCGGTGCCCATCGCGCTGGAGGACGAGGCGCTCGTGCTTGGCTTCACGCCCCTGAACATGAAGCACGCGAGCTACCTCACCAGCACCCTCAACAAGCCCAAGGTGCAGAACGCCGTCGAGCACGTGTTGGGACGGCGCGTTGACATCGTGACCGTCGAGGGTGACACCGTCGAGGCCTGGGAGCGGGAGAAGGAGAGGCAGGCGCGCCGAGCGGAGGCGGCAGCCGCCCGGTTGCGCGAGAGCGTGGCGGCAGCCGGGACCGAGCTGATCTGGCAGGAGCTTTACGAAGAGATCGGCAAGATCTTCCGAAGCGTGCGCGACCGGAGATTCCCCCTGAGCAGGGGGAAGATGGTCACGACTGCCCTCAAGCAGGTACTGGACGCGGAGAAGCGCGCTCATGAGGAGGACCCGGAGGGCGCAGACGTGGGTAACAAGGCCATCAACCGGGCAATTGACCGCATAGCTACCCTGGCCGAGATGCCGGCGACGACGGTCGCCATCGAGTACCTGCGGATGCGCGGCGCGGAGCGCTGACTAACGCAAGCAGAGGAGTGCCGGGCCGAGGGGCTGCCGCCTGCGCGGTGGCTCTTTTCGCACCGGGCCATAGTCCTACCAGCAGGGCTGAGCGGGCTGCTGCCTACCTGCCGCCCCCCCGAACAGAAGAGGAGAACCCTCATGCGCAAAGCCACCGTCCTGTACGCAGTCATCCTGGGCATCGCCCTCACCTGCACCGTGGTCGAGGCCCAGGGCATCGGCGAGAACCTGCTCGCGAATCCCAGCTTCGAGACGATCACTGACGAGGGGCAGGTCATCGGCTGGCAACTCCTCGCAGGCGAGGCCGGAGAGATGGCGTCCGTCACCGGACGACCCAACGTCCACTCCGGCGGGCGGGCCGCGCTGCTGCACGTGGACGGCGAAGGGGAACAGCAACAGGTGCGGCTGCTGTCGCGACACCTCCGTACCAAGGCCGGGCTTGGCTACGGCCTCTCCATCTGGTGCAAGGGGAGCGGGAGCATCAAGCTCGGCGCCCTTCAGAGCTTCCGTAAGCGTCGCGATAAGCCAAGCTCTCAGGAGGAGTGGCAGGAGAGCCCGGTCAGACTCACGGATCAGTGGCGCAAGCTCGAGTTCGCGACCTCCACGACGAACCCGGACGTCACCCGCCTCTCGATGCTCGTCGAGATAGAGGGCGAGGGCGCCGCGGCCTGTCTTGATGACGCGCGCCTTGCGACGACTGCGGAGATTACGGTAACGCCGCAGTACGCGATGGTGAAGCGCGGTGATACCTTCAGCTTCGAGGTCACGGCCAGGCAAAATGGCTGGAAGGTGCACGTGGGCGACCTCAAGGTGGTTACCACGACCTCGGAGGGCGCTACGGAGGGCAGGCTTGCCCTCCAGCCCGGCGGGACGACGCAATATCCCTTCACCGCCGACCCGCAGGCTGAGGCGAAGGACGGGCTGGTGCAGCTTGACTTCAGCAGCGAGGACCTCGGCGCCTCAGCCCGCGCGTTCCTGCACATGGTGGATGGGGAGACCTACGACAAGTTCGCCGCGGCAGCCGCGAAGACAGACATTGACTTGCCCGCGCATCTGCTCTTCCTCGGCGACAGCCTCTCCGACGTGCACCGCGACCACAACTACACCGACGAGGTAGCCTTCTGGCTCTGGAAGACACATGACCACCAAGTGACCTACCGCAACGCGGGCGTGGGTGGCGACTTCATCACGAGAGTTTGGTCCCGACTTATCGGCGACCCCAGGGCATACCGGGTCGAGATGTATGACGACCTGTTCAAGCCCAAGCCCACGCATGTCTTTATCTTCCTCGGGCACAACGACTCGAAGCTCAGGCCGAAGCCGGAATACAAGTCCCCGGAGGACTACGAGGACCCGGTGGTCTCGCTGCAGGACTACTACAAGTACCAGCGCATGGCCGTCGAGAAGATACGCGCCGAGACCGGCGCCAAGTTCACACTCATCTCGAACACCTCCTCGGTCTACGAGGTCTGCGCGCAGCGGGTCATTGACCGTATCGCCGCCGGCAAGAGCGGCGGTTCGCTCTTCGGTAAGCCGGAGGTCATGGAAGCCTTCAACGAGGTGCTGAAGAGGGTCGCGCAGGATACGGGAAGCTCATACCTTGACGTCTACAACCCGACCCGGACCTACCCGGATAAGGCGAGCATATTCCTGCCCGACGGCGTTCACCTCAACGCCCAGGGCAACTTCCTCGTGGCGCTGGAGATACTCAAGCATCTCGACGAGTGAGTCGACAGGGCGCCGATCACAACCGACAATGGCAACGACAATGCCGAACAAGGCTAGAGGGTTGCACCGGTACGCGAGAGAACAGTTGTGATAGGTGCGGACCGACTACTGACGCAACGGGAAAGGGACGTTGGCGATGGCGGCCATCAAGCTGAAGCCGAAGGACTACCTGCCCCAGCCAGCCAAGAACAGGGACTACGGAATCGGGATCGTGGGATGTGGTAACATCGCGCGCAACGCGCATCTGAAGGCATACCGGGCCTTCGGGTACCGCGTCGTGCACGCATGCGACATCAACGAGGAGAACCTGAAGGCCGCCGTCGAGGAGTACAACATCCCTGAGGGGACGACTGACCTCGACGAGCTGCTGGCGGACCCGGCGGTCGAGATCGTGGACCTCGCGGTTCATGCCAACCAGCGGCGGCCGCTGGTCGAGCGCATCGCCGAGGCCGGCAAGCCCATCTTCAGCCAGAAGCCCTTCGCAATGCAGTACCAAGAGGCCGTCGAGATGGTGGAGATATGCGAAAGGGCGGGCGTCCCGTTGATGATCAATCAGCAGGCGCGCTGGGCGCCCCAGCATGCGGTCATCAAGTGGTTCATTGACGAGGGCCTGCTGGGCCATGTCTACAACGTCATGCACGTCATCCGCAGCTATCAGGACCGGCCGGACCACTGGTTCTCCAAGCTCGAGAATGCGGTCATCGTGGACCACGGCTGCCACTACATTGACCTAAGCCGGCACTTCACCGGCCTGACGCCGGAGCGCGTCAAGTGCACCAACACCCGGGTGCCCGGGCAGAACGGGGTCACCCCCATGATCTACTCAATGACGCTGGAGTACGAACCTGAGGCCCAGGTCATGTCCACGCTTCACTTCAACGACATCTGCTACGCCCCGCCGCTGTTCGATTACACCTGGTGGGTAGACGGCACAGAGGGCAGCGTGCGTGCCGGTCGCACGGAGATAGCCTTTGCCGCGAAGGATGACGAGGCCGAGCAGACCTTCGAGCTGGAGGGGAGCTGGTTCCCGGACGCCTTCGGCGGCTCCATGGCGGAGATGATGAATGCGCTCACGGAGGAGCGCGAGCCGCTGACCTCGGGCCGCGACAACCTGAACACCGTGCGCGTTGCCTATGCCGCGGTGATAAGCAGCAACGAGGGCCGCACGGTCGAACTGAGCGAGATCGGCTAAGGCAACGACACCGCCAACCGAGACGCAGCTTGCCCACCGTAGCCTTGGCGAAGGCGCGAGAGCGCAGAGAACGGGAGAAGGTCTCACCGCTGGCAACGGTGAAGGCGACGGTCGCGCAGAGGCGAGATGATCGCGAGGGAGACTGATATGAAGAAAGCGCTTGTCGTCTGGGGCGGGTGGGAAGGACATGAGCCGAAGGAAGTCGGCGAGATACTGACTGAGGCCCTTCGCAACGAGGGGTTCGAGGTGGAGGTGTCGGATACGCTCGATGCGTTCAGAGATGAGGAGAAGCTCAAGGGCCTTGACCTGCTCGTGCCCATCTGGACCATGGGCAGCATCGAGAAGGAGCAGCTTCAGCCGATGCTCAACGCCGTGAGAAGCGGCGTCGGCATCGCCGGCGTGCACGGCGGGATGGGCGACGCCTTCCGTCAGGAGACGGAGTTCCAGTTCATGGTAGGCGGGCAGTGGGTGGCGCATCCCGGCGGCGCCGGCGTCACCTACATGGTGAACATCGTCAAGCCCGAGGACCCGATCGTCGAGGGCATCGAGGACTTCGAGGTGACCTCGGAGCAGTACTACATGCACGTGGACCCGGCCATCGAGGTGCTGGCCACCACGAACTTCGGCGACGTGGTCATGCCGGTGACCTGGAAGAAGATGTACGGGGAGGGGCGGGTGTTCTACTGCTCGCTGGGTCACAGCGCGGACGTGATGGCGATGGAGCCGGTGCTCAAGATGGTGACGCGGGGGATGTTGTGGGCGGCGCGCGAACTGTGAGCAGTAATCACGCACGCAACGGCAGACAGGTGAGGGCACCTGTCCTACTGGCGGCGTGGTTGGACAGACGCCTCGTCTGTCCGCCGTCCGGGCAGAGGCACAGTAGGACAGACGCCTCGTCTGTCCGCCGTCCGGGCAGAGACACAGTAGGACAGACGCCTCGTCTGTCCGCCTCTCCGGCCCGGGCGCAGGCCGGGACAGTTGTCCCCACATCACAATGAGGTGAATGACAACATGGCAATGACACCTGCAATCATGTGGATGGGCTCAATCAACCCGCCGGTCTGGCATGGCAAGGAGCTTCAGCCCGTCGAGCTGTTCAAGCTGCTCAGAGGCATGGGCTGCGAGGGTATTGACATCTTCGCGCGCTCAGCCGAGCAGCACGGCGTGGACACGCTCAAGGCAGCCCTCGACGAGTCGGGGCTGGTGTGCTCGTGCTACTACATCAGCGCGGACCTCGTCAGCGACGAGCCGGAGAAGGTCGAGGCCGCCGATGAGGCCTTCCCGCGCGGCATCGAGAATGCCCAAGCCCTGGGCGCGCCCATCTGCTTCACTCACGGAAGCCAGCACGCCCATGCCGGCGGGGACAACCTGGCCAGGTATATTGACCGGCTCGGCGAGAAGCTGGCGCTCTTCGAGGGCACCGGCATGACGCTGGTCATCGAGAATGCCGGGACGCTCATGCACTCGGCGGCTCAGATGATGCAGGTCCTGGAGGCGCTGGCCGATGAGGGTCTGCGCGTGTGCCCGGACACCGGCAACTTTACGCTCTGGCACCAGGACGAGGTGGAGGCGGTCGAGACGCTGCTCCCGTATGCGGTCCACTTCCACATCAAGGACTACGGTGACCTCTGGAAGGAAGAGGGCCGGCTTCGCGGCAAGGAGTTCGTGCTGGGCGAGGGGATCACGCCGGTAGAGACGATCATCGGCATGCTCAAGGAGGCCGACTGGGAGGGCACGCTGGCCTGGGAGCCCGGACCCCAGGACGAGGCGGGCGTGGAGCAGAGCGTGGCAAAGCTCCTCGAACTCATGGCCTAACGCCACACGGTATCCGGTCACGGCAAACGGCTGCTGGCGGGCCCCCAGCCTCTGCTCTTCCCCGCTTGCCTTTTGCGCTTCATGCGAGGCTGCGGAGGTCCACGAGCTGGGAGAGTTCGATGCCAGCCAGCCTCATCACCCGCCGGCACCAGTAGCTGCTTCCAACCGCCCCCGCCGAGTGCGCGTCTGAGCCCACCACAAACTTCACGTTCTCCTGCTGGAAGATGCTCAGGAGGTGTGCGTACTGGCGCGTGAACTCCGCGACCGAAAGGTCGGGGTACCACCAGTACATCTGGTTCATGATCTCGAAGGCGACCTCGCGGTCGAACATGAGCCGCGCCAGGTCACGCAGCCGCGACCGCGGTAACTCGTCCGGGTTGATGACCGCCTGGAACCTGCCGAGGTTGAACGGGTGCGCCAAGGCATGAACGACCTCTCCTCTCACCACGCTCTCAAGCGCCCGGAACACGTTCTCAATCACCCGCGAGGGGTCAGCGGGCACGTCGCGCGCGATGCCCTGGGTCATGCCGCCGAAATCAGCGAGCAGGAACTTCAGGCGGCCGGCGTCAGTCGGCGCGATGCTCAGATGCCCCTCGGGGTCGAGGACCGTGCATTCGGCGCCGGGCAAGACTGTTATCGGGCTGCGCTCCGCCGCGCGCTCTATCTCCCGCAGACGGTCGTCCAGGTCAGTTGTATCGAGGCGCACATGATCGGTGATAGCCACACATTCCAGGCCCACCGCCTCGGCCGCGCGCACGTTCTCGATGACGGTGTTTCGACCGTCCGAGAAGGTGGTGTGCGTATGCGCATCATGCGGCGGGACGGGCCGCGGCAAGCCATCCGTCCCACCGGGCCGGTGCATCACGAGACCAGCTCTCTCATGCGCGCGAGAGCCACGCGCGCGGCCTGCTCGGGAGCGTCAGCGATGTCGAACAGGTCTACGGTCAGATAGCCTCTGTAGCCGACGCCGCGCAGCGCCCCGATCACCTCCGGCAGGTCCATGTCTCCGTCTCCAGGGATCAGGTGACGATGCTCGCCTGCAGGCATGTCCTCGAAGTGCGCGTGCACGATCTCCCCCGCCAGGCGGTTGATGGATTCGACGAGGTCATCTTCCGTCAGGAAGGCGTGTCCCACGTCCAGGTTCACCTTGAGGCGCGGCGAGCCGGCCCACTCGATGAGGTCAAGCATGTCAGAGCAGTCCGCCACCAGCAGGCCCGGCTCAGGCTCCAGGGCGAGCACTACCCCGACGCTCTCGGCTGCCTCCAGTTGGGCCGTTAGCTGATCCCGGAACTGCCGGTCCAGATCCTCAGGAGCTTCCGGCCCCGGCCGGGGCGAGTTGACGATCAACAGGTCCGCGCCCAACTGGGCAGTCAGCTCGACCGCCCACAACACCCGCTCCCAGCGCAGGGGGAGGGCATCGTTATCGCCGTGATAGCTGACCGATGCTATCTCCAGCCCCAGGTCGCCCGCGACCATCGCCAGCTCGCGGCAGCGCTCAGATGGCAGGCGCTCCGGCACACAGTCCGGGTGCTCCAAGCACATCTCAACGCCATCGTAGCCCACCGAGGCGATGGAGCCCAGCGCTTCCTCGATAGGGAGTCTTCGATATCCGGCGGTGCGAAATCCGATGCGCTCGACCATTTCTGCCTCCCGCCACCCCTGCCAAGGGGCGCATGACAGCAACGAAAGTAACGACAGATACGCAAGTGACGACAGTCACGGCAACGAGAGAGGGGCCCGCTGCCTCAAGATGGGCCTTCAAGGCGCCCGACAAGAAGGTCGGGCCTGCTATGACAGCGGGACAGTCCCCGGAGGCCGGGCTTTACGGACAGACTTCTCTGCTCTTTGCTCATGTCCCGCCGTTAGTGCTTATTGCTGGCCGCTTTCCCCCAGCCATGCTCACCGACGAGCGGAACGAAGACGCACCCAATACCATCCTCGTGGACGGTCCTCTCGCCCTGGCGTTCGATGATGACCAGCCGTTGGCTGAACCGGCTGCCGATAGGGGCGACCAGACGGCCCCCGTCAGCCAGTTGGTCCACCAGCGGCTGGGGTATCTCGGGCGCGCCCGCGGCCACGATGATGCGGTCATAGGGCGCATGTTCGGGTAAACCCAGGCTGCCGTCGCCGACCACGATCTCGACGTTGTCGTAGCCCAGCTCAGCCAGTAGTTCACTCGCACGCATCGCCAGAGGCTCTACGATCTCGACGGCCCACACGCGGTCGCACAGCTCTCCCAGCACCGCCGCCTGGTAGCCCGAGCCGCCGCCGATCTCCAGGGCCGTCGTGTCCCGCCGTGTGCGCAGACACTGGAGCATGATGGCCACCATGTAGGGCTGCGAGATGGTTTGCCCCTCGCCGATGGACAGGGCGCGGTCGTCGTACGCGTGCCGGCGCTGGTTCTCGGGGACGAAGCGCTCGCGGGGCACCCTTGCCATCGCCTCCAGCACGCGCTCGTCGGTAATGCCGCGCGGGCGAAGTTGCGTTGCGACCATGCGCTCGCGGGCGCCAGCGAAATTCTCGGCCTCGGGTCCTTCTCTCCTCACCGGCACTGTCCGATCCCTCTTTGTCGCTCGTGCCCAGAAGACCGAAGGGCAGAAGCGGCCGCCCCTGTCACCAGCGCCGTTGCGTCGTTTCCCGCCTGTCGTCTCCCGCTCCCCAAGCAGGTATTCGCGGGCCGCGCACGGAAACCTCCCTTTACGCGTGCCATGCAAGAGTCTCGCGTACGTGTCGCGTGGTGCGCGCACCGATCATCGCGGAGAGGAAGGAGGTGAATGATGCCGTCAACCTCGGGCCACCAGAGAAGCTGGCCGGATGACGCTGTTCCGACGGACGAGACGGACACCTGGGTGGCGATAGTACGTACCGCCATCATACTGGCCGTGCTGCTGCTGCCCTGGACGGTGCCCGGTCTGCGCGAGACGCCAAGGCTGCTGCACATCGCGACCATCGTGGCTGCGCTCTACACGCTCGCCCTCTACTGCGCATATCTGTTCAAGCGGCCGTTACCCCTGCAGCGACACCTCGCAATCCTATGTGACATCTTTCTGGTCACAGCCGCGATCCTGGCGTGGCCCAACCAAGGCAAGCTCCTGTTTCAGCTCTACTACATCGTGGTGATGGTGGCAGCGGTGTGGTTCGGCAGGAACGGTGCGACAGCCACAGCCGTGCTGGCGATAGGAGCCTTCATTGCAGCGCAGTACTCCGCAGTCGGCCTGGCGCCGGCACAGTGGCCTGTGCTGGGGACTGTCCTGCTTGAGAGCGGCGCCCCCGTGCTGATCATCCTGGCCCTGGCGACCTCTTACGTGCTTCGCGCGCGAGACATCGAACGCGCTCGCCGATACCAGGTGGACCACGAGCTGCGCCTGGCCCGCTCCATGCAGAGGCAGATGCTGCCCGCCGAGCTGCCAGCCCTTCCCGGCTATGATCTGGCGGTGCGCCTGGAGGCGGCCCAACTGGTAAGCGGTGACCTGTACGATTTCATCGCCCTGGACGAGCACACGCTGCTCATGTTCGTCGCCGACGTCGCGGGCAAGAGCGTCCATGGGCTCATGCACGTCTCGCTACTGCACTCGCACCTGCGCGCGGCAGCCAAGGACCGCATGGCCCCCGCCGGCATCGCCGAAAGCGTGAACAAGGCGGTCTACGAGGCGCTCCAGCCGGACAGCTTCGCCTCCGCCTTCGTCGCCCACCTTCACCTGCCCAGCGGCAGGATGGTTTACGTGAACTGCGGCCACCCGCCACCACTGATGCTGCACGCAGGCGAGGCTGTGCAGAGACTGCTGACCAACACTCCGATGATAGGCATCACCCAGCAGCCCAACTACCTGCAACTGTCCACCCAGATGACGCCGGGGGACATCCTGGTCGCTACCACGGACGGAGTACTGGAGGCGCGCGATCGCCGGGGGGACTTCTTCGGGGAGGAGAACCTGCTCGCAACCATCAGGTCCGGAGAGGGCCGATCTGCGGAGGAGATCGCGGCCAGCGTCATGAGCGCTGTCGCTGAGTTCAGCGGACATCCTGTGGACGATGACGCCATCGTGGCTGTGCTAAGGCGAGAGTCAACTAGCGCAGGGAGCGAATGAGGCCACGCACGCGACCAAGGATTTGAACAGCGTCAACGAAGATGGACTCCATCTCGGAGTTGGCGGGCCGCAGCTCGATGCGGTCTTCGTGCCGATAGAAGGTCTTGACGGTGGCCTCATCACCCAGCAGGGCGACGACGATGTCGCCGTCATCGGCCGTCGGCTGTCGGCCGACGACTACCAGGTCGCCGTCGAATATGCCTGCCTCGATCATGCTCTCGCCCTTGACTTCAAGCAGGAACAGTTCGCCTTCGCCGAAGAGTTCGGTCGAGACCGGCACCATCCGGTCCACGTTCTCGGCGGCGAACAGCGGCTCGCCGGCCGCGACGCGGCCCACTAGAGGCAGCAACCTCGCCGAGGGGCCGGGGCGCTGGGGCCCTCGCGGGTCCGACACGCGCAATGCGCGCGTCAGAGAGCCGTCGCGGTGCAGGTAGCCGGCCTCCTCCAGCGCGCGCAGGTGGAAGTGAACGCTCGAGCTCGAGCTAAGGCCCACCGCGGCCCCGATCTCGCGCACCGTGGGCGGGTAACCCTGCTGCTCGATGGCGCTCGCAATGAAATCGAGTACTTGCCTGCGTTTCGGCGTCAGCTCCGACCTGCCCATGACAGTGTCGCCTCCTGGACTGCCCTACAGGAGCGGCGACATTCCTGTCGCCGACGGACGGCCCGACAGGAATGTCGGCCCCCCTGAGGGGTTGCGACCGCCCCACAAGAATGTCGGGTCCCCTGAGGGGTTGGGACGGCGCCACAAGAGTATCGGGCCTCCTGAGGGCCCCACAAGAGTGTCAGGTCTCCTGAGGCATTTGATGTATTATACCAGATCGCGAGGCAATGTGCAAACAGTTGTTCGAATGTGAGGAGCGGGCGGGGGAATCGGTCACGGGGCAACGGCAAACGAGGCGGGGGCGGGCCGGGAGTTGGAAGCGCCGGAGGGCGCGCGCTTACGTGCGCAGATAGCTGGGGTCAACCACACAGATGCGGCATCACGAACTGTTGGAGATGTACGAGCTTGAGGACACTTACTGGTGGTTCGTCGCCAGGCGGCGGATGGTGCGTTCTCTCATCCAGCGTTACGCCGCGAAGAGCGAAGGCCTGAAGGTGCTCGACGCCGGGTGCGGAACCGGCGGCACGCTCAGCGCCCTCGGGGGGCTGGGCGAGTTGTGGGGCTGTGACATTTCGGCAGACGCGCTGGAGATGTGCGCGGCGCGGGGCCTCACTCAACTGCGCCAGTCTAGAGTGGAGCAGCTCGAGTTTGAGGACCAGAGCTTCGACGTCGTCGTTAGCTGCGATGTGCTCGAACACGTAGCCGAGCATGAGACAGCCATGGCCGAGATGGCGCGCGTGCTGCGGCCGGGAGGCATCTGTGTGCTGACCGTGCCTGCACACCTGTGCCTGTGGAGCGAACACGACGAAGCGCTCGGGCACATTCGAAGATACGAGACGCGAGAGTTCGTCCGCCTGATGGAGGGAGCGGGTCTGCGGATAGAGAAGCTCACCCATGCGGTGGCGCTCGCGCTGCCGGCGATCATCCTCTACCGAGCCATGAAGAGGCTATTGGCGCTGGGAAATGGTGGACCAAAGACGGCCCTGGTGCGCCTTCCCAGACCCATGAACCGTTTGCTCGTCGCCTTTCTTGACTTCGAGAACCTGCTCATCAGGCACATCTCGCTTCCCGTGGGCACCTCGCTAGTCGCCGTGGCGCGCAAGCATGAGGGCAGCCGTGGGCCGGCGGCCATGCAAGAGGAGCAGTGATCCGTGGTGAAGGTCGGACTCTCCATCGGAGGCGGCGTCGGTGTGCTGGATAGCATTGACCCGCGAGAGCTGGTGGACATCGGCTTTCGGTCCGTCTTCGTGGCCTGCTCCGAGGACGAGATGCGCTGGCACGCCGAACGAGCCACCGCCTTCACCAGAACGTGCAAGTCGGTGGGCCTGGAGGTCTATGCGGTACCGCTTGGCTACGGCAAGGTGATGGACCCCGATCCCTCCATGGAGAGCCTTTACGTGCGGGAGCATCCTCAGAACCTGCAGATAGACAGCCGTGGCCGCAGGTGTGGAAAGGCCTGCCCGAACAACCCGGCCTTCCTGGAGTGGTTCTCCTCGAACGTGCGCACGCTGGCCTGGCTGCTGGAGTCCGACGGCTTCCTGTGGGACGAGCCTTCATTCTACTACTCCCGTGGCAGTTGGGCGTGCAGATGTCAGTACTGTCAGCGCATGTTCTTCGCGGAGCACCAGCGAGAGCTGCCTGTGGATCTCGACGAGGATGTCACGCGCTTTCGGCGCACAAGCCTCATCATGTTCATCCTGGCGGCGGCGGCGGCAATCCAGGCCGTGGACCGTGGGCTGCTTTCGCTGGTCATGCCCAGTTCCGCCGTGAGCAGCCGCGAAGCCGGGCTCGGCACGGACGCCTGGAACGCCTTGCTGGAGAGTTCGGCCGTGGACCGGCTGTCGGTTTACGTCCCCTGGCAGATCCAGGGCCGTGAGATGGCGGCCACCATTCGATCAACCCACCAGGCGGTCTCGGCGGCAGCGCGCGCGCACCAGAAGAGTTCGCTGCTGTGGGTGGGCGGATCGCCCCACCCGAGAGACAAGCTCCTGGAGGTGCTTCAGGTGGCGGAGCTGGCCGGGGTTGAGCACCTGGTCATAGCGGGCCATCAGACGCTCATGGGCTCGGACGCGTTCAGCAACTTCAGGAAGTCCCTGAGACGCGTAATAGCGCAAGTGAGCTGAGGCGTGGCGTTGGAGCAAGCGGCACTGAGCCGTTTGAGGCCGCCGGCAAGCCAGGGGACGAGTCCGAGCCTCACCTCCGGCGCAATGCCATTCCAGACGATAACGCTCTCCGTGCACGGGCGCGAGGTCGAGCCGTAGAGTCTCTCAGTTGAGCTGGCCTTCCCCTCAACGCAGTCGCCTTCCCCTAGAATCTATGCACTTGCGTCTGCACCAGCATCTGAAATCGTGATGACGAGGAACAGCGGGCCTCCGGAGCCCTCAGTCGCTACGACAGGCGCCCTCGCACCGCCCGCCTGAGGCGCGCCACGGGTGCGCGCCCTAGAGATACGACAGCGGCGCCTGCGGTCCCGCCGAGGCGCGATCGGTGCAATACCGTGCCGAGGGCTTCGAGCGCCCCCACAAAAGCGATGCTCCTGGAGTGAATGTATACGTGCTTGACGAAGCGGCCCTCCTTGGATATAGCACTGGGACTACACACGCTAGGCCGTCAGGCCCTCAGGCGAGCCACGCTCAGGCTCTTGGTCACACGTTGAACAGGACGGCCCGATAGAGTCGGGCCGTCCTGTCTGGTCTGTGGGCGCTCCCGCGATCCCCATAGGAGTGCGGTCTTGGAGGGAAGCTCAGGAACTCCGCGACGCAAAAGGAGTGTTTAAGCACTCAAGCCGTACGCAGGGCAAGGTCTGAGCGAACGCGTGACGAAAGCTTCAGGCAGGTCGGCGATCCCCAAGGGCCATGCGGTCCGGCCGCACGAGCCGTCGTAAGTAGCCTGAGGAGAGGACGAGAAGATGAGAACGCAAGGGCGCGGCTTCACGCTGATTGAGTTGTTGGTAGTCATCGCCATCATCGCGATTCTGGCGGCGATCCTCTTTCCGGTCTTCGCCAGAGCACGCGAGAAGGCGCGGCAGACCTCCTGTGCGAGCAATCTCAAGCAGGCCACGCTCGCCATCCTGATGTATGTCCAGGACTACAACGATACCTTCCCGCTCTCGGGCGGCTACGTCTACGACGGAGACCCCGGAGTGGACTTGCGCGGACTGTGGCTGTTCACCTGCCAGCGCTATATGAGGAGCCAGCAGGTCCTCATCTGTCCCAGCGATCCCAGCCCGGCGGTGTCCGCCACGCTGTTCGGCAGGACCATGGAATCCAGCTACGGGTACAACTGCGACTTCCCGGGCGACGGCTACAGCGTCTATGGCGGGGACCGCACCAACGGCGGCACCACTTGGCGCCCGCTCACGCTGCCCAAGATCAAGAGCCCAACCCTGATGTGGCTGCTTGTAGACAGCAACACCATCAATCCCTACTCACTTACGCATCTACGAGATACGGTGGGGGTGCGCCCTGACCTGGTTCCGCCGAACAGAACCCCGCTGGGCCCGGAGCACAACGGCGGCCTCAACTTCTCGTTCGTGGACGGGCACGTGAAGTGGCTCCAGGCGGGGCGGTTCGTTGGGAGCTACAACGCGTCCCAGTGCAAGTGGGGCCACGAGTTCTAGCTGGCGCAGACCAGGACCTCACTTTGCGGAAATGCGAGGCGGCCGAGCATGAGCAGGAACCCCTCGCGGCGGTCGGCCTCCGACCTCGGAAGGCGATGGCCGTCATGGAGGGGCCGGTTCCCACACCGGCCCGTCGCGCGAAGCGCGACACGTTGCGGGCCCTCCGCAAGGCAACGACATTGCACGCAGGGCGCGGGAACTTGCGCGGCGCACGGGAGTCTAAAGAAATGAAGCGTGTGGGTGATCTCCCGGTGGCGTCGGCATTTCGGAGACTAACTTGGTGGCGCAGACATTCCTGTGTGCGGTAATGGTCTGGCCGACAAGAATGTCCGCCCCACTGCAGGAATGCCCAGCCCACCGTGGTGCGAAGGCTGGTGAGGGGAATGCGCATCAACAGGACTGCTTTTGCTATTGCAGGCGTTGTGATAGCGGGCATAGTGGTGGCATCGTTAACGCGGGCGCGCGCCCAGGATGACTATCAGGCGCAGCGGGAGGCCATGGTCAATGACCTGGTCGCGAGAGGCGTCATCTCCGATGCGCGCGTAATCGCCGCGATGAAGCAGGTGCAGCGCCACCTGTTCGTGCCGAGCAGTGTGCAGTCGGCGGCCTACCAGAACACGCCCCTGCCCATCGGTCACGGTCAGACCATCTCGGCGCCCGACATCGTAGCGATGATGACCGAGGCGCTCAAGCCCAAGGCGACCGACAAGGTCCTGGAGATCGGCACAGGCTCCGGTTACCAGGCGGCGGTGCTATCGAAGCTGGTCAAGCACGTCTACACCATTGAGATCGTCGAGCCGCTGGCGAGCAGCGCCAAACAGCGCCTGCAGGACCTTGGATACACCAACGTCACCGTTAAGGCGGGCGATGGCTATCAGGGCTGGCCCAAGCATGCGCCCTTCGATTCGATCATCGTCACCTGCGCGCCCAACGAGGTGCCGCAGCCGCTCGTGGACCAGCTCAAGGAGGGCGGCCTGATGGTGATCCCCGTGGGCGAAGAGGGCGGGGCGCAGAAGCTTTACCTCATCAAGAAGAAGGGCGGCAAGCTCGAGAAGACCGAGCTGGCCGACGTCATCTTCGTGCCGATGACCGGCGAGGCGCAACAATAGGTCAGGACCGCGCGAGCCTCGCCCCCAGTTCCCTAGCCTGCCTCATGGCTGCCTCGTTGTCAGCTATCTCACCCGGAGCATCGGCCGTGCCGTAGACAACACCTACCAATTCCGCGCCTACCCAATTGAGCGCATCGCGGAAGGTCGCCATGGCGTTGGCCGCACCGGAGACAAAGGGGTTGGGATCCGCATAGGCGATGGCGATGGCGGCCCGCTTGCCCCTTAGAGCATGGGGTTCGCCCTCCTGCCCCGCGAGAGCGTACCAGCGATCCAGGAACAGCTTCGTCTGCGCCGACGCGCCGAAGTAGTAGATCGGCGTACCGATAACGAAGGCATCGCAGGCACGCAGCCTTGGGTGAACCACCTTCGTCATGTCATCCGCCTGCACACACGGGTCGGCCACGGCATCGCGGCAGGCATTGCAGGCCTGGCAGCCGCGAAGCTCCAGGTCATTGAGGTAGAGCTTCTCGACCTCAGCGCCCGCTTCCGAGGCGCCCGCCAGGATCGCATCCACGAGTGTATCGCTGTTCCCACCCTTGCGAGGGCTGCCGACGACCGCTAACACCTTCATCAGCGCTCTCCTCCCGTTGGGCAAACTCAAGACCTGCCGGGCTGTGACGACTCGGCTGGGACGCGCACGAGACCGTCCCTGCCAGGCCCCCCTCCACGAGCGCCGTCGCGCGAATCCTACCTGGTGTGTTTCTCGAGACGAGTGCTTCATTCGGCGAGAGCCAGAGAATGTTGTTCGTAGGTCGGGCTTTCTAGCCCGACTCGTCGGTGGTTTCCCCGGCGGTCAATGGAGTCGGGCTGGAAAGCCCGACCTACTGAGGCATGTGGGTTCGGGCATGCGGTTGCGCCGCACCCCGCCCATTCGCAAGGCAGCGTCAGTTCTGACGGCAACCACCAGCTCGGCGTCTTCATTCTACCCTGGGGGCTCATACACCGCGTACGTCCCGTTGTCATAGAGCCTGCGCCAAGACAAGCTGTGCTCAGATCTGACCACGGCGTAGGTGGCCCCGTATTCACGGCATAGCCACGCCATCTTCTCCTCGCTGAACTGCTGGAACGCCGAATCGCTGCAGGACCATCCGTGCGGCTCCACCTCCATCTCCTCCATGCGCCGCCACCATTCGAGGAAGCTGGGTGGATTATACATGTGCGGCGCGCCATCCTTGTAATCGCCCACGATAGCCCTCTCCGAGAAGCAGCGGAAGCCCTGTAGCGAAGGCGGCGTGAGCAGGACGGCGTCGCGCGGCGTGTGCTCGCGGCACCAGACCTGCACGTCTCGCCACGCGGGTGATACTCCGCCCCACCAGGGCAAGCCGCCGCGCGCTCGGTCGCTGCATTGCAGGCCCACCGCGCCGACGAACGCGAGCACGAGAACCCCAAGCGCCGCCAGCACAGGGGCCTTAGATAGCAGGCGCCTCCCCCCCACATCGGACACGGGCAGGAAATGGGCGGCGCCCAGGGCAAACACGACGATCAGCCGCGCGTCCAGTCGCAGAGCCAGGAAGGCAGCTAGGGCCAGCACGCCCACCGCAACCTCGCGCGCGGGTCCGGCAAAGCGTGTCCTTTCGTGGTGGGCGAAGTACACGAGCCCAAGCAGAAACGCCAGCTTCGTGGATCGGAACAGGCCGGCCAGTATGACCTGGCGCACCGGAACCACCTCGCTGAACACGGTGGCAGGAACCCAGAGCGCCAGCACAACTACCGCGAAGACCAGGGCCATGCGATCACGTTGATTCCACGGGCGCTTGGCGAGGAACGATCGCGCTCCCGCTGCCAATACCCCCGCCGCTCCAACCCAACAGCCCAGCGGCCAGGTTGAGGGGAAGAGGTGAGGTCCGGAGCGCATCCTGGTAAGCGCCACCCATCGCTGCAGGTCCGAGGCCGAAAGCCGCGACAGTTCGCCGGTCGCCAGGAAGTCCATAATCATCGGCGCGGCGCACAGCAGGAAGACGACCGGGCCTGCGCATGCCAATCGTGTCAGTCACACACCTGGGCCGTGACATCATGAAAGTCGTAGGGATGTTCTCTTGTGGAGAAGTAGCTCCGGTCCTCCAGCAGTTCATAATCAGTGTCCAGCAAATAGCCTAAGATGATCCTGAAGGTGTTCACGGGGCTGATATCATCGTAGAACTCCCCACTCAGTTCACTCGGCACACAAAGGGCGTTAAGAATGGACAGGCGCTCCTTGAAGTTGGTGTTGTGGGGGTCGTCGAAGTCCACGTGTGAGCCGGGGCCATGGTCGCCCTGGAGTATGATAATCGGAGGCTCAGGCGAGGCTGCGAGTATGCCATCCACCGCCGCGAGCACCTTCTGACTGATGAAGGCGACCTGGTCGCGGTAACCCCTGATATACTCCTCCCGAGTGCCGCCAACCTTGATGAACTCGCTGCCATCAACCATGGTGAACTCCCGCTCGGGCCTCACAGGCTCACCGTTTCTGCCGAACACAAAGGGCGGATGCGGTGCCAGCACGTGAGCGAACACGAACACCGGGTACGTGCGGCCCCGCAACTCAGGAAGCTTGTCGAGAATGAAGTGAACACGGGCCCGGTGCAGACGGTAGGGCTCGACAAGCCCCCCGGCGAGGCTGCCGGGCAGCCTGTACAGCAGATTCATCAAGGGCGTCTGCACTACCAGATTCTGCTCTAACTCGTTGAGGTAGCGTGATGGCCTGATGTAGAGGTCCGCGTCAGGCATCTCAGTTAGAGAGTAACCAGTGGCAAACGCTACGAACCGGTAGCCCCGAGGTCTCAGGGAGGCCACCACGCGGTTGTCGCGCAGCATTCGATAGAGAGCGACTTTGTCCCTGGTTTCGGTGCCAACCTCGCGGGCGACTTCGTCCAAATAGCAGCAGTTGAGCGAGGACGACAGCGACAGGATGGTGCCAGAGTAGTTGGAGTGAGCCCGCGCGCAGACGCGGAACCCCCTCTGGCGGAGCTGGTCCAGGAAGTTGCTGTTATCGTATCCATAGATGGTCTTGAGGATGTCGGCGCGCCCGTAAGCATCAAGGATGATGTAGAAAACGTCAGGCATGCCCTCTCGCGCTGGCCCGGCCGCGCCGCCTACTGACCCGGGAGCCCTAGCCTCTGCGCGCGTCGCCTGGTGGTAGGCGATGTTAGCTACCGGGACCGCAACCAGACAGGCGGCGGCGATATTGAGCACGCGCGTGAGGTCCGGCAGATGGCTTCGGGTACGTGCCAGGAAGCACACGAGCGCCCCCAGGAGAACTACTTGCAGAAGCAGTATCGCCCGGTGCAACGTGATGGCTTGATGGGCCAGGTAGACATGGTTGGTAGCCCTGGTGATAGGCTGATAGCTGAAGAACAACACAACCAGCACCGTCACCAGGAGGCCCGCCTTCGCGGCCGACCTGAAGATGAGGCTCAGCAGACCCCAGACGACTATCGTCACGGCGAGAACCGTAAGCAACGGCCTGATGACAAACCGGGGCACCGTCACCGTCATGTTGCCGGAAAGTAGCAGCAACACGGGAAGCGATGCTGCGAGCGGGGGATGGAACACCAGCTGCCTTTTCACGTCCGAACAGGCTTCTTTCTCATGGCATACATTGTGCGCTCGGAGTCTTTAAGCGGCACGGCGCGCAGTATCTCGAAGTGCTGGCCGAACGCAGCCTCGAATCCCTCCTGGTGATAATCCGCGAAGATGTCCTCTCTGGTCGCCAGTAGGCGCTGCGCCAAGCTGTCCGTCTTCGGAATGAACTCAATGATGAGTGACCCGCAGAGTTGCGCTAGGAACTCGGCTATTGCCGGGAAAGGCACATTGTTGCCGATGGCGAGATGATGGACCAAGGCGAGCGCCAGCGCCGTGTCCGCTGGCCCGCGCTCCAGCAGAGACATACGTTCGGAGTTATGCCAGCCGATGCCCGGGGTGGGGTTACAGAGGTCAAGTACCAAAGGCAGAACACCTTCCTCCCCCTTCTCCACAGCCCTGCGGTAGTTTATCTCGACCGCAGCCGGGTCAAGGTCGAAGCAGACGGTTTCGGCGCCTGAAGCGGCAGCGATGCGGCTGAACAGGCCCGTGTTGGCCCCGAGGTCCCACACCGTTCGCGGGCTGAACTCAGCCAGGAAGTCAGCCACTAGTTGCTGCTTGTGCGCTAGAGCCTCAGAACTGTAGCTAGGTTGCTCCTCGTAGTAGTCGGCCCACACTGTGCGCGCGGGCTCCCATCTCAGGCCCTTGACCGCAGTCTCCAGGCTGTCGAGAAGGGCGAGCATTGACAGGTTGCTGAATGACGAAGCTGCGGCGTGCATGCTCTCCGGGTCGTCCGCGTATCTCACTTGGCTGCGCGCATGCAGGTGAACATGTGTCATCAGCCCAGGGCGCAGCCGTGTCGTGAGAGGCAGCAGTTTGGCGGCAAGATCCAGCGGCACACCGTCAATGTGCAGACGCAGCATCTTCCCCAGCCGCACGTCTCGGTAGGCCATCAGCGCCAGCGGGGCGAGGAAGTGCTGGCAGAACTGCCTGTACGCCACCCAGGGCTTGCCCTCCCGGTATCGCTCGAAGGAGAGGGTGTCAATCAGAACCGCTCTGCCGCGCTGGAATTGGATGTTGTAGGAGCTGGCGTCCTTGAGTGCCATCCCATGCTCCAGGGCCTTCCCCTGAATCCTTAGCGTAGTGAGAGCCGCGTCCTTGAGTTGGCTGAAACACCATTCATATGGGTAGGAGACGAAGCTAACGGGGTAGGGGCGGATTATCTTGTAGGCCCGCTCGGCGTTCGGAGGCGCGAGGTTGACCTCGTCATGGGGTACGAGTTGACCGTTGCCGGTCAGTTCCGCGTACAAGCCGGAAGAGATGAGGTGGTCGTAGTCCTCAGCATAAACCGAATTGATCTGCCGATAGAGAACACCGTCTTCAACGAACAGGAAGCCGCTGGGGTCGCGGAAGGAGGCGCGCACCCTGTGACTATTCCTCATCGTCGGACGAGTCACCTTTTCGGGAAAAAAAGGCCACCAGACGGCGCCAGTAGACCTTGATCACGAATCCGCCGGCCAGAATCCCCCCCAAGAGCAACTGGAACAGATAGCTTCCCGTGCCCGGATCAATGTAGGCGTCAGCCCGACCGGCACTAGCGAGCAGGAAGTATACTGCAGCAATTATCACTGAACTTGTCTGGCCGGATAGCTGCATTGTCCGACCTTTCGGTGACGTTAGCCCCCATATAGGAGCCAGATCCGATGTGAGAATAATGATACCACATTCTCCGTCGAATGCAACCCCACGCTTATCTGGTCCTCTGATATGCCGCGCCCACAGGCCCGCAGGCCTCTTCTCAAGCGCCAAAGAAGGGCGCTCCGCCACTGTCGTGGAACCCTGGCCATGAGGGTGAGATTCGCAGAGGAGCCTCGAGATGGCCGAAGCCGATAATCGCAAGGCACGGTCGCATGCTTGGCTTGCGCTGCTGGCAATAGCAGCCTTGGCCGCTAGCCTCAGACTGTACGGCATGACTGCCACTAGCCTGTGGGGAGACGAGGCGTGGAGCCTAGCAATAGCGTCCAGCTCGAGTGTGGACCAATTCACCGACACGCTGCTCAAGACGCTCAATCCTCCGCTCTACTATATGTTGTTGGCGGCCTGGATTCATGTCTTGGGCTCGTCCGACGTGGTACTGCGGTCGCTATCGGTGGTGCTGGGCGTTGGTGCGGTCCTGACCACGTATGCTGCGGGCAGCATTCTTGGCGGGCGTCGAGCAGGGCTTCTGTGCGCCGCGGTCATGGCCGTGATGCCCCCAGCCGTCTACTTCTCACAGGAAGCGCGCATGTACCCGCTTGTGTGTCTGCTGTCTGCGGCCGTCATGTACTTCCTCGTTCGGCTGATCAAACGAAAGGACCTTCCGGCGATGGTCGGGGCCACACTCGCCGGGGCCGCGCTGGTCTATACGCACTACTACGGGGCCGCCTTCTTCCTGGGATGTCTCGCCGTCGCGAGCGTTTCCATTGTGTTCAGGGAAGGCAGGCAGGCTCCATGGAAAGAATTGACTGCAGTCCTCTTCGGATTTGGTTTGCTGTGCGCGCCATGGGTCCCCTATGTATTCACACAGCTTCATCGCGCTCTCGGCGAGGTAACGCACCTCGCCGCACACCCAGGGGTGTTCCATCTCTTCGCGAGCGTGACGCGCACATTCGCGTACGTCCCGGGAATGAGCCCGCACGCCCTGCTCGCAATGCTCACAGCAGGGGGCGCGCTCGTAGTACTCTACGCAGCGCCCCTTGCCCGCAATCACGCGGCGCCTGACGAGCGAGAGGTGTCTCGCCACAGTTTCTGGCTCATAGTCGGCTTTGCATCTCTGCCGCTGCTCATCACGTGGGGCGTGTCTCAGGTCGTCGGTGTTTGGACGGGGTCGCGCGTTCTGTCCATCACGGCGGCGCCGATGGCTCTGCTACTCGGAAGCGCGGTCGCCTGCGCACCTCACAGGTTGCTGACAGGCGCTCTTGGCGCTGTGATCATCGCCCAATGCGCCTACGGCAACTGTTACATGCGCGCCCATCCGCATCGGGAACAGTGGCGTGAGGCCGCGGCCTTGATAGATCGCTTTGACAGACCCAACGACGTGATAGTAGTGACTACCGGACGAGGGAAGGTCTTGCCGGGCCTGTTGGACAGGTACTATTCGGGGCAGTGCGCAATCTACGGCCTGGACCGCAACTTGCTTGATCCGGCGGCAGTGAGGGAGTTCCTGAGTGATGTCTGGCCGAGGGGGGAGAGGCTGTGGCTCGTGCTGTCACATGAGAAGAACAGCCCGGTGCTTAACGTGATACAGCGCCCCGAGGCAGCTTGCCATGCCCTGATGAGTGTCAAGCTCCGGGGCATTCAACTGTTCCTGTTCGAGCAGCCCTCCGAGACTGCATGCCGAGCGTGCCAGCCAGTCTGGGACACCCCTACAAGGGCGGGGCGCGCAGCCTGCAGGAGCCCATTGGCCGGGCGGCGAGAGCATCGGTTTTGCCCTGTCGCTCGACGGCCTCGCCGCGGTATTCCGCCGATCGCGCCTCGGCGGGACCGCAGGCGCCGCTGTCGTATGTAGGGCGCGCACCCGTGGCGCGCCGCAGGCGGGCGGGGCATCCCCCTTCGCCAAGGCTACGGGGGACAAACAGGTCCCCCCCCTACAGCGCAGCCCCAGGCTCCCCCGCAAAAACGATGCTCCTGGCACGGGCTGCGGCGGGTTTGACCGCAACCCACAGGTTGATTATCATAGAGGAGTTTGAGGTACAGCCGACCACCTGGTTAGGTACGGGCGCGCCATGAGGGCCGGACTACTTGGCCTCGCGCAGCGTAAACCGCCGACAATCCTCGCAACACGAGGAGCTACCCGACTTGACGTCTCACATGGAGCTTTCTGCCCACCAGTGCCGCTGGCGCTGCGATCCATCACAGTTCGATTTCGGCAGCACTGAGGAACTGCCCGCCGAGATCGTGCCCATCGGCCAGCAACGCGCTATGAATGCGCTCGATTTCGGCGCCGATATGCGAAGCGAGGGCTACAACGTCTTCGCCCTGGGGCCGCCCGGCACGGGCAGGACCTCGCTAGTGCTGGCGACGCTCAAGCGCAAGGCCGCCGAGATGCCGCCCTCCAGCGACTGGTGCTATGTGCACAACTTCGAGGACCCGCGTCAGCCGCGCGCCCTCGAACTGCCGGCAGGGATGGGAGTTGCGCTGCGCGAGGATATGCAGGAGCTGATCGAGGACGCCGACCGCGAGATCACCAAGGCCTTCGAGAGCGACGAGTACTCCGAGCGCCGCGACGAGATCCTGCGTGAGTTCCGTGAGGAGCGCGGCAAGGAGCTCCAGGAGTTCGAGCGTGAGGTGCAGGAGGCTGGCCTGGCGATAGGGCGAGGTCCCGCCGGGCTTATCGTGGCCCCGGCCAAAGACGGAGAGGTCATGAGCCCGCAGGACTATCAGCAGCTCCCCCAGGAGGAGCGCGAGGGTATTGACCAGCGGCGGCAGGAGATGCAGGAGAAGCTCGACGACATCATGCGGCGAGGCCAGCGTGCAGAGAAACAGGCTCGCGCGAAGGTCGCCGAGTTGGACCGCGAGGTGGCGCTCTACGCCATCGGCGGCCTCATCAAGGACCTGCAGGAGAAGTACGCCGAGATCGAGCAGGTGGTCACATATCTCGACCAGGTGCGTGACGACATCATCGCCAACGTGGACGCCTTCCGCGAGGAACCCGAGGAGGAGGCGGAACATGCGGCGCCGCCGGAGCGGCTGCTAGAGGGCCCCCGCCGGTCGCACGACCGCTATCGCGTAAACATCCTGTGGGGGCATCAGGACAGTGAAGGCGCGCCGGTCGTCTTCGAGAACAACCCGACCCTCGAGAACCTGACCGGCGATGTGGAGTATGTGGCGTACATGGGGGCGCTGGTCACCGACTTCACCATGATCAAGCCCGGCGCCCTGCACCGCGCCAACGGCGGCTATCTGGTCCTGGAGGCTCTCAGCGTGCTGAGCAAGCCCCTGGCCTGGGACGCGCTCAAGCGCGCGCTCAAGAGCAGTCAGGTCCGCCCCGAATCGCTGCGTGAACATCTGCGCCTGGTCTCGACCGTGACCCTGGAGCCGGAGCCGATCCCGCTGGACGTGAAGGTCGTACTCATCGGCAGTCCGCTCCTGTACTACCTCCTGTATGCCCATGACGAGGACTTCCGCAAGCTCTTCAAGGTGAAGTCGGACTTCGGAGTGCAGATGGAGCGCACGACCGAGGGTGTTCAGGATTATGCGCGCTTCATTGCCGCGCGCTGCCACCAGGAGAAGCTGAAGCATTTCAAGCCCGATGGCGTCGCCGCAGTCGTCGAGCACGGGGTACGTCTGGTTGAGGACAGCGAGAGGCTCAGCACTCAGTTCCTGGAGGTCGCAGACCTCGTGCGCGAGGCCGCGTTCTGGGCCTCCAGGGAGGGCGCAGAGCTCGTCGGCGTCGAGCACGTGCGCAGGGCAATCGGGGAGAGCATCCAGCGCTCCAACCGCATCGAGGAGAGGTTGCTGGAGCATATCGAGGAGGGGACGCTCTTCATTGATGTTGAGGGAAGCGTCGTAGGTCAGGTCAACGGCATCTCCGTGGTGCCGCTGGGAGACTATGTGGTCGGCAAGCCGTCCCGCATTACGGCTCGCTCGTATCTGGGCAAGCCGGGAGTGATGAACATTGACCGCGAGGTGAAACTCGCCGGCCCCATCCACAACAAGGGCACGCTCGCCCTCACGGGGTTCCTGGGCCAGCGTTTCGCGACGAGGTGTCCGTTGAGCTGCTCGGTGAGCATCGCCTTCGAGCAGCTCTACGACGAGGTGGAGGGCGATAGCGCGGCGTCCGCTGAGCTGTACTGCCTGCTGTCAAGCCTCTCGGGGATACCGCTGCGGCAGGACCTGGCAGTGACCGGCTCGGTGAACCAGCACGGACAGGTACAGCCCATCGGCGGTGTCAACCGCAAGATAGAGGGCTTCTTCGCAACCTGCAAGCTGATGGGCCTCACGGGCACTCAGGGCGTCGTCATCCCAGCCGCGAATGTGCGGAATCTGATGCTGCGGGAGGAGGTCGTCGAGGCTATCGCCGGCGGTGAGTTCCACATCTATCCCGTAGGGACCATTGACCAGGGCATTGAGTTGCTTACCGGCGTCCCGGCTGGTGAGCCGGACGAGAACGGCGACTTCCCTGAGGGCACAGTCAACGGTGAGGTCGCGAGCAGGCTCGCCGAGTTCGCAGAGGCGCAAAGGAAGTACGGCGGCCGCCAGGGGGGCAACGACGGGGACTAGGACCTGCGTACAGAACAGGGCCAACGCGCGTCCTGGGGGGAAGGCCGCGCTGTTGACCTCTGCTCGGATGGTTGTGCCACCCGAAAACTTGCTACCGCCACCTCCCACTCCACACATTTTGCATATACCCGAAGTGACACGTGTTCAAACCTGGACCCTGGCGCGGGCTCGCGCAACGGTCCAGGAGCATCGGTTTTAGAGTAAGTCGGCTTGTGAGTAGTGTAGGGCGGGGCACGGCGGCTAGCAAAGCGGTGCCGTACGGAGGGCAGGACTTCAGTCCTGCCGGACGTTGCC
>JALGVE010000123.1 GCA_029820045.1 Candidatus Zipacnadia bacterium | reverse complement strand
ACACGAGAAGGCGAGGCATACCTGGTGGCGTGTGCACTTCACGATTGACGAGGAGGCGTTGGGCGTGGATGTCGCAACCTTCGGCGCGGCCATCTCGGCCGAGGGGCTGCCCTTCGCAACTCATGCCGCTCGCGGCGAGCCCATCTGCATGGCGCCGGCCCTACATGACTACGTCGCCTACGGCAGCGGCGACTTCCCGTGGGAGTCTCCTTACGGCCGCTACGGCCGCAAGGTCCAGTACGTCCGAGAGGACTACCCCGGCACCAACTGGGGGATGGAAAACGTCTTCACGGCAAGCTGGAACGAGGGGTACACCCTGGCCGACGTGGACGACATCCTCCGCGGGCTGCGCAAGGTGTGCGCATACTACCGGCAATAGGCAAGGGGCAACTTGTCCCCCGTAGCTCCGAAGGAGCGAAGGGGGATGGCGAACGACTTACGCCCCCGAGTGGGTCGGGGGGGGCAGGTCGTCGCCGCGAGTGAGTACCCGTAGGTCGGAGCTCCTGCTCCGACTCCGTTGGCGAGCCCCGGACGGCTTGGCGTCCGCGCTGATGCCCGCAAATGAAGGCAGGTGTGAATGATGGCGCTTGAAGGTGTCCCTGAGTTGGGCATAGGGATCGCCGGTTTCGGCTTCATCGGCAAGGTACACACAAACGGATTCAAGAACTTGGAGCTGTTTTACAGCCCGCCACCAGCGACGTGCCGCATGGTCGGCGTGTGCACCTCGCGCGAGGAGACCGCCGAAAAGGCAAGGCAGGTCGGTGGCTTCGAGTTCGGCACCACGCGCTTCGAGGACCTTCTCGAGCGCGACGACATTGATGTCATTGACGTAGCGACGCCGAACAACCTCCATCGCGAACAGGTCATCGCCGCCCTTGAGGCCGGGAAGCACGTCTATTGCGACAAGCCACTGACGGTCAGCCTCGAAGATGCGCAGGCCATCGTGGCCGCGGCCCGTGCACACCCCGAACTCAGCCACGGCATGGCCTTTCAGTGTCGCTTCATCCCCGGTACCATGCGCGCGCGCCAGCTCGTTCAGGAGGGCTTCCTGGGGAAGGTCTATCATTTCCGCGCCGCCTACCTTCACGCAGGCTATACCGACCCGTCGCGGCCCGTGACCTGGCGCCTGGCCGAGGGTGGCGGCTGTCTCGCCGACCTGGGTTCGCACATCGTTGACCTGATGCGTTACCTGCTCGGCGACTACGAGGCTGTGCGCGGGACCCTCAAGACCTGGATCACTGAGCGACCCTCGGCCGAGGATCCCTCGAAGCTGGTTCCCGTCGAGGTGGATGACTACGTCTGCCTGGAGGCGGAGATGAAGTCAGGCGCCTTCGGCTTCCTCGAGGCCTCGCGCTATGCGACCGGCACCCAGGACCAGGTTGAGTTCCAAATCTACGGCGACAAGGGCGCTCTCAAGTGGAACATGATGGAGGCAGACTGGCTGTACGCCTACGACGAGACCGCACCCGGTGGCGAGTTGGGAGGCATGAAGGGGTTCACGCAGATCGCGACTGTGCAGAAGTACCCGCCGCCCCATGCCCTGCCCTCCTCGAAGCAGAACGTGGGATGGATGCGCTATCACATGCACTCGATCTTCGACTTCCTCACAGCGGTCACTGCCGGCGGCCTGGGGACGGCCACGCTCTACGACGGCGCGCGCGCACAGGCCGTAGATGAGGCGGTCAAAGCGTCTGCGGAGAGCGGGCGATGGGAGCGCGTGACCGAAGTCTGAGGCGCGGATGAGGTCGGACGTTGTTCGGACCGACGACTCACTGAGCGTTCATCTGATACCACTGAATGAAGCGCTGGGCCATGACATGGACCCGGGCGTCGGCGGGCGTGTTGTTCACGATGTCCTCCAGCAACGGGACACCCTTTGCGCCCTGGTCGAGCTGAAGGTAGCAGAAGCCCAGGTACAGCTTCGCCTTCCAGATGGCCTCGCTCTCGGGATTCTCCTCCACGAAGCTGGACAGCGCTGGGATCGCCTGCTCAAGCTCGCCGAGCTCCGCCAGCGACATGCCCTGTATCAGCAGGCCCTGCGACCTCATGCCCCCATCCTCCCCTGCGAGCTCAACGGCCTTCCCCGCGTACTCGGCGGCCTTCGCTCTCTGCGAGCAGGTGCGGTAGGCGTCAGCGATCTGCAGCGCGAGGCTCCCGTCCACAGGGTTCGCCGCATACTGTTCCTCAAGTTCAGCGGCCTTCTTCAACGCCTCGTGTGCCTTCAGGGCCTGGTCCATCTCCACCAGGAAGGGCTCCGGCAGCATGTACCCTGTCACTTCGTGGATGACCACGCCGCTCGCGGCCAGGAACTTGATGCTCGGGTAGCCGGAAATGGCGTACCTGGTCTCCAGGTCGGAGCGCACTCGGCCATTGACCTTGACCGGCTCGAACTCCGCCGCCTTGGCGATGACCTCCGGGGCACTGTAGGTATCCTCGTCCAGCTTGTCGCACCACCCGCAACCGTGCTCCCAGAAGTCCACCATGATCGGCTTGCCGCTTTGCAGCGCAGCCTGCTGCGCTGCCTCGAAGCTCTCGTGCCACTGTATCTCATCCGCGTGAGCTGCGACTGTCATCAGGCACGCGACAGCCGCTACCGCAATCAGCATCCGTTTCATTCAATGGCCCCTTTTCAGTCGGTTTGCAGTTACTGACGCGCACTGCAGTGTCATTGTTCGATGTCACCCTCCGTCCCACCACACGGCTTGCGGATACAGTAGCCAGTCTTGCGCCACAAGTCAAAAGGAAGGAGTGTGGCGGCGGGCCCCCTCGCCTCACAGTCCCGCTAACCCACATCTCGATACTGCTTTCTGTGAGTGGAAAGGTAACGCGCAGGCCGGCGCGGAATACGTCCGCGAGTGATTCTGCTTCTCATCTGCGGTAGGGACGGATGCCCGGCATGAAACTGATACACACGGCGGACGTGCATCTTGGCGCGTCGAGCGGCGCGCTGGGCGAGCGGGGCTCCGACCACCGCCGGAGAATCCGAGCCGCGTTCGAGAAGATCGTTGACCTCACCCTCGAGCGTTCCGCACAGGCGCTCATTATCGCTGGCGATCTGTTCGATTCCCGGCGGCCTGCCAAGCGCGACCTCGACTTCGCGTTGGCGCAACTCCAGCGCCTCGGCGGCGCCACGCCGCCGGTCGAGGTGTTTCTTCTGCCCGGCACTCACGACTGCTGGGCAGAGGATGCAGTCTACGCGTCGCCAAGGGTGGCAGCGTTGCCCGAATACCTCCACGTTCTCGGCGGCCCGGAGCCAGTGAGCGTGCCTCTGCCCCACCTTGACCTGACTGTCCATGGCTGCCCGCACATATGCGACCGGGACGGCCAGCGACCCCTCGCACATCTTCGCCCAAGCCCCGAGACTCGCTTCAACGTCGGGGTGATCCACGGCTCCGCCGAGCGCGGCGACATCGAGGACGACTCCAGCATGTTCAGCCCTGAGGAGATCGCCGCAAGCGGCATGGACTACATCGCGCTGGGGCACTGGCACTCTCACTCAGAGCACTCGGCGGGAGGGGTCATCGCCGTCTATCCGGGCAGCCCGGAGATCATGGGCTTCGAGGAGAGGGAGCCCGGTGTCGCGCTCCAGGTGACGCTCGACGCGGGCGGAGTGAGCATCGAGAACGTCCCGGTCGGGACACTCAGGGCCAGGGACATGGAGATTGACGCGGCAGATGTCACCGGGACCGAGGACTTGCGGGCGCGCCTCGCCGAATACGCTGATAGCGAGATGCTGATCCAGGTCAGCCTCAAGGGTCTCGCCGCCCCCGGCGTCGTGCTGAAGCTCGACGAGATACGTGAGGACTTGGCGCAGAGCTTCTATGCCCTGCGCATCGTGGACAGCTCCCACCCCGCCCTCGATGACCTCGACACCCATGAGTACGATCCGCGGCTGGCCCTCGGCAAGTTCGTTGAGATGGCTCGCGAGCGCATTCAGGAGGCCGAGGCGGCAGGGGACGAACGCGCGCGGCGCATTGCCGAACGCGCGCTGCAGCTCGGGGTCGCGCTCCTGCGCGGCGAGGAGGTGCTCAAGTGATCCTGGAGCGCCTGGAGGTGGAGCGCTTCGGTTGCTTCCTGTCGGCAAGCTGGGAGTTCGGCCCGGGCCTGAACGTCATCCGCGGCCCGAACGAGGCCGGCAAGTCCACCATGCGCGAGGCCATCGTGCGCCTGCTCTTCGACAACACCAACATCACGACCACCAGCAAGAAGTTCCTCCGCATGACCTCATGGCAGAGCGGCCAACCGTTCGTGCTGCGCGGGACCTTCACGGTTCGCGGCCAGCGGTACCATCTGACTAAGGACTTCGAGCGAAATGACATCGAACTGAGCGCTGCGGATGGCAGCTTCAGCTTGAGCGACAACGCACAGGTCAACGAACGCCTCTTCGACCTCCTGGGCGTTCAGTCTCGCGAGGTCTACACGACCACGGCCTGCCTGGAGCAACAGGAGTTCGCCCAGCTTGCCGACGGCAAGGAAGTCAGCGAACTGCTTCAGCAGACCGTGACCGGAACAGGCGAGGGCGTCGGAGCCCAGGAGCTCATCCAGAAGCTCGACCGCGAGATCACCGAACTCAGCCGCGGCCTGCATCACCCCGCCAAGAGGCTCGGGGCGCTCGCCGCCTCCGAGAAGCGCATCGCCGAACTTGGAGAGGACATAGCAGAGCTGGCGCCCATTGTCAGCGCCGCCGAAGACGCGGCAGTGAAGATCGAGCGGTTCAGTCAGCAGCTCTCCCAGGTCGAGGATGACCTGCAGCAGGCCGAGGCGCTCAAAGAGCGCGCGGACCGGCAGAGGGAACGCTCAGCCAAGCTCAAGGAACTGTCACAGCGATGCACGGCGCTGGAACAGGACACCCGACGCGCGCGAGAACTGCAGGAGAAGATAAGGGGCCTCGACGAACATATCCGTCAGTTGCCTGACATCACCGCCGAGGTGGTTCAGGAGCTGCGCGACCTCGCGCGCCGCCGCGATGAGACCGCGGAACGCGCCCAACGCCGAGCCGAAGACGCCACGAGGCTGGCAGAAGAAGCAGCCGAAGCGGCGAAGGCGCTGGAAGCCGCGCAGGCGGCGGCCCCCGCCTCGGAGGCCCTAACTAAGGCAATGGCCCTTCAGGCCCAGCGGGACCAGGCGCAGGCGAACGCGGATGATGCTCAAGCCCGGCGGGCCGACCTGGCCCGTGAGCGAGATGCGGCCCGCTCAACCGCCAGGTTGCGGACCACGCTCCTGGCGGTCGGCGCATTGCTGGTGATCGCCGGGGCAGTTCTCGGCGTGGGAGTTAAACCAGTGCTCTGGGCGGTCGCAGCGGTCGGAGCTGTGACCGTCGTCGTCGGTCTCACGCGCCGCCCCTCGCGCCCACCCGCCGACCTGGAGCACGAGATAGCCCGCGCGGATGCCGAGCTCTCCGCGGCGAGGGAGGCCCTCCAGCGCAAGCAGGACGAGCTGGCGACGCTCTATCGTGAGTCCGGTGCTGAGGACCTCGAGGCTCTCGCGCAGACGGCCCAGACCGCCCGCGAGACCCTGGATCAGGCGACTTCGCGCCATGCCGCGGCGCGTCAGGCGGCCGAGACAGCCTCCGCGGAAGCGGCCACGGCGTCCGAGGACACGGAAGCCCTTCAGGAGCAACTGCGAACCCGCCTTGCCAACCTGGGCTTCGATGACCTGGCCTCCTGCCAGCAGGCCGCTGAGGAGGTCTCTTCCCTGCGCGACCAGCGGGCGAAGGCACAAAACACGCTCGACGGCATCCTCGGCGACCGCACCCTCGCGGACCTCGACCAGGAGTTCTCGAAGCTCAACCGTGACCGCTTGGGCCTTGAAGACCAGCTTCGCGCTCCCGAGCTAGCCTCGGCAGAAATGACGCCTGCGGAGTACCAGGAACTGCTGTCCAAGATCGAGGCCCTAGCCGGGCAACAGGCGGACTTGAAGGAGAAGCTGGAGCAGGCCGGGCGCATCGCCGAGCGACCGGACTCGGACCCGGAGCGCCTCCGCTCTCTGGCCGAGCAAAAGGCCGCCGAGGAGCAACGGTTAGAGCATCTGCAGGAGCGCTACGAGGCGACCGCCTTGGCGAGGGAGTTGATGGAACAGGCGCACCTCGCTACGATGTCAACTGCGGCCGACAAACTTGAGCCTACCATCAGCAACTTCATATCGCGTCTGACCGCTGGCCGCTACGCCGAGGTCGCCGTTGACCGCGCTACGCTGGCTCCCCAGGTCTACTCTGACGCCAAGGCCGGCGTAATTGACCTGGCGGACGAGGCAAGCTGCGCGACCCGTGAGCAGGTCTTCCTTGCTGCGCGGCTGGCGCTCACGGGCCTGCTCTGGCCGGACGAGCCGCCTCTCGTCCTGATGGATGACCCCCTCGTCAACTTCGACCCTGACCGGCGGGACGCGGCGTTGGAGATGATTCGGGCCCTCGCTGAGGAGACACAGGTTCTCCTGTTCACTTGCCAGGACTGGTATGATTGGGCCGCCGATTATCTGATCGTCCTGTAGGTTGGAGCTCCGGCTCCGACGCACTCCGGACGATTCTGGCGGCTGCCTCCGAGCCCAGGAGCATCGGTTTTGGAGCTGGGCGCGGCGCAGGTCCGCGCCCTACACGGGCCGGGCTGAAGCCCGGCCCCTCCATACGACAACGATATTCCCCACAGTAGGCCGGGCTTG
>JALGVE010000014.1 GCA_029820045.1 Candidatus Zipacnadia bacterium | reverse complement strand
GCGCATAACGACTGCACTTTGTCTGCCCCCGGGCAGCATCGAACCTGCTACCTAGCGGCAGACGCGGGCCGGCCTCACCCCGCCCTGCGGGCGGGGTTCGGGCGGCCCCTCCGTCACGGCGGCTTCTCTTCGCGACCGAGAGCGCGGCGGGCGGAAGCCGCGCCTCTGACCCCGCTCCCATTTCTCGAAAGCAAGCGGGCCTCTGCCCCCACGACCACCGCGTTCAGGCCGTCCCGCCGACCCGAACGCGCCCGTGCAGCGGACGCCGTTGCGTCACGCTAAGCACATACTCAGAGCCGCGCCCAAGCCGCGCGGAAGGTGCGCTTGGTGCTCGCGATGATGAGTTCCGGGTCCTCGCCAGGCATAGGCGCAACCTCGAAGCTCACTATTGGCTTCTCGCTGGGCACGTCCTTCTCGAAGTAGCCCGCGAAGATCAGCGTCTCCAGGAAGTGCGCAAGTTCCGCCACGTCGGTCTCGCTGCCCGGATAGCCGAAGCGCGGGTGCTTGTCGCCGTAAGCGACGTCCTCCTGATCGGACATCAGGCAGTTGCCGACGTGGACGTGGATGAGATGGTCAATTACCGTGGGCACGCACTCCTCGGGAGTCTCGCGCAGCAGCGGTAGGTGCGAGAGGTCAATCGTCAGGCCGAAGTTGTCAACCTGCGCCTTGACCCGCTCGCACATCTCGGCCGCGCGCTCGCTCGGCCCGATGAGGCACGCCTTGTCAACGTCGTAGTCGAACTGTTCGACCGAGACCCACACCGGCTCGCCGTCTCCGGCCTTGCTCTTTGAGTACTCGCACAGTTCGACCATCGAGTCGACCATCAGGTCCATCGCGCGGTCGCGCTTGCTGTCCTCGACGTCCGGCCCGCTCAGACACGCGCAGATCGGGCAGTCCAGCTCGTAGGCCGCGTCAATGGACTTCTTGACCTCCTCGACGGCGGCGCGCCGGTTAGTCTCGTCCTCGGTGTTGTTGAGGTCCAGCTTATTCAGCAGCAGCCCCGGCTGCGCGCCCATGCCGAGCTTCAGCTTGCTCTGCTCAGCAACCTGTTTCAAGCCCGCCATCACCTCGGCATGCTCGCTCCGTCGCACCTCCAGCACGTCGAAGAAATCGTCCTGGGCGATCTTGGCCGCCGTGGGCACGATCGGCCCCTCGTCCCGAATAATCGGGTAAGCCATGAAGTGGATAAGCCCGAGGTCCATCAATTCACGCCAGTCTTTGGCCATACTGAAATAGCCTCCTTCTCCGCCGCCGTACTCTGCGACGGTCTCGTAACTTCATGGGGCCACATCCGGCGCGCCGACTTGAGCGCGCGGCTCACGCCCCTCATCCTTGCTCATAGCTTGTTTCCCCGCCGCACGCGCATCTCCTCCTTCGCCGGGCGTAATGCCACCTGAATCTTCTCTCAGCAATCTTGCAGGATATCTTGCGGGTGAGAGGAATACACTCCCAAGTATCACATTCCGGCGGGCAAGGCCCTTCCCGCCGGCTCTAGACGAGTCAGCCACAGGAGGGGAATCCCCGTGGCCTCAACCCGGAGCCTGATGATCGCGCTTGCCGCCACACTTATCTGCGCCGTCGCCGTGGCCCAGCAGCCGAGCGCGCCCACGCCGCCACCGGCTGCGGACCGGCCGCTCGCGGTCGTCAACGGTGTCACCATCACTGAGAAGCAGTTGTGGTGGGCGATGGAGCAGGGCTGGGGCGGCCAGATTCTCGACGAGATGATCACTGACCTGCTCCTGCAGCAGGCAGGCCGCGAGGCTGGTATCAAGGTCACCGACAGCGAGGTAGACGCCGCGCTGGCCCGGGTGAGGAGCGAGTACCCGGGCAAAGCGGCCTTCGAGGACATGCTGCGACACTCCGGCATGACGGTCAAGGGCCTGCGCCTGCAGCTTCAGCGGGACCTGCTCATAGACAAGCTCCTCACCAAGCACGCGGGCATAGACGAGCAAAGCCTGCGAAGCTATTACGAGGCGCACAAGGGTGAGTTCGTCACGCCAGCGAGTGTGCATCTCTTCGACATCGTGACCTTGACGCTGGAGGACGCCTACGCCGCGCGCGAGCGCCTGGCGGCAGGCGAGGACTTCTCGACCGTGGCCGTCCAGATGTCCCACGACCCGACGGCGAAGAAAGGCGGCGACCGGGGCTGGATTATTCCTGATGACGTGTTGGTGGACAACGTGCGCAAGGTCGTCTTCTCCATGCAGCTTGGCGAGATCAGCGACCCGGTGCAGTGCGAGGATCACTGCCACGTCTTCTATGTCAAACAGATAGAGCCCGGGCAGGCGCTGAGCTTCGATGAAGCCCGCCCGCAGATAGAGAACCTCCTACGCGCGAAGAAGGGCATCTCGCGCGAACTCTACCTGAGCCTGCTCAAGCAGCGCGCGCGTATTGATGTGAGATGGAAGGCGCACGCCTACCTCAACGACGTCTACCGGGACCTCTCGGTCATCAAGGTCATGGTCAAAGGGGTGCGGGTCACTCTCCCGCGACCCGCTGAGCTGTTGCCCAACTCCCATCTGCTGGTGCCAGCGGCGGCCGTGGTCACGGCCATGGGAGCCTCCGCCGAGTGGGACGAGGACGCGCGGGCCCTCACGGTAACGCGCGGGGAGACCCAGATCAAGCTCACCGTGGGGTCAACTGCGCTCACGACGGCCAGCGGCCAGGTTCAGATGAGTGAAGCGCCCGTCGTGCTCGACGGCGTGCTGATGATGTCCCCGCGTGCCCCGCTGGAGGCTCTCGGCGCCGCCGTGATGTGGAACCGGGCCGAGAATACGTTGTATGTAGAGACACGAGCTGAGGCAGGAGCCGCTGAGGGCCCCGCTGATATGCCGCCTCCGCTCGTGCAGCCGTAGCGGCAATCATTCGCGCAGGTCGGCCTGCCCCTGTCCCCGCCCAGCGGACGAGGACAGGAGCAAGTGAAAGCGCGGCGTCGAGCGCTTTCAGCTTCCAGCCCGGCAAAGCAGACAGCGCCCGCTTCAGGCCACGGCGCGCACACAGACTGCAACTCCTGCGGCCTCTAGCCCCGGAGAGACGAACCCTTGAGTGACCTTGCGCACGATCCCTCCCAGGTGCCGGTATTGCGCGTGCTCCACGAACGGCCTGAGGAGTGCGCGCGCTGGACGCTTACACGTCCTCAGCAGGTCTTCGGGTTGGCCCTGATGCTCCTCCTGGCAGGCGCCGCCCTCTGGCGTCCGTTGGGTGTATTGCTGGTGCTCAACGCCTGCGCCATCCTCTTTTACATTGCGCAGTCCGCCTACAAGTTCTGGCTCGTCTGGCTTTCCCTGGAGCGCCCGGTGCAGGTTGAGGTCTCCGAGGACGAGATCCGCGCGGTTGACGAAGCCACGCTGCCCACGTACACCATCCAGATTCCGCTCTATCACGAGGCGGAGGTCCTCGGGGGACTGGTGGCGGCGCTTCAGCGACTCGACTATCCTCCCGGGAAGCTCGACATCCAGCTCCTGCTCGAGGAGGATGACGAGCAGACCATCGCCGCAGCCCACCGGCTGGACCTGCCACCTCACATCCATCCCGTCGTCGTCCCCGATAGCGTGCCGAAGACCAAGCCCAAAGCCTGCAACTACGGCCTCTACCTCTGCGATTCTGACCTGCTCGTCATCTACGACGCTGAGGATAGGCCGGAGCCGGATCAGCTTAAGAAGGCCGCCATCGCCTTCACTAAGGTCCGCGACGACATCGGCTGCCTGCAGGCGAAGCTGAACTACTACAATCAGCGTCAGAACCTGCTCACGCGCTGGTTCACCGGCGAGTACTCCGTCTGGTTCGACCTCTTCCTGCCCGGCCTCACGGCCTCGAACGCGGTCATACCGCTCGGCGGCACCAGCAATCACTTCCGCGTCGCGCCGCTCAAAGAGTTGGGCGGTTGGGACCCGTTCAACGTCACGGAGGACTGCGACCTGGGCGTGCGCCTGCACAAGCACGGCTGGCGCACCGCGATGCTTGACTCAACGACCTGGGAGGAGGCCAACGGCGAGCTGTTCTCGTGGATTCGCCAGCGCTCTCGCTGGGTGAAAGGCTATCTGCAGACCTATCTGGTGCACATGCGTCATCCCTTCAAGCTCGTGCCCGAGCTGGGCGTTGCCGGCTACTTCTCCTTTCAGATGATGGTCGGCGGGTCGCTCATTTCCTTTCTGCTCAACCCGATATACTGGCTGATGACGGCCCTCTGGGTCGGGACGCACTCGCCTATCATCTCCGCCCTGTTCCCGCCGATCATCTACCTGCTGGGCTCCTTCTGCCTGGTGGTCGCCAACTTCGTGTTCGTGTACATGGCCGTGGCCGGCTGCATGAATCGCGGCTACTACGATCTGGTCAAGTACGCGGTGCTGACGCCCGCTTACTGGCTGCTGATGAGCATCGGCGCTTACAAAGCGGTGGCGCAGATCATCGTGCGCCCGCACTACTGGGAGAAGACCACGCACGGCCGCTTCCAGCCCGAGGCGGAAGGGGCTCCTCAGTGATGGGCGGCAGGCTGTCGCGATGGGAGGTCTGGGTGTGCCTGCTGCTGGCGACCGCGCTCAGCCTCGGGGTTGGCCTGTATGGGCGGTTCGTGTACCTACGCGTCAACTGGGACGGCTTGGCGGCGGTCGCCCACGCCTACGACGTCTTTCACGCCGAGCCCAGCGCAAACCTGGCGATGATCGGCTTTGTGCAGCCGCCCTTGCCTGCGCTGCTTCAGTTGCCCGTCGTGTTGGCCTTCCCTCCTCTGGCCACGAGCGGCATCGCCGCGAACCTGCTCAGTTCCGTCTCGCTCGGCGCCGCGACCGTGCTGCTGCTCGGCCTGGCAGCGGACGCCGGGCTCAGCGCCGGCTGGCGCTGGGGCCTGGTGGCCCTCTGGCTGCTGCATCCCATGGTGCTCGGGCCGGCGGCTACGGGCTCACCGCTTGCGCTGCTCATGGCCCTGCTCATGGGCACCGCCTGTGCATTGGTAAGATGGGCGCGCACGCAGGGGATACGGGACCTGATCGCCGCCAGCCTCCTGCTTTCCGCCGTGGTGATAACCCGCTATGAAGGGATCTTCATCGTGGCCGGAGCCCTCATCTACCTCTCCTGGCGCACCTTGCGCTCAGGCGGCTCGTGGAGCAAGCTGGAGGGGACCCTCATTACCTTCGCGCTGCCCATCGTTTACGTGGCGGGGACCTGGATACTCGTCAACTGGGCTATCATGGGCGATCCCTGGCACTTCATCCGTGAGACCTTCAAGAACTACGACGCACGCGCCGCCGCGCATTTGCCCTCTGCACTCGTGCAGGTTAGCGTCGTGTGCTTCTTCCCCATCCTGGCCCTCGTCTACCACGAGATGCGCGGCGTCGGGCGCAGGGCGGCGCCCGGCCGCCCGCTGGCCTGGCTGGCGCTCATGGCGATGGCCGCGCCCATTGTCTTCCCCTGGCTTTTCGGCAGACTGCCGGCCGCGGACGACTGGGGCCGACTGATGACGGTCGCAGCGATGGTACTGGTCGGCGGTTACACGATGCTGGCGATCCTTCTCGGTGCGTATATGCATGGGCGTACGGCCCGGGAGCCGGCCACAGGGACCTTTGTCATTGCCGTAGGCAGCGCCGCTCTGCTGCTCTGGCTGGTCAGCAATGGCCTGGGGTTGCCGGGAAGGGCGACGGACGCCTACCTCGGACGCGGGCCGCTGGCCGACTGGGCGGGGGATGAGATCGCGGCCGCCCGGCTTCTGCGGCAGACCGACCTCCCCAGGGGCCCCAGGCACGTCATCGTCGGCGGGGCCGGCTTCGCGGTTGGCCTCCTGTCCGACACGACTGGGCGCGTCAAGGTGGTCCCCGGCGCACAGTACGCGAGGCAGCTCTCCCGCCTGTCGCGGGGAAGCCGCCTGGTAACGGTCATGCCTGCCGTAACGACCAGCCTGCGCTTAGGTCTGGGGTTCCAGGAGAGGTGGCGCCAGGGCCCGTGGCGGTGCTACGAGGTGGTCGGAAAGTCGGGCTGACGGCTCACACGCGGGCCAGCTTCATCTTGGCCTGGTCCATCTCGCCGAGGCCCGCCTCCGCGCCCAGCCGGATATGCCCGATGTCCTCGGGTTTGAGCCCGAGCAGCTTGGCGCCCAGGGCGTCCACGGCGATGATGTCCGAGCCAGCGATGATGGTGTTCATCTGCTTGACGATGCCCGGGCCCTTGGGGCCGCTGGTGGTCAGAGCGCGCGTGGCATCGAGGAGGTTGAGGGTGGGCCGCAGGCCGGTTGCCAGGTCAGCGATGTTCTGATGCAGGTTCGCATCGCGGTGGCCGCCTGAGCCGGTCCGGTGGTAGCGCTGGCGGTCGTAGATGGCGCCCATCTGGTCCTTCATCGCGATGGTGGCGCCCGTGGCGCTGTGGACCTTCAGAACCGGCACGTTGATGAGCACATCACACTCGAGGATGTCGCGGGCGATCTGATCGCGCGTGATGTTGACGCCCTGAGGCAGCTCAACTTCCTCGTAGAGGCTCTCGTTGTCCAGGGAAAGGAGCGGAACCCCCAGGTCGGAGCAGATGTCCTTGGCCCCCGACATCTCGAAGGTGATAGCCGCTTGGTCGCAGGGGTGCTCGACCACGAGCACCTCACCCGCACCCGCCTGCTGGCAGGCCGTGATGACAGCGGACAGTACCTCGGGGTGTACGCAGGCAGCCTCCTGCGCAGTGCGAGCCCAGGCCAGGTTGGGCTTGATGACCACGCTGTCGCCGGCTTTGATAAAGGCCTCTGTGCCACCGAGCCCGCTCAGCGCAGCGGATACCAGCTCAGCCGGGGACTTGTCTTCGCCCGTGGCGACGGCAGCGTTCACGTTCCCAAGCAGCTCCTGGAAGCGGTTCTTGCCGACCTTGCCGGTTTGCGCGGGGCCGGGCGCAGGCGAGGCGGGCGAGCCTTCGCCAGCAGCGGGCGTACCACCGGTGCGCCCACGTCCGCAGCCGGCGATGCCCAGCGCGCCTGCTCCAAGGATACCTGCGCCTATGCGGAGAAACTCTCGCCTGTTCATCGTCATCCCGCCCTTGCCTGCCACCCATCGGAGGGGGAAGCCCTCGGCCGGGTGGGGCCGCTCAATGATACAGTACGCGGGGGCCAGTGTAAAGAATCATCAGTCCAGTGCAGGAGCATCGGTTTTAGCTCCGGGCCCTGCGTGCAGGTTTTCTCCGGTTGAGGAAGGCCCGCATTGACGCGCTTCGGGGCGATGTCGTTTGAGCGCGGATGCCTGCCCTATCAGGAGGCGCGACATTCCTGTCGCGCTATGCCGTCTGATCGCGCAGAGGCTAAGGCGCAATTAGCCGACAAGAATGTCGGCCCCACTGGTAGGAAAAACGATGCTCCTGAGTCCAGTGAGGAGGTGCGAGGCCGGGTTGCCGGCAACTGGGTCCGATCGGTGCCGTGAATGGAGCGGCCGGGCTTTAGCTCGGCCTGAATAGGGCTTCAGCTTCAACGGCGGGGCTGAGCTGAAGCCCAGCCCCTCCAGCCGCTTGCCATCATCCTGTCTCGAGACCCGACTTCGTCTGCCGACAATCACAAGACGCACCCCAGTCAGGTAACAAACCAAGGAGGGTCCTTTTGCCCTATCTGCGATCATTCATTGCACTGACGCTCGTGCTCTCGGGCGGCTCAGCGTTTGCCGCTGACCTCGACCAGGTCGCGGTCCGTGCCGAGCTGAGCGGAGAGAGCACCATCTGGACCACGAAGACGCCGGTGATGGAGACCACTGAGGAGGCGAAGTTCCAGACCGAACGCTACGGCCGGGACTTCACGTACACCTTCCACGGCGTCCCGGCCGGCCGCTGTCGGCTGAAGCTGGGATTCTGCGAGACCCGCTGGACCGAGCCGGGTAAGCGCATCTTCAGCGTCTACGTGAATGACCGGCCCGTGCTGGAGCACTACGACATCCTGGAGCACGGCAGTCCCAACGAGGCCGTCATCGAGACCACCAGCATCGAGGTCCCCGAGAACCGCCCGCTGGTGCTCCACTTCGTGGCGCAGGAGGACAACGCCAAGATCAACCTCATCCGCATCTACAGCTCGGACTTTGTGCTGGAGACCACGCCCCGCGACGAGAAGGCCAGCGCTCTGGAGCCTTCGCAGCGCAAGCTAGAGGCATCCGAGCATGTCTGGGAGACGCAGCTAGCCCGGCTGGGCAGCCGCGTAGCCATCAACCCGCGCCCGCAGCGGAGCGTCTGGTGGCAGAGCCCGCTCGGCCATGCGCAGTACCGCACCTCGTACTTCGACCCGGGCACGAGGAACTTCAAGCTCCCGGGAACGCGCTACGTGTTCGGCGCACAGGTCGGCGAGGTGGCGTACTCACTGCCCTTCAATGACCGCCTGCCGCACTTCTCGCAGGTGGACCAGACTGAGACGCTGACCCGCCTGTCGTATCTCTGTCAGTCACCAGACCTGCCGGTGAAGGTCCGTTTCACCTGGCAGGCTCCCTTCTATCCCGAAGACGTGCGGCTCTCCGTCGCGCCTTATCTCGCTCTGCAGGTCACGGTGACGAACTCCGATCCCGAGCCGCAGACAGGCAGTATCATCATTGGCCGATCGGTGCCCAGCCAGGAGACGATGCTGAACTTCGCGGATGCAGGCTGCATGGGACTGCGCTGTCAGCGTGAGGTCTTCGAGCTTCCCGTCGAGGAGTACTGGCTGGCAGACGCGTCAGAAGCAGACGATCTGCGGACCTTCACCAGCGGACTGCCTCTGGCCGCGCCGCCGCCGGCAGGCCGAACCGGATCGGGCCGCCGCGAGGCGGACGGCCGCGTGCGGCTGCCGGTAATCTGGGAGCAGCCGTATGCCGGCCTTATGCGCAGTTTCTCGTTGGCCTCGGGCGAGACCGAGAGCTTCCGGCTCGTGTACGTGGGCTGGGCCGACGGGCCGGTGCTGACTGTCGCCGGTGAGCCGCAGCGCTTCAAGTATCACGAGTTCTTCGCCAGCCCGGCCCAGGTTGCCCGCTACGCCTTCGACGACTGGGACGACATCGCGCACAAGTGCGACCTTTTCGAGAGCACCGTGCGCGATGCGACCTTGCCGCCGGCCCTCAAGCAGTTCCTCGCCTTCGCGTTGCACAGCTATCTCGCGAACACCTGGTGGACCACCGCCCCGGACGGCTCCGACTGGTTCAGCGTCTGGGAGGGCTGCTGCAAGCTGCATTCCACGGTGGATGTCGAGTACAACGTGGCGCCCTTTTACTTCCAGTACTGGCCCGAGCTGCTGCGCATGGAGCTTGATGAGTGGGCCGGACACATCGCGAACGGTGTGCTCAGCCACGACATGGGCTTCGGCCTGGAGGTCGAGAGCACGAAGTACTGGCATCAGATGGAGGTCGAGGAGAACACCAACTTCGTGCTGCTGCTCCACCAGTACTGGACGCAGACCGGCGACGAGGCCCCGGTGAGGCGGCACTTCGACGCAGTGAGGGCCCTGCTTGATTTCGTCACCGGCTGCGACACGAGCGGTAACGGCTTCCTGGAGGAGGGCCGCTACAACACCATTGACCAGGGCTCACCCGCGATTCAGTACGCCCGCGATCAGGTCTATCTCGCGGTGCGCGCCCTGGCGGCGTACACGGCCGGCGCAAAGATGGCCAAGCTGGTCGGGCAGACGGAGGACGCCGCACGCTGGCGCGCGCGGGCGCGGCTCGTGGCGCGCACGCTTGAGGGACAGGGGTGGCTCGACGACCACTACGTGGTCGCCCTCAAGCAGACCGCCAACTATGCTCCCGCCGCCGCGCCGGTGGAAGGGTATCAGCCCGAGATGGACATGCAGGAGGGCGGCTGGAGGGACAACGGCTGGCAGGACACGGGCGAGTACACCGGCGGCACAACAAGCTCCCCCTCACCCTCGGGCTGGGATAGCTACTCAATATATACGACCAACGGTCTCGTCTATCCCATGCGCGCCGGCCTTAAGCTGGACGGGCTCAACCCGCCCCGGCTCAGGGAGGACCTCCGCCGCGCGGCGGTCGTCACGATGCAGCAGTTCGGCTCGCCGCATACCAGCCACGAGAGCAACATGTGGGTCTCTCAGAATATCTGGCGCGACATCGCCGCCGCCTACCTCGGTATTGACTACGTGGACAACATCCAGCGCTACTGGGCCCTGGAGAAGTACATCAACACCGAGAAGTACGGCTGCTTCACTGATGTCTACGTGTACGGCGGCGACAGTACCTCGCTCGACTACTACCCACGGGGCGCGGCGGCCTTCGGTCTGATCAATGCCCTCGCCGGCCTGCAGATAAACCGACCGGAGGGCATGATCTCGGTCGCTCCGCTGCGCGCGCCGCTGCGCATCCCGCTGACGGCCTTTGCGCAATGGGATCACGGCGCGATCCCGTGGCTTGTTATCACCACCGCAGACGGTCAAATCCACGCGGCGGTGGAGGGTGCGGAACTTCCTGCGGGCATGGAGGTTCGCATACGCGAGCGCGGCCGGCCCTTCGCCGCGGCCAACTGAACACGCGACCACGAGAGGAAGAACGCGATGGCGCCCAAACACACTGTTGTGCTGGTACCGGAGACCCACTGGGACCGGGAATGGTACTCGACCTTCGAGCAGTTCCGCTACCGTCTGGTGAAGCTGATGGACAAGCTGCTCGACATCCTCGACACCGATGAGCGCTTCCGGCGCTACGTCTTCGATGGTCAGACCATCGTGCTGGAGGACTACCTCGAGATCCGCCCGGAGAACCGGGGCCGCCTCGAGGAGCACGTGCGCTCAGGACGCCTGCTCATCGGCCCGTGGTACGTCCTCCCGGACGAGTGGCTGGTCAGCGGGGAGTCGCTGGTGCGCAATCTGCTCATCGGTCACAGGATTGCGGCGGAGTTCGGCCGGGTGATGAAGGCGGGGTACATCCCCGACCCCTTCGGACATACCGCCCAGCTTCCGCAGATACTTGCGGGCTTCGGCATAAGCTCGGCGTACTTCATGCGCGGCGTCGGCGAGGAGTGGGATGGCAACACGGTCGAGTTCGACTGGGCTGCGCCCGACGGCACCTCAGTCATGGCGGTCTTCCTCCGCAATTCGTACTGCAATGCCCGCAACCTCGGCTACGTCGTGGAGGACGGCATCACGCGGGTGGACATGGAGACGGCGCTGGAGCAGGTGCGCGCGCAGGTTGATACGCTGGCCCCGCTGGGCGCCACGCAGTACGTGCTGCTCAACAACGGCTGCGACCACCTGGAACCCCAGCCGGAGCTGCCCGACATCATTGACTACCTCAACGAGCACCTCGATGACGTTGAGGTCCGGCACTCAGATTATGAGGAGTACGAGGCCCTGGTGCGGGCCGAGAACCCCGAGCTGGCCACGCTCAGCGGAGAGTGGCACTGGGGGAAGTACCAACTGCTGCTGCCCAACGTGTTCTCGACGCGCGTCTACCTCAAGCAGGCCAACCAGCAGTGCGAGAGCCTGCTGGAGAAGTACGCCGAGCCGCTGGCGGCGCTCGCCTGGGCGAACGGCGCCGACTACGACGCCGAGTTCCTCCTTCAGGCCTGGAAGCTCCTTATCAGCAATCACCCGCATGACAGCATCTGCGGCTGCTCGGTGGACGCGGTGCACAGGGAGATGATGTCGCGCTTCGAGAGGGCCGACCAGGTCGGCGAGCTTATCCGGGACAAGGCGCTGGGTCACCTGACGGGCAAGCTCGATCTCCCACGCCCGGGTTTTGTCGACGATGACGCGGCCTACGCGCGGAGCCTCGTGGTGTTCAACCCGCTCAACTTCCGCCGCCGCGAGGCGGTGTCCGTGCACCAGCGCGCGCCCTGGAGGCTCCATGAACTGCCGCCCGAGCTTGGCGTGTACGACGCGGAGGGCAAGCCGTTGCCGACACAGGTGACCAACTCTTCCGTCGGGGAGTATCAATCGGGAGAGGACCCCACCCGGCCCACCTGGGACTTCGACCTCCTGGTTGAGGCCGACGTCCCGCCCCTGGGCTTCGCTACGTACACGGTCGCGAGCCATGCGAGGCCGGAGCGGGAGCCGTTCGCGCTGGTCGTCGAGCCGGACGTGCTTGCCAACGGCTTTCTGGAAGTCATGGTATCGCAGCACGGGAGCCTTGTCATCAACGACCTCGTGACCAACGAGGTCTTCTTGGACCTCAACCTCTACGAGGACACCGAGGACATCGGCGATGAGTACAACTACTCGCCCGCGCCGCAGAGCTGGACGCTGACCACCTCGGGCTTGCACGCCGAGATCAGCGTCGTGGAGATCGGCCCGGTGCGGGGGACGCTGAAGATCGAGCAAGTCTGGCATCTCCCGCGCTGCATTGACCCCTCGCGCCTGTCGCGTAGCGAGGACACAGTTCCCTGCCGCCTGGTGACGTTCGTTTCCCTGCAGGCCGGCAGCCGACGCGTTGACATCACCACGCACTTCGACAACCAGGCGAAAGACCACCGCCTGCGCGCGCTCTTCCCGACGGACTGTGACGCGGAGACATGCGCAGCCGAGACGCACTTCCATGTCATTGAACGCGAGATCGCCCTGCCCGACGGCGAGGGCTGGCGGGAGGAGCCGACTCCGACCAAGCCCACCAGCGGCTTCGTGGATGTCAGCGACGGCGACCGGGGCCTGGCCGTGGCGAACGTCGGGCTACCGGAGTATGAGGTGCTGGGCCGCCCCGACGGCGCCGTCATCGCTCAGACGCTCCTGCGCTCGGTCGGCTGGCTGTCGCGCGAGGACCTCCTGACCCGGCCCTGCAACGCCGGCCCTCGCGTGGAGACGCCGGAGGCGCAGTGCCTCGGCCCGCACACCTTCAGGTATGCTATCATACCTCACTCTGACACCTGGGACGAGGCGCGTATCTGGCAGGAGGCGCACGCGCTGAGGTATCCGCTCGTTGGGCGCACGGTTGGCTTCCACCAGGGCGAACTCCAGACGGATGATCTGTGCATGTTCGAGTTGGAGCCGCAGGAGTTGGTGGTCAGTGCGCTGAAGAAGGCCGAGCGCGAGGACGCGCTGGTGCTCAGGCTCTACAACATCTCGCGCGAGGACGTGATCGGGCGCCTCGTCTCCCGCCGTCCCCTGGCGGCCGCGCGCCTCGCGAACCTGAGCGAAGAGCCTTTGCCCAACGGCTCGCTGGAGATAAGCGACCAGCACGGGATAGAGTTCCCGGCCCGCCCAAGCCAGATCGTCACCTTGCTGCTCGAGCTAGGATAGTGTCCATCGTGCGCGCAGACGCCCTCGTCACTTTCCAGAAATGCGGATGGTGCCGCAGGCGAGCGATGTCGTTGCTGCGCGACTGCTCCGCAGTCGCACGGAGGGGCCGCCGAGGGACGTTGTTGTCGTCTGGAGGGGCCGCCGAGGGACGTTGTTGTCGTCTGGAGGGGCCGCCCGAGGGCGCTTCTGCAGCAGCAGAAGCGCGCGAGGCCGGCCCGCGCACAACCACTGCACCTTGGTCTGCCCCAGGGTAGCGTGGGACCTGCTGCCTGGCGGCAGACGCGGGCCGACCTCACGGCGCCCTCCGCTTCGCGGGACCACGCGGGACAAGCCTTGCCCGACTCCGTTGACCGTCAGGGAAACGACCGGCGAGTCGGGCTGGAAAGCCCGACCTACGAACGGCACTACACGCATACGTCGGGCATCCTTGCCCGACTCCGTTGACCGTCAGGGAAACGACCGGCGAGACGAACTAATTCAGAGGTGAGAAGATTGACTGAACAGTTGAAGGCCGGTGTTATGAAGGTTGATATCACGCCGCCCATCGGCGTAACCATGGCCGGCTACGGCGCGCGCGATCACGCCTCAGAAGGCGTCATGGACCCGCTCTACGCGTACGCGATCGCCCTGGAGCAGGGAGACCAGGCCGGCGCCATCGTGGTCGGGGACCTCATCGGCATCCCTGCGCCCGTCAGCGAGGCCATCCGCGAGCGCGTGGCGGAGCTTTGCGATCTGGACCCCGGGCGCGTCATGGCCTGCGCCACGCACACCCACTGGGGCCCTGAGCTTCGCAAGTCCAACTACCTGACCGAGGAGCTGCGCGCCACGGTTTCGGATGATTACGTCGCCACCGTCGCGAGAACGATGGCCGGCGCTGTCGCCCAGGCCTGGAACAACCGCGAGCCGGCCGTGGCGCTGTGCGGCACCGGCGAGCCGGACCTCATCAAGTTCAACCGCCGGCCCGTCGGCCAGGATGGCAAGGTCGCGATGAGCCTGCGCATGGAGCTCGACCAGGCGCTGGCGGCGGCCAAGGCTGGCGCTCAACTCGCCGCCACCTGGGAGAAAGGCGGTGGCCCGGGCCAGCGTCTGAGCGCACCGCTGGACGAACTCGGAGGTCTCCGGGCCGGCGTCAGCGACATCCGCGCTCCCCTGCTCAAGCTCATTCGCCCTGACGGCTCGCCGCTGGCGGCAATGTTCTCCTTCGGCTGCCATCCGGTATGCGGCGCAGACGAGGACACCTTCTATCTCTACTCACCCGACTATCCGATGTACGCGCGCCGCGTGATGGAGAACATGCTCGGCTGCCCGGCGGCCTTTGTGCTTGGCTGCGCCGGCGACCAGGTGCCGCTGCGCAGGACCGGCGACGCGCGCAAGAGGATCGGGCATTCCCTCGGCGCGGAGGCCCTGCGCGTCTGGGAACTCATCGAAGGTGAGGGCATCGGCCCGCTGCGCGTGTCCAGCCGCAGGGCAACGCTTCCGCTCCGCCACCAGCCCACGGTCGAAGAGGTGGAGAAGGAGATGGGGCGGCACGAGGACCCCAACATGACTCCATCGGTCGCAGAGCGCCATGCACTGATGATGGCGACCGAGTACGGCGGCAAACAGTCGCTGGATTTCGAGGTCTGGTCAATGTCGCTGGGGGAGGCTTGGGGGCTGGTTGGGCTCCCGGGAGAGATCCTGGACGAGATAGGGCTTCAGATTCAACAGGGCTCCCCCTTCGAGCACACGGTGGTGGTCAGCCTGGCGCTCGCGAGCGTCGGCTACATGCCGACCGACGCCTCAATTGACGAGGGCGGCTATGAATCGGGATGGACGCCGATGGGGAGGGGCACGGAGGCCGGGCTGGTCGAGGCGGGCATTGCGGCGCTCAAGGACGTTTGCGCGTAGGGTCGCTTCGGGGCGTTGTGTGCCGTCTGGAGGGGCTGGGCTTCAGCTCAGCCCCTCTGTCTCGCCGTTTGTGTGGCCGAGCTAAAGCCCGGCCACTCCATACGGCCCTCAATCCTCACCCACGTGCCTCGTCTGGAGGGGCCAAACACCTGTCCGGCTCACCGCTGTTTGCGTGGCCGAGCTAAAGCCCGGCCACTCCATACGACCCTCAATCCTCACCCACGTCCCTCGTCCGGAGGGGCCAAACACCTGTCCGGCTCACCGCTGTTTGCGTGGCCGAGCTAAAGCCCGGCCACTCCATACGGCCCTCAATCCTCACCCACGTCCCTCGTCTGGAGGGGCCGGACGCCCGTCCGGCCCGCGTTGTTGTTATCCCTCGCCGTCGGTCGGCTCCAGCTCCCCCGCCCGCGACAGCTCTGCTGTCCTCCGCAGCCTCCCGACCACCGTCTCCTGGGGCAGCAACTCCATCAGATGGAACAGGCTCGGCCCGATGGTCTGCCCGGTCACGGCCGACCGGCACGGGTGGATGACCTTGGCCGCGCTCACCTCAAGCTCATCCGCCAGGCCCCGCACCGCCGCCTCAATGCTATCCACGTTCCACGCCTCCAGCGTCTCAAGCCGCTCGGCGAGGGCGTCCAGGCGGTCCGGCACCTCCTCGCGCCGCAGCCACTTCTTGCGCGCGCGCTCGTCGTAGGGGTATTCGTCCGTGAAGAAGTACCGCGCCCATGAGACGAAATCCGTGAGCAGGCGCGTGCGCTCCTTCATCAGGTCCACGACCTTGACCAGCCATTCCCGGCGTTCCGGCGACAGGTCGGCCTCGATCAGCCCCGCCTGCCGAAGCACCGGCTCGACCATCTCGGTCACGTACTCCGCATCCGCCCGCTTCAGGTATTCGCCGTTAAGCCAGGTGGCCTTCTCCAGGTCGAAGATGCCGGGCGACTTGCTCACCTCCTCGAGCCTGAACTTCTCGACCAGCTCGTCCAGGTCGAGTATTTCCTGCTCGCTTCCCGTAGACCAGCCGATGAGCGCCAGGAAGTTACGCATCGCCTCCGGCAGGAAGCCCTGCTGCTTGTAGTCCATCAGGTTGACCGCACCGTGCCGCTTGCTCAGCTTGGTGCGGTCGGGGCCCAGGATGATGGGCAGGTGCGCGAACTGCGGCGGCTCGAAGCCGAGCGCATCCATCAGTTGCAGGTGCCGCGGCGTGTTCGAGAGGTGCTCCTCGGCGCGGATGACGTGGCTTATCTGCATCAGGTGGTCGTCAACCACCACGGCCATGTGATAGGTCGGATAGCCGGAGGTCTTACGGATAACGAAGTCGCCCATCAGGGCATTGTCGAAGCCGACCTGGCCCCGGATGATGTCGTTGACGACGGTCGTGCCGCCCTCACGTATGCGGAAGCGGATACACGGCTTGCGGCCCTCCGCCTCCAGCCGCCTTCGCTCCTCCTCGCTGAGGTCGCGGCACCGCCCGTCGTACCGGGGCGGGAGGCCGCGTTTGCGCATGACCTCCTGGCGTTCCTCCAACTCCTCCGGCGTGCAGTAGCAGGGGTAGGCGCGTCCGCTCCCGAGGAGCTGGTCAACATACTCGTTGTAGGTATCGAGCCTCTCGGACTGTATGTACGGCCCGTAGGGCCCGCCAAGGTCCGGCCCCTCGTCCCAGTCAATGCCGATCCAGTTCAGCCCGTCGTAGATGGCCCCGAGCGACTCCTCGGTCGAGCGCACCTCATCGGTGTCCTCGATACGCAGTACGAACTTACCGCCCTGATGACGCGCGAAGAGCCAGGCGAACAGGGCAGTATGCGCGCCGCCCACGTGCAGCGCTCCCGTGGGCGAGGGCGCGAAGCGCGTCCTCACTTCTGCCATCGGTTCTCATTCATCCTTCCTTGAGGCCTCCGCATCCCGCTCCTCTTCGCCTGTCTGCGCTTCCTCTTGCCCCACGGCCCGTGTGACGTACTCCTTCAGCTCCTCGCGCCCGCCCTCCCTGACCAGCTCCGGCGAGCACACCCACAGGCCGGCCTCCTCATCCGCGCACTCGAAGCACTTGTAGTAGGCCAGCAGCGACGCGATCTGATGCCGCGTGGTCCGGCGCACCACGTTCGCCTCGGCCCACAACGCATCGAAGCCGATCCCGCTCGCGTGGTCGCCCATCAGTTCCACCAGCAACTCAAGGCTGGAGGTGGGGCGGCGCGCGACCCTCTCGCGCTTCCGCTCCAACTCCGCCAGCCTCTCCGGCTCAATGTAGGTCTCTTTATCCTTCTCGCCCTCGTACTTTACTAGGTACGTCTCGGGCTCTGCGCCGCGCGCGATTGAGAAACTCGCCCCGGCGGGCGGCAGGTACTTCTGATACCAGGTCGTGAAGCCGAGCAGCAGTCCTAGGTCCCGGTTCAGCCACACGGGGAACATCTCTGCATCACCGTAGCTGAGGATGAACAGGGCGATGGGCGACTCGGACACAAACAGCCGCCGGTCCATCGCGCGCAAGGGCATGGTCCCCGCTAGATAGTGATGATACTGCACCGCGTAAGTGGTTTCCTCCTCCGCCATTTCCCCCTCGTCCGGCTCTATCTCGATGCCGCACAGCACATCCTCATACCGCGCGTCCAAGACGCGCTCCAGCAGCTCCCCCCCCAGACCCTCAAGCGCCACCATGATGTCCTCGGTGTGCTTCGCCTCGGCAGGTTGAAGCTCCGGCGGCAGATGCTCCACCCACTTCGGCACTGCCGCCTTCGGCAGGTAGCGCCCCGGCGACAGCGTCAGCAGGCTGGTATCATCATCGAGCAATCCCTGCAGCGACTGCGCCGCCGCCGCGTAGTTCTTGCTTCCCGGCTTGAGTTCCAGCAGTTGCGCCAACAGCTCGTCAATGCCTATGGGCATGCGCGCCGCACCGATCGTTGCCAGGATGTTCTGGAGGTCATTCTCCTCCAGGTAGTAGCGGCTGTCGGGCGGTAGCTCGGTGGTCAGGACCTCCACCAGGTCCACCTTCGGCAACTCATCCTCCTCGGTCGCCGCCTCCTCGGACAGTTTGCGCAGTTCCCTGTGGATGCTGCTCAGGTGCTTCTCCAGGATGAATCGCGGGCCGGAGATGGGCACGATGTCATCCCTGCTCAACACCTGTGCCATGAACTCCACGGAGTCGAAGATTTGCGGGTGGTGCCGATAGACCAGCAACGCTAGTTCCAGGGCGCCGATGGGCTCACCGAAGGAATCGATTATGTTCGCGGCGGTCGCCCCCAGATCGTGCTTGCGCAGGTCGCGGCGCTCGCAGGCCCTGAGCATCTCCTGCAGGTGCTCGTTGCTCTCCAGGCCGTTGTAGAACAGAAGCTCCTGCTCGTTATCGCCCTCCATGCGCAGCAGCCACGATGCGGCGACCACAAAGTCATCTATGAAGACCGCCTCGTCGCGGCCCTCGAGGTAACGCCGCAGCAGGTCGCGGTAGTAGCTGGGTGTCGCCCCGCCGATCCGAGCCATGGCGCTGACGAGTTCCGGCTCGGGCACCGGTCTCCCGAAGCCCTCCAGAAGCGCCGTCACAACGCCGCCGAAGGGCCGCCTGCGCAGCTCGTAGCGGTCAGCAATGTCAAAGCGTCGGTCAGTCTCCACGAAGCGTTCGTCCTCGGTGATGTACGCCCTGATCAGCCCGACACTGACGCGCGCCTCCACCGGCAGGGAGCGGACCAGGTCCGCCGGCCTCACCGCCCCGCGTTGCAACAGCAGCGCTTCATAGAGACGGTTCCCGAGATATTCGAGTGCAAGCTCGCTGTCAACTGCCATCAAGCTGTGCTCCTTTCCTCGGACATCGGACCACGGACACCGGACCACGGCAACCACTGCAAGCTGTTCGTTGTTAGCCCGAGGTCCGCCGCAAGGCCTCTCCCGCCAGGTCGTACTCCAAGGCCTCTGTGACCGTCACTTGGACGAACTGCCCGGCCTCGACGCGCGCCCTGGCTCCATCTGCGCCGCGCACCAGCACCTGACCGTCAACCTCAGGTGCGTCCCGGTAGCATCGCCCCACCATGCCATCGCCATGCTCGCTCTCGCTCTCGGCCAGCACGCGTAGCTCCCGCCCCACGAACCATGCGTTTCTCGCCAGGGAGACGCCCGCCTGCACGGACATTAGCTCGTCGAGGCGCTCCCGAGCCTCCTCCGGCGCGACCTTGCCGGGTAGCTCGGCGGAGGCGCTGCCCTCCTCGTCCCAGTAGGTGAACACTGCCACGCGGTCGAACCGCGCCTCCCGCACGAACTCGAGGAGGCTCTCGAACTTCTCTGCGCTCTCCCCCGGGTAGCCCACTATGAAGGTCGTACGCAGCGCTGCCTCGGGCATTGCCGACCTGATGCGCTCCAGCAGCCGCAGATACTCCTCGGCCTCTCCGGCCCGCCTCATGCTGCGCAGTATCTCCCGGTCCGCGTGCTGGAGCGGGATGTCGAAGTACGGTACGACCGCCGGCGTGTTCGCGACCGTCTCAAGCAGCTCCTCAGTTATGCCGGCGGGATGCAGATACTGCACGCGCACCCAGCCGTCGTAGCCGTCAAGGTCCAGCCCCTTGAGGAGGTCCGCGAGCGACGACCTCGGCTCCAGGTCCCGCCCGTAGGCCGAGGTGTCCTGGGCGATGAGACAGATCTCCTTGACGCCCTCCGCGATCAGCCCGGCGCACTCCGCGCCGACGTCCTCAGGAGGCCGGCTCCGGTACGGCCCCCGCAGCCCGGGGATAAGGCAGTACGAACACCGGTGATCGCAGCCGTCAGCGATCTTCACGTAGGCCGACCACTCAGCGCCCGACCGCCATCGCGGCGTGCCCGCATGCTGCAGGTACGGCGGCGCATCGACGAGGAAGGGCCTCTGCCCTGCCAGCGCCCCACGGACAGCCTCCACGATCCTGCCCACCGAGCCCGGCCCCACGAAGGCGTCCACATCGGGTAGCTCATTGAGGAGGCTCTTGCCATAGCGCTGGGTTAGACAGCCGGTGCAAACCAGGACCCGGCACGCATCCTGCTTGAAGTCGGCGAGGTCCAGCAGGGCGTCAATTGCCTCCTCAACTGCCGGCTCGATGAAGGCGCACGTATTGACGATGATGACCTCGGCGCGGCGCGCATCCTCGACTATGTCGTAGCCCGCCTGCTGTAGCAGGCCGAGCATGGTCTCTGAGTCCACGAGGTTCTTGGCACAGCCCAGTGAGACCAGCGCCACCGTTTCAGCCATCTTCGCTCCAGGAGCCCTTGTCGTGCGGAGCGGGCAGGCCCTTTAGCTCCGCCGAGGCCCTTGTCGGTGCGAACTTCGGGGCTGAGCTAAGGCCCAGCCCCTCCAGAAGCCCACCGCCACGCTACTGGCCCTTGCGGAAGATCAGGCAGTAGTGATGATGGTAGTTCGGCACGAAGGTCGTCGGATACCCCCAGATGCCCAGGCGCTTGCTGTTCTGGCACCAGATTCTCTCGCCCTGGAAGCTGAGCGTTTCGCCTACGCGCCTCGCCAGGTCCCAGGCCAGCGGCCGCACGTACCCCTCCGGCACCCGCACATTCTGGGCCACGATCACCATGTACTTGGACGGGCGCAGCAGGCGGGCGCAGCCGTCAAAGATGCCGCCCAATTCCTCCACGAACTCCTCGTAGTCGTGGATGCCCTCCAGGTTACCGGCCTCATCGCCGTAGTCGGTATCCAGGCCCTGCTTTGCCCGACGCTTCTGCGTTGACTCGACGCCACCGCGGCTGGTGCGCAGCATATTGAAGTACGGCGGCGAGGTCATTATGAAGTCGAACTGTGGGAGGCCGTCCTCACCCACCGGCAGGCCGTCCATCTCCTGCCACGTCGGCGGATCGCCGGCCGCCCTCGCGTCGCCGTGCACCACGATCGCCTTGTCCCCATCGTCCAGCTTCGCCAAGCGGCTCTGGGCCATCTCAGCGTAGCGCGCACTTATCTCTATCCCGACGCCCCGTCGCTTATCCTCGACACAGGCGACCAGCGTGGCGCCGCTTCCGCAGAACGGGTCCAGCACCCAGTCGCCCTGCTTGGTGAAGAAGCTCAGGAACTCGGCGACCAGCTCCTCCGGGTAGCGCGCAGGGTGAAGCTCCGTGTCGCGGTTGCGGCGGTACCGGCGCGAGTCGCAGACCAGCCACGATTTCGTCGCCTTGATCCACTCGCGCCCGGTCAGCTCGTTTAGCGTGTTTCTAGGATGCATTGTGTCCGGCTCCCGACGCCGATCTCTGACAACCGACCACGAGCTAACGACAACGCTTCGGCCAACGTCGCACGGCATCCGTTGCTCGTCGTCTGACGCTAGTCAGTAGTCGCTGGAGCCTGTCTGAAGAGGTTCCGCCGCTCCGGGGACTATCCCCTTGTTATTGTTAGGCAAGTCGCGTTGCTTTTCGGATAGGGCGGGATGTCGGCAGTCGGATGTCGGTCGTTAGTCGTCAGTCGGAGGTCCAAGGTCCGACGTCGGAGGTCCGACCTCTGCCCCTTCTTGGTGCGAGCCGGCGGCCTCGTTGGCATCGGAGGCTTCCAGCCCCTGTCGGCCGGAGAGGTAGTCGTCCACCATCCCCGCACCGACCAGCACCTCACGCGCCTTGGAACCCTCGTGGGGGCCGATGACACCGCGCTGCTCCATGGCGTCAACCAGCCGGCCCGCGCGTGCGTAGCCGATCTTGAACCGACGCTGCAGCATCGAGACCGAGGCCTCGCCCGCCGCGACCACATATTGCACCGCGGCCGCATACAGCTTGTCGCTTACCTCCAGGTCGGCCGCAAAGTCATCCCCGTCCTCGTCGCGAACCTCAGGTATGATCTGGAAGTCCGGCTCCCCCTGAGAGGTCAGGTACTCCACCAGGCGCTGCAGGTCCTTCCTGGGCACAAAAGCGCCCTGCAGCCGCTTCGGGTGGCTCCAGTCTATCGGTGAGAACAGCATATCCCCGCGGCCGATGAGCCTCTCCGCGCCCTGTCCGTCCAGGATGGTGCGCGAGTCGTGCTGCGAGGTCACCGACAGTGCTATGCGCGATGGGAAGTTCGCCTTAATGGTACCCGTTATCACATTCACGGAGGGCCGCTGGGTGGATACCACCAGGTGTATGCCGGTCGCTCGCGCCAGTTGCGCCAGCCGGCAGAGCGAGAACTCGAACTCAGCCTTGGACTGCATCATCAGGTCGGCCAGCTCGTCAACGACGATGACCACTCGGGGCAGGGGCTCGAACTCGTCCACGCCTCTCTCCTTGGGCGCGGCGGCCAGCTCATTGTACTCAGTGATATTGACAACGCCCTTGAGGGCGAACATCTCGTGACGCTTGTCCATCTCGCGGATGGCCTTGCGCAGCACGTCCGCCGCCTCTCGGGGGCTGTAGACGACGGGAGCGTACAGGTGGGGAATGCCATCGTAGATGCGCAGCTCGACGCGCTTGGGGTCTATGAGTATGAGTCTGACCTGGTCCGGACGCGCGTGCATCAGTATGCCTGTGATCAGCGCATGAAGGCATACGCTCTTGCCAGCGTTCGTCGCGCCCGCGACCAGCAGATGCGGCATACGCTCTAGGTCTGAGACCACCGGGTGGCCCGCAATGTCCCTGCCCAGCGCGATGGCCAGCGGCGATTTGTTCTCTGCCCACTCAGGCTCCTCGAGCAACCCTCGCAGACTCACTATGCCACGGTGGTGGTTGGGCACCTCAATGCCGATGGCCGACTTGCCCGGAATCGGCGCCTCCACCCGCACATCCACCGCCGCCAGCACCATGGCGAGGTCATCCGCCAGGCTCGCGATCCTTCCCACCCGGATGCCCCGCTCCGGCTCGACCTCGTAGCGCGTGATAACCGGGCCCTGCTCGTAACGGGTGACCTTCGCCTCAATGCCGAAGCTTTGCAGGGCGTCCTCTAACTTGATGATGTTCTCGGTAGCTTCCTCTGTCGCCGCCTGGCTCGCCGTCTCGTCCTCTATCTCGCTCAGGATGGACAGAGGCGGCAGCGAGTAGAGATCGTTCGAGCCGAGCAGGGGCGGCTGCTCCTCGTCGGTGCTAACCCCCGGCTTGCTGTTCGAGTTGCCCGGGTTGTCACTCGAATCAGGCGGACGCAGGGGCTTCTCCTCGTCGTCTCCGAGCCCAAGCTCCACCACCGGTCCGCGATCCGGACGAGTTGCACGCGCTGGTTCCCGGCGCGGTCTCTGTGTCTTCGAGGTGCGCTCACCGATGAGCGCGAAGGCGTCCAGCAGGAGGTTGTAGAGCCCCCCTATCACCGCCCCGACGCCCCGGCTCACTGCGCCCACCATCTGCCTGGTCGAGGTATCCGTGACCAGGATCAGCGCTAGCAGCGCCATGCCGGCGAGCACGATGTAGGTTCCTGTAGTCCCCAGGGCTCGTGAGAAGACGTATCCGAGGCCCGCTCCGAGGTACCCACCGTAGAGCCGCACCCACTCAGCCTCGAAGAGGTGATCCGCAGGCACCTGCAGGGCGGTGACAGTGAGTATCACTGCGAACAGCGTGCTGAACCCCACCAGCACCCGCGGCGCCGCCACGTTTGGCTTCTCGACCGCGTAGCATGCGCCCATTACGAACAGCACCAACGGCACAGCATAGCCGCCGACGCCGAACGACAGCATGAGAGCGCTGCCGATCAGCCCCGGGAGATACCCGGCCCCCTGGGCATGTCCGCCACGGCCGCCATAGACCAGACTTGCGAGGACCAATGCTGCCGCAGTAAGGAGGCCGATGGCGATGATCTCACGCTTCAGCTTCTCCCCCTCATCGGCCGCATGAGGCACAGGGCTCGCCTCCCATCAACATTGCTTCGAATAGCTCGCTAGCGCAGGTGTTTCCGTTGCTTCGTCGTTGCCCTCGCCGTTCCCTGTTCCCGTTCGCCCTGCCCCTTCGCTCATCCAGAGTTGAGGGCGAGACGCTGTTAGCTCCCCTTAGTTGACGCTCGCTGTCGTTGCTGCCTCTGCTTTCCTATCTTTCGTTGCTGCCGTCAGCCCTGTGTAGACCGCATAGATTATAGCACAAATGGATTCCTGACGGAAGCCTCTCCCGACCGTGGCCCAGGAGCATCGTTTCTAGCCCTGCCGCTCGTCGCCCTCGGCGAGGGTGCCGCGCCGATCGCGCCTCGGCGGGACCGCGGGCGCCGCTGTCGTATGTAGGGCGCGCACCTGTGGCGCGCCCCAAGCGGGCGGGGCCCCCCTTCGCCAAGGCTACGGGGGACAAACAGGTCCCCGCCCTACACCACAGCCCCACCCTGCCTCGCAAAACCGATGCTCCTGCGGCCGTGATCGCGGCAAGGGCCAGGAGACCTGCGAATCGGCCCTGTCGAGTTCTGCAGACTCGCGACAAAAATTTCTTGACCTGAAGCAGGAAATCCAGGTAACAGTAGGGAACACCAAGATTGGTTGGTACGTTATCAATACGGTAGGAGGGTCAGAAATGAGAAAGGGTTTTACGCTGATCGAGCTGTTAGTCGTTATCGCGATCATCGCGATACTGGCGGCCATTCTGTTCCCGGTCTTCGCGCGAGCCCGGGAGAAGGCCCGCCAGTCGAGCTGTCTGAGCAACATGAAGCAACTCACGTTAGGCATGCTGATGTATGCTCAGGACTACGACGAGAGGCTCCCGATGTGTCGCTATCCCGACACCCCGTTCTACCCATCCCCCGTTGACGGTGTGTTGTGCACCTTCTCCTGGGTACAGGTCACATATCCCTACGTCAAGAACGCGCAGGTCCTCGAGTGCCCCAGCGACAACTACGCGCGACCCGTGTACACGAACGGGTCAACTACGAACATGTCGAAGTATTCCTACGCCCGCAACTACGGGTACTTCAACGGCGACAAGAAAAGGGTTATGGACGCGCATAAGCTCGCGGAGTTTGCGGAGCCGGCCGGTACCATCATGCTCGGCGAGGCCAAGGACTGCAACCGCTGTGGGCCACGCATAGCCAACTGGCCTGCCGGCGGCGGCTCTGTGTCCGTGGACGAGCTCATGGGCAGCTACATCTATCCGCGGCACAATGGCGGCATGAACTTCTCCTTCCACGACGGCCACGCCAAGTGGTCGAAGTACGGCGGCACGCCCGCGCGCTGGTACTCCATGGAGGAGGACTGAGGCGCCGAGGCACCCGACCCGCCTCAGACCGCGTAGCTCTCGACGAGGTCGGTGACCATGCGTACCTTCTCGATGTCTCCAGGCGGGGAGATCTCGTCCGAGATGCCGAGGATGACATTCGGCGCAAACAGGTCCAGCAGCCGCACCGTGAACTCCGCCAGCTCCTGGTAGGAATACGTCGGCATGAAGTGTAAGCAGGTGAGGCCGTCGAGGATGAGCTTATCCCCGACGGCCTCCTTCAGTTCTTCGAGGGTCACGTCGCCCTGGGGCAGCGGCGTCGCCGCCTCAATGCCATCGTGCGGCAGCTTGCCAAGCAGCGGCAGCAGCGTCTTCAGGTGCCCGTCCATGTGGATGTGGGTGAACTTGCCCGCTCGCCGCAGCTCCTCGCACCGGCGCTCGTAGTGCGGCATGAGGTAGCGCTCGAAGAGCGGCGGCGGGGTCAGGTTGGCGTCTATGTTGTCCCCGAAGTTCAGTATCTCCACCGGGCTTTCGCACAGCACCTCGAAGAGCTTATCGTCGCAGCGCTCGATGTGCGCCAGGAGCTGCTCAACTCGCTCCGCGTGGTCGTGGAGCAGGTATATCGTGTTCTCGAAGCCGATGAAGTTGATGATGAGCCGCTTCAGCCCCGAGCGCGGGAAGTAGAACTGACACACGCCGCGATCCCCCAGCCGCTGCTCGATGGCCTCAAAGGCCTCCTCATCGAACTCCACCTGCTCGTCCGACAGCAGGTACTCCATCACCGGGATGTCCTCGAGCGTCTCGATGGGGAACTTAGACCGGTACGATGAGGTGCCGCCCTCCCCGCTGCGGTACATTTCGGTGAGCGTGCCGATGGGCGTCTCGTAGAAGGTGACGCGCCCCTCGGGCCGCTCCTCGCTGCGGATGTTGCACTTCTCGTAGCTGAAGCGCAGCGGCCGTCCCGCGTACCGCACTGAGCAGCCCAGGTCATCGTAGATTTCGAACAGCTCCGCCTCGCGGTACTTCTCCGGAAGGGTGTCGAACTTGCGGTTATAGTTGTACCAGTGCTCCAGCCGCGGCTGCCAGACTATCCGGTCCAGCGGCTCGCGCCGGAAGGTGCGCAGGATCCGTTCGCGATGAGTCATCGCTTGCCGGCCTCCGACGCCAGCATCTATGACCGTGGTGACCATGCAGGATTACCAGGCGCATCACGGTAGCGCAGGCGCCCTCGCCTGCGCGCATACGCCTCAGCCCGCGCCGAAGCCTTCTCGTCCCCCGACCCCGGCGAAGGGGAGGCGAGGGCGGGCCAAAGGCGCCTGTCATACCGGGCAACGGCCCACCTCCGGCACTGTCTCCCGTCATCACGACTCTGGGTACTGTCCCGCCTTGTGTACAGCATTCCCGCCGCCCTGTCACAAACCTCCCTGTTCGCTCAGGAGCATCGTTCTTAGCTGGCTGGTGGGTGTGAAGTCTCCTGAGTAGGGCCGGGACCTGTGTCGCGCCGCATTGAGAGTCGGGCTAGGAAGCCCGACCTACGCGGGCCGGGAGCCGTTGGAGGGGCCGGGCTTCAGCCCGGCCCGCGACCCGC
>JALGVE010000122.1 GCA_029820045.1 Candidatus Zipacnadia bacterium | reverse complement strand
GGTGAGGGCACCTCTCCGCCAGCCGATCTGCCCCAGCGCCATTGCATAGTAGGACAGACGCCTCGTCTGTCCGCAGGACGCAGGACAGGTGAGGGCACCTCTCCGCCAGCCGATCTGCCCCAGCGCCATTGCATAGTAGGACAGACGCCTCGTCTGTCCGCAGGACGCAGGACAGGTGAGGGCACCTGTCCGCGGTCTACTCCGGCAGTGTGCCCTCGGCTACGAGACGGTTCCACGCCGGCGAGGTGCAGAAGCCCTCGGCCGCGTCGGCGCCGCAGTAGGAGCCGAAAACCACCGACTGCGCCCGGTGCAGCTCGACGAAATGCGCCTTGTGCTGCTTTTCGAGAAACGCGAGCTGGCTGCGGTAGCACGCCGCCGCCTCCAGCTTTCTCTCAAGCTGCGCGCTTATGTCCACGTAGCGGTTGGGCACAATGGGCGTGCCGATGGGGCACATGTGATAGACCACGGGGATGCCGTGCATTTCCTTGAGCCCCAGCGGTCGCGCGTAGTTGGGGTTGCTCGCCGAGTAGCTCTCCGCGTACGGCAAGCTCGAGGCGATCCAGTGATGCTCGTGGTAGTCGAACTGCCCCAGCGGCGGCCCCGGATGAAGTATCAGGCAGTCGGGGTCAACCTCGCACAGTATCCTGAAGATCCTCTCCCGCGCCTCCTGCTGCGTATCCGGCTTGGGGAAGTCCTGCTCGTTGATGTCGAGCCAGCGGCTCTCACAGCCGATGACCTCACAGGCCGCGTCGAACTCTGAGCGGGCGATCTGCTTGCGCTCCTCCTCAGGGCGGTCCGCCAGCCCGCCGCGGCTGCCATTCGTGATGCACGCGACTACCGCCCGGTGCCCGTCCGCCAGCAGCCGTATGAGCGTGCCCGCGACGTTTATCTCATCATCCCGATGCGCCGTGAACGCCAGATATGTCGCCATCTCCCTTTCCCCCTCCGTCCCGTCGTTTCATGCCGTAAGGAGGCGCGGGATACGATCCCGCGCACAACGGAATATGCCCTTACGGAATCAGAACCCCCTTCAGCGCCCGCAGGTTCTCCACGTCATCGAAGACTTGCTCCCACCTCTCCAGCGGCTCGCGGTGGGTGATGAGCGCCTCGACGTCAATCCTCCGCTTCTCAATAAGGCTGATGGTCCGATCCCAACTCGTGTAACTCGTCGAGAGGTTGAAGCGGATATCGCAGGCCTTGAAGATCGCCGCATCCCAGGTGAAGCGGATGTCGTCCTTCCCGGTCATGCCGATGACCGTGATGCGGCCCTTCTTGCGAACCAGCGCCACCGCCTGGTTGATGGCCGGCTCCGCGCCCGAGGCCTCCACCACCAGGTCCGCGCCTCGCCCGTCGGTCAGCTCCAGGCACAGCTCCACCGGGTCCGTCTCGCCGAGGTTGACCACGTGGTCTATGCCGACCTTCTCGGCGACAGGCAGGCGCATCTCGGCGTCGCCGGGGGCGCCGACAATCATGACCTCGCGCGCCCCGCCGGCCTGCGCCACCTGCGCCGCCAGCAGTCCGATGGGGCCGGGCCCAAGCACCACCACGAAGTCCTGCGGCTCCACCGGGCCACGCTCCAGCACATCGTGCACGGTGTTAGCGGTCGGCTCCACCAGCGCGCCTGCGTCGAAGCTCACGCTGTCGGGCAGCCGGTGCAGCAGCTTCGCCGGCATCACCAGGTACTTCGCAAAGGCGCCGTCAATGCCCCAGCCGGGCGAGCGCTTGTGCGGGCAGACCTGGATGTAGCCCTGGCGACACAGCCAGCACTTGCCGCAGGCGAGCGTATGCGGCTCGGCGACAACGCGGTCGCCGACCTGCCAGTCCTCGACGCCCTCACCAAGCTCCGCGATGACGCCGGAGAACTCGTGTCCCAACGTGACAGGCGGCCAGTAAGGGAACTCGTCGTGCTTGATGTGAATGTCCGTGCCGCAGATGGCCGCAGCCTTGACCTCAATCTTCACCCAACCGGGCTGCGGGCTCGGCTCCGGCACGTCCCGAAGCTCGATGTTGCCTACGCCCTTCGCAGTCTTCACCAACGCCAACATCATCCCATCTCCGTTCCTCATCAGTTGCTCGCTGCGTTGCCCGACGCCCTCACTGACGACTGTGAGGGGAAGTAGTAGCGATAGACCGCCACGGTGCACGCCGGCCACAACGGGTAACTTATGAGCCAGCCGACGTACAAGACAGACGATCCCAGGTTCGCGAGCATGCCGAACACCAGGATCATCCCCAGGAAGGACCAGGAATTCCGTCGCACCTTCGCCCAGGACATCTCGAGCGCGTTCATCGCTCCAGCGCGCCCGTCGGCAATCAGGGCCCACGAAAAGAAGGTGGCCACCGCTATCACCACCCAGACCACCACCAGGACCGGCACTGACACCACCGTGCCCAAGAGGATGACCAACTCCCGGTCTGCGTGGTTCGCCAGCTCAGCAATGATGAACGCAATAGCCGCCGGCAGGGCGGCGGTCAGCATGATCATCCCCATCAGCAGCGACAGGCCCCACGACGACCAGAAGTAGCGAAAGCCGTCGAAGACCTGGGCCGCCCCGACGCGCTCGCCCTCGTAGCGCCGCAGGCACATCATGAACAGCCCAACCTGCATGGGCGGGCCACATATTCCCAGGGAAAGCTGGCTGATAAGCACCCACAGGAGGGTCGCCCCCACGAACGGCCACGGGTCCCCGATCACGATCTCCCAGCCCTGGCTGATCCACCTGCCGATGCCGAACTCCGGTTGCATCGCGCCGCCATGCGCCGCCTCCTTGGGCTCTGCCTCCGGCTTCGGCTCAATGCTCGGATAGGCCCACTCCGCCGCCTGCGGCGGCGCCGTGGGGACTTCCCCGCCACGTAGCGGCGAGAGCGTCTCCGCCGTCCGCTCCATCTCGTGGGCCACCTCGTAGGCGGGCCGCCACTCTGTGTCCCCGGCCCTGGCTACCAGGACATCAGGCGTGAGGTCCCCAGCGCCGATCAAGGCCTGGATCTCACCCCAGCAATACGGTCCCTGCGCCTGATCCAGGTAGTAGTACCACTTGCGCTCATCAGGGGACTCGCCGTTCACCTGGTCCTCCGTTCGCGCATCCGCATCGCCCTACGTGCAGAAGCCTTGCGCGAAGGTCGTCAGTATCTTGGCCGCGTCCAGGATCTCCTGGATCACGATCTGCTCCCGGTCACTGTGCGCGACGCTCAAGCTCCCAGGCCCGAAGACCACCGTCGGTATCTGAAGCTGATTATTATACATCCACGCGTCGCACGAGGCCGTCATGGCTGACACCTCGCCGGGCTTGCCGACCGCCCGCACCGCCTCCTGCAGCGCCGTCACCAGCGGATGGTCCGGCTCGATGACGTTCGCGTCGTGGCGGTAGGTGAAGTCAATGTCGAAGTTCTCCGCCAGCCACTCGTCGCCGCTCTCGGTCACGCAGGCCCGCATCTCCTCCATGACCTGCTCCTTAGTGCGATCCGGTAGCAGCCCCAGCACGCCCTTGAAGACCGCCTGCTGCGGGGTCTGAGCCGGCCAGTCTCCAGCCTCAAGCTGCCCGATGGTCAGCGGCATCGGATTCTCGAACTGATCAAACAGCGGGTACTTGCCGCGCGACTCGGCGAGAATCCGGTCATGGTACTCCGTGAACAGTTGGATAACCTCGATAGCCTTGAGCAGGGCGCTCACCGTGCCGCCGCTGCCACTGTGCCCGGCTCGGCCGAAGGTCGTCGCCTCGAACCACACGGCACCGCGCACCTGCGGCAGGATCACGAACTCCGTCGGCTCCATCACGATGCAGGCGTCGGCGCTCTCGCCGCGCCGCACCATCGCCACCGTCCCGTTCCCGCCTATCTCCTCCTCGATAACGAGGTGCGCGATGATGTCCCCAGCTAACTTGATGCCGAGGACGTCCAGCAGCTTGAACAGCAGCCAGATGGTCGTGTCCTGGCCCTTGGCGTCACAGGCCCCGCGCCCGTAGATGATCCCGTCCTCCACCCGCGCCTTGAAGGGGTCCACGTGGCCCGACGAGGGCGGCACGACGTCCAGGTGAGTGTTGAACAGCAGCGTCTTCCCGCCGCCAGTGCCCTTCTTCACTACGCGCAGGTTCGGCCGGTCACCGTAGTCGAGCCTGACGGGATACGAGTAATCGGGGTCATTCTTGATGGCCTCGGTGACCTCGACGAACTCGACCTCATCGGCGACCTCGCTCATGCGCCCGTGCATGTACTCCATGACGGGCCCCTCATTGCCGTCAGTTGAGGGGTAGCCAATGAGGTCGGAGAGGAGTTCCGTTACGTCCTCGGAGAGGCTGTCGGCGGCTGAATGCAATGCTTCATCGTCCATGGATATGACTCCCATCATACGGTTGTCTACGGATTACGGCTACCTCACCCCCGGCCCCTCTCCCGCGGCGCCTGGCTCCGCCAGACGCGCCTTGGGAGAGGGGAGAACGACCGTGGAGGCAGTCGGTCCCCCCCGGGTTTGCAGCCTCCCGACATGCTGGGCCCCCGGGCCTGACCCCTGGCCTCACCCGATGCCGCCTGGGCCGCGGCAGACCATCGCGTTTCCGCTCACGCCTCTTCCCCCTCTCCCAAGCACTTGCGAAGCAAGCGCGCGGGAGAGGGGAGAAGGGCACCCACGACCCTCACGGCAGCAATGGTCGCTTCACCTCCGCCCCCTATCCCCCACCGCCTGGCTCCGCCAGACGCGCCGTGGGAGAGGGGAGAACGACCGTGGAGGCAGTCGGTCCTCACCCGGTCTGTAGCCCCCGGACACGCTCCGCGCCACGGCCTGACCCCTGGCCTCACGCGACGCCGCGCGGGCCGGGGCCGACCATCGTGTTTCCGCTCACGCCTCTTCCCCCTCTCCCAAGCACTTGCGAAGCAAGCGCGCGGGAGAGGGGAGAAAGGCACCCACGACACTCACGGCAGCAATGGTCGCCTCACCTCCGCCCCCTATCCCCCACCGCCTGGCTCCGCCAGACGCGCCTTGGGAGAGGGGAGAACGACCGTGGAGGCAGTCGGTCCTCACCCGGTCTGTAGGCCCCGGACACGCTCCGCGCCACGGCCTGACCCCTGGCCTCACGCGATGCCGCGCGGGCCGGGGCCGACCATCGTGTTTCCGCTCACCCCTCTTCCCCCTCTCCCAAGCACTTGCGAAGCAAGCGCGCGGGAGAGGGGGCCAGGGGGTGAGGCTGCCGTCTGCCTTTCACTCCAGCCCCTTCACGACCTTCTCCATGATGTCACACGACTTTTCGGCCAGGTCCTCCGTGATAACCAGCGGCGGCGCTACGCGGATGACATTCCCGTAGAAGCCAACCACGCCGACGCATAGCCCCTCCCGTGCGCACTCCTCCACGACCTGCCATGTGATCTCCTTCGAGGGCTCCTTCGTCTCCTTGTCCGCCACAAACTCCAGGCCCATGACGAGCCCCCGCCCGCGCGCGTCGCCCAGGTACTTGGACTCATGTTCCAGCTTCTTCAGTCGCCCCAGCATGTACTCGCCTATCTTCGCCGAGTTCTCGACCAGCCCCTCCTCTTCGAAGATGTCGAGCACCGCGTGCGCCGCCGCGCAGGAGACCGGGTTCCCACCCGTGGTCGAACTCAACTCGCCCGGCTCGAAGACCTCCATGATGCGCTTTTCGGTCATCAGGCAGGCGGTCGGCATCCCGCTGCCAATGCCCTTGCCGATGCACATGAAGTTCGGGTGCAGGTCCTCATGCTCGGCATAGAACATCTTGCCGGTGCGCCCGAAGCTGGATTGCACTTCGTCGAGGATGAAGAGGACCTCATGCTCCTGGCACCATGCTTCAAGCTGCTTGAGCCAGCCCTCGGGGGGGAAGATGAAGCCCGCCCCGCCCTGATACGGCTCAACGATTGCGGCCGCAAGCTGGCCGGTCGAGGAGGTCTCCACGACGTTGTCCAGGAAGCGCAGGCACTTGAAGTCACAGGTGTCCGGCGTCAGGTCGAACGGACAGCGATAGCAGTAGGCGTAGGGCGACTGAATATGCCCGGTCAGCACCGGCCCGTACTGCTTCTTGGTGCCGGTCTTCCCGGCGGCGGACATGGCCCCGACCGTGCGCCCGTGGAACCCACCATAGAACGAGATAATCTCGTGGTTGCCCGTGAAGCGCTTGGCGATGCGCATCGCGGCCTCGGTCGCCTCCGAGCCCGTAGTCAGCATGAAGCAAGCGTCCAGCGGGTCGGGAGTGATCTCGACCATCCGCTTCGCCAGGGTCACGCGCTCGGGGGTCGGGAAGTCATACGGGCACAACAGACGCGCGACTTGCTTCTGAATCGCCTCGACATGCTTCGGATGGCAGTGCCCGACGTTGGTCACCAGTACGCCGGAGGTCCAGTCAATGTACTCGTTCCCGTCCACGTCGGTGATGATGCAGCCCTGGGCAGTGTCCCAGACGAAGGGCTGCTGGCGGCTGGTGGCGCCCCCCTCGTACTTCTGGGACATCTGCAGCAGTTCGGCCGACCTCGGCCCGGGCAAATCGTACTTAGCCATCTACGTCATCTCCTCATCTTCGGACCTCCGACCTCGGACATCACAGCCTGTCCGAAAAGTCAGACTCCTCAAAGTTAGACAAATGTGCTAGAATAGGGATGCAGTAGGATCGCTGAAGATGGATACAGCGTCGTGTATGGAGTCAGGCTATGAAGA
>JALGVE010000121.1 GCA_029820045.1 Candidatus Zipacnadia bacterium | reverse complement strand
CGGCTCATTGTGAGGTTCATGCCCTCCCTGTTCGCCGTGCTGCGGGGTATGCCCCCCAGCCCGAGAGGACATTTCTACTTTGCCACAACCCGACATTATCACTTTGCTCTGACACAGGGTCTACGCGCAGGTTGCGGCAACTCAGTACTGGTAGTATACTCGCGTGTGGGGCAGGTAACCGAAGGGAATGCGCATAGCAACTGTGGGACCGTGCAACCGATCGATGCATCGCTTCACCCACTGGCTCCCCCCCGCTTTTTTGTCCACCTTGAGTGAGATTGCTAGGGTCTCCTCCCAGATCTGCGGGTGGAAGGAGGGCGTCGCCCGTCCACAGCCCGCAGAGCCCCTCCGCCAATCGCTGATCAGCCGCCGCTGCCTTCTGCACGGTCTTCTTCGTCATATAGCACTCAAGTTACGCCCTCACAAGGCGCCCCCGCCGCACTTCTCCAACAGACTCCGCAGGAATCTATTAATCTTTCGGCGAACACTTGGGTACCCATCGGCTAGAGCTGAGCGCTACTTCCGCGATGACGATACCACACAACGCAACCAGCACTAGGTGATCTCGCTTGCGCAACAATGACCCCCGTCAACCCAGCCTGTCACTGGGCGATCCCTACAACAACCAGGGTCTGTTCGCCGATCGCTATCTGACTGGCGAAGAGCGGCTCCTGGCGTTGCCCGAGTGGCGCGAGGCGGAGGGCGTTCAAGAGGCCTTCGAGGCGATCCGCGACATCTACGACCAGCATGCAGCTCGCTTCACCGACGCCACCAACGAGGCGCAGACGGAGGAGGACTTCATCCAGCCCGTCCTCAGGGAGGCCCTCAGCTGGGAGTACGAGGTCCAGGAGCCTATCGCCGGCGTTAACCGCGTGCCTGACTACGCCCTGTTGACCTCCCCCGATGACAAGGGGCAGATCCAGCCGCTCAAGGGCACTCCCGAGCTGTGGGAGCACGTGACCGCGGTCGGAGACGCCAAGCGCTGGGAGCAGGACCTGGACCGCAGGCGTGGCGACGAGACGCCCTCCATTCAGATCACCAACTACCTCTACCGCAGCAAGGTCCGCTGGGGCATTCTGACCAATGGCCGGCACTGGCGGCTCTACGAGCAGGACAAGGCCCGCGGCGGCGACACCTACTACGAGTGCGATCTGGTGGACCTGCTCAACGCGGGCGACCTGGAGGCCTTCAAGTGGTTCTACCTCTTCTTCCGCCGCGATGCCTTCGTGCCCGTCCGCGACGAGAAGTCCTTCGTCGAGCTGGTCTTCGAGGGCAGCGAGCGCTATCGCACGGAGGTCGGCGATGACCTTAAGGAGGCCGTCTACGACGCTCTGCGCACGCTGATGAATGGTTTCCTCGCCTTCGAGCGCAACGGCCTGGATGCCGAGGACGAGGACCAGCTCAAGCAGGTCCACGATCTGTCGCTGACCGTCCTGTATCGGCTGCTCTTTCTGCTCTACGCCGAGGACAAGGACCTCCTGCCCACGGCCGATCCGCACTATCGCGACTACAGCCTTCTAGCGACTCAGCAGGACATCAACCGCCGGCTGCGCGCTGGCGGGACCTACGCGGCGACCGGCCCCGGCCTATGGCACCACCTCATGGACATCTGCGGTCTCATTGACAAGGGCCTGCGGGATGGCGACCGCCAGGTCATCCCCGCCTACAACGGCGGCCTGTTCTCCTGCGAGCGCTACCCCGAGATCGCCTACGACCCGCAGGAGGGCGTCCCCCGCTGGGAGATCGGCGACGCCTACCTCGCTGAGGCCATTGACCAGGTGGCGTACAGGCGGGAGAGGTGGGACGAGCCCACCGACAACGACGTTGACTACGCCACGCTCGATGTGCAACATCTCGGCTCCATCTACGAGGGCCTGCTTGAACTCAGGCCCGCCGTCGCCGAGGAGCCCATGATTGAGCAGCCGGGCGCCTCCGGCAAGCCGCCGTTGGTGAAGAAGAAGTCCGAGGTGAGCAAGCCCAAGAAGGTCCGCGGCCAGACCCCGCGCGAGTTCGCGCCCGGGGAGGTTTACCTGGTCACCGACCGCGGCGAGCGCAAGGCCACCGGGTCTTACTACACGCCCAAGTACATCGTGGACTACATCGTCGAGCACACCGTAGGTGAGCTGGCCGAGGAGGCCGCCGCTGAGGTTCACCAGCGCTGGCAGCAGATCGCCTCAGAGCACGCCTGCGAGAGTCCGGAGGACCTCGACGCGCTCATTGCCTCTGCTGAGAATGGCACCAAGCGCCAGCGCCTTGAGCACAAGCGCCTGTCGCTGCTGGAGCCGTATCTGTCGCTGAAGATACTCGACCCGGCGATGGGCTCGGGGCATTTCCTGGTGGGCGCGGCGGACTACCTCTCACTGGCGATGGCGACCGACCCGTATCTACCGCCTATCCCGGCAGCGGAGCAGGGCAATCCGCAGGCGTACTACAAGCGCCAGATCGTGCAGCACTGCCTGTACGGCGTGGACCTCAACCCGCTGGCGGTGGAGCTTGCGAAGCTGTCGCTGTGGCTGCACACGGTCTCGCGCGACAAGGCGCTGTCCTTCCTGGATCACCACCTGCGCTGCGGGAACTCGCTGATCGGCGCGCGCCTGCAGGAGGACCTGAGCAACCCGCCGCCGGCGGTGGGCGGCGGCGAGCAGGCCGGCGAGGGCCCGCAGCTTGCCATGCGCTTCGACGCCACGCTGGAGCGCAATGACCTGGTGGCCTTCCTGGACGCCTTCCGGCGGATCGTGGAGGCGCCGGTGGGCGATGCGGGGATCGAGCGACAGAAGGACGCCTGGTATCGGGAGATGGACGAGCGCCGCAACGCGTATCGGCAGGTGGCGAACGTGTGGCTGGCGCCGTATTTCGGGGTGCAGGTGACCCCGGCGCAGTATGGGTCGGCCCTGGAGGCGCTGCGGGCCGGGCGCGGCAGCGACCAGTGGCGAGAGCTGACCGGGCAGGAGTGGTTCCGGCAGGCGCAGGATGTCGGCGGTCGGGACGGGCGGAGGTTCTTCCACTGGGAGCTTGAGTTCCCGGAGGCGTTCTTTCAGGTGCAGCAGAGCAGGGCGGACTGGAAGCCGGAAGACGAGCGCGGCTTCGATGCGGTCATCGGCAATCCGCCGTACGTGACGACTGGCAGGCTCCGCGAGCGGGACATGCCCACATGGGCCTACTTGGCGAATAGGTGGGGTTCTGCCAGTCATGGCAAGTTCGACCTCTACTTGATCTTCGTCGAGTTGGGGATGCGGTGGATTCGCGAGCCAGGCCGGTTCGGGATGATCGTCCCAAACAAGTGGATGCAGAGCGACGCCGGTCAGCCCCTGCGCGAACTCACTGCCGGTACCCAGTGCCTTGACCTGGTAGTCGATTTCGGCGCTCACCAGGTCTTTCAGTCGGAGGAGGGGGAAGGTCCGACGACGTACACCTGTCTCTGCTTCCTGGCGTGGCCCGCGAGCCCCCTTGCCGGATACCTCCGCGTACGACCTGCGCAGCTCAGCCAGGTGCGCGGTGTGCGCACGAGCGTCAGGGTCCCTGACCTCGGGAGCGACCCTTGGGCGCTCGGAGCAAACCTGCTCAGGCGCGAAAGCTCTGAGCTCTTTGTGCCACTGACAGACGCAGCTACCGTCTTCGTGGGGACGACAACAAACGCCGACGACGTCTTCATACTGGAAGAAGCACGCCGGGTGTCCGATGACACCATCGAGGCTTGGTCGGAAGCGGAAGCGGCTCGTATCCGGGTTGAGGCGGGCATCTGCGTGCCGTTTCTACGGGGACGAGACATCGACCGCTACGCGGTTCACGGCTTGGACACCGTCGTGATCTCCCCGTATCGGCTGCGGGACGGTTCAGGTCAGCTAATGTCGCCAGAGGACCTCGCTGGGCGCTATCCGAGAGCCTGGGCATACCTGGCACGCCATCGCGGAGTCCTCGAGGCTCGCGAAAACGGTCGTTGGGTCGGCGCGTCGGACTGGTACTGCCACGCATATCCCAGGAACTTCTTCATGATCGGGACACCCAAGATTGTCAGCCCAGACGTTGCGGAGCGCCCCGAGTTCGCCTTGGATGCGGACGGATGCTACTTTGCTCTGAATACAGTCTACGGTGTCGCTCGGCCCCTCAACGGTCTATCTCTGCAGTATTGCCAGGCAGTACTGAACTCCGCAGTCTTCGCGGCATATATCGCCTGGAGTAGCGTCCCCCTCCGCGGGGGGTACATTCGCGTCGCCAAGAACTTCATGGCCGGCTTCCCGCTACGTGTGATCGACCGTCGTGACGGCTGCTCAGCCGCAGACAGAGGACGACTGCTCCAGCGAGGCAAGAGCCTGGTTAGTAGCGGGAGCGCTGACACTGCCAACAAGCTGTCACGAGAGTCGCTGGTGGCGCACGCTCTGGCGGTCGGCAAGGACCTCCCGCCCTGGACGCATGAGCACTTCAGCGAGGAGGAGATCGAGGAGCTGAGGGACTTCCCCGGCCGGGAGGACTTCGTGCACGACCTGCTGGCCGAGCTGGCCCAACGCATGATTGACCTCAACAAGGACAAGCACGACCTCATCGAGCGCTTCGAGGCCGACCTGCGCGGGCTGGCGGACCCCGATACCGCCGAGAAGCTGCAGAAGGGCAAGCAGGCCCGCACGCTCTTCAAGCACGAGAGCTGCCAGCCCTTCGTGGAGGAGGGCTCGCACAGCACCCGTCACCTGCACGAGTCCCTGGCATGGTCGGAGGAGGCGTTCGAGGTGTTCGTGCGCGAGCTGGCGGGAAAGGTCCCGAACCTCGCCGACCTTCTGGCGACGTATCGCACCTACGCTGACGACTACCGCGATCAGACCGAGGCCCTCACCCGCACCGACGAGTTAATAGACCAGATCGTCTACGCCCTCTACGGCCTCACCGAAGAGGAGATAGCGATCGTGGAGGAGAGCGTGGGACGCGCATGAGGGGGCACAAGATTGCCACGCGACAGTTACCAGACTATCCGTAGGGAGACGCAGCGGCTGATAGATGGCTGGGAGGGCCGCGAGGTCGATTTCAAGACCAAGCCGAGTGCCGTGGAAGCTGAGGACTTCGTAGGCTTCGCAAACGCGTCGGGAGGCACGATCCTGGTTGGCGTGGCTGAAGCGAACGATGGCGGGGGGCAGCGAGGGGAAGTTGTCGGGTGTGAAGTCAACGACCGGACCAGGAATGCACTCGTGTGCCGTGCCGAAAGCTGCAATCCGCCCGTCAGCATACAGATCACAGCCGAGAACATGAGCACTACAACCAAGCAGATCTTCCGGATCGATGTCGAGGAGGGAAACCGGAAACCGTACGGGACGCAAGGCGGCACCTACAAGATCAGGGTCGAAGGGCAGAACGCGGGCATGCCGCCAGACCTGCTCCTCGCGGTGTTCCTCGAGCGAGAGCAGGAGACGTTCCTGTCTCGGTTCAGGGAGGCTGTCCAGGGCCTGATAGTCGAGTTGTTGATGATGGAAGAGAACATAGAGACCTACCTAGGTCTGGTTCAGGAGGCGGCCGATGAGGCCGCAGACGCCGCACGTAGTGCCGCTGCACACGCAGAAGAAGCTGCGTCGGCTGCCTACGAGGCTGCTGGGGCTGCGGAGGACCGACGGTAGAGACCGACAGGAGGGAAGACATGGCAGTATGGGTAGTCCGAGCTGGACGTGACAGCGAGATAATTGAACAAGTCGAGGAGCACCAGGTGATAGCAATCGGGTGGCTCCAAATGCAGGACATGTCCGATCTCAAGACGCTTGACGACTTCAAGAAGCGGTACGCGGAGCGCTATCCAGACCGCACGACGGCCAGAGTGATAGGGAAGCAGGCCCGCCAGGCACACCGCTTCGTGCGGGAGATCGAGGTGGGCGACACGGTATTGACCCCCAACAGCCCGGCGCGGGAAGTGCTGATTGGCGAAGTGGCAGGCGAGTACCGGTACAATCCGGACCTCATAGATGGGTACCCGCAGGTGCGTAAGATGGTGTGGAAGATGAGGGTCTCGCGGGACGACATGAGCAATCGCATGCGCAAGGCGACTAGCAACCGCATGACGGTCTACAGACTCGAGAGTCTTGAAGAGGAGGTCGAACAACTGCTTGCTGGCCACCGTGGGCCCTGGCCCGGCGACGGCGACGAGATTGATGGCTCACGTGACTTCTACGAGGAGACCCGGGCCACAGCGGGCGAGCTCATCTCCGACATCATTGCGAGCATTGATGCCTTCGACTTCCAGGACCTTGTGGCTTCGGTGCTGCGCGCGATGGGCTTTCGCACTCGCGTCAGCCCGCCGGGGCCTGACGGCGGGAAGGACATTGTGGCCCACCGGGACGCCCTTGGCTTCGAGCAGCCGCGCGTCAAGGTCGCCATCGGCGCCCCCGATGTCCGTAACTTCCGAGCGGTTATACGCCCCGGGGAGAACGGTCTGTTCGTGTCAACTGGCGGGTTCACCAAGGACGCTCTGCAGGAACCTGAGCACGCGGGGCAGCCCTTGACACTCATGGACCGCGACAAGTTCGTGGACCTGCTGACTGAGAACTACGACAAGCTCGAACCCGAGTTCCAGGCGATGGTGCCGCTGAAGAAGGTGTACATTCCGGTGACTGTCGGCTAGGACGCGCCCATGCAGAGCGGAGAGGCCAAGTGAAGCGTTGCCAGAAGCAGTTGTCAGATGGAAGCATATGCGGCAGGCCCACCATTCGCG